>JAKSKS010000028.1 GCA_024401615.1 Paludibacteraceae bacterium
ATGTTGAAACAGCTAAATACTGCCCAACTTGTGGCAAAATTCATTTCCCCCGCAGTGAGCCTTGTGTGCTTGTTTTAGACCGCAAGGGCGACAAGATTCTGCTTGGCAGACATGTGCAGCGCAACCAAGATGTTTACTCTACTTTGGCTGGCTTCATTGAAGTGGGCGAGACTGCAGAAAGAGCCGTGGCACGCGAAATCTTCGAGGAAACGGGCATCAAGGTTAAAAATATTCAGTTCAAGGGTACGCAGAGTTGGCCATTCCCCGACCAGTTGATGTTGGCGTTCACTGCCGAATATGAAAGCGGTGAAATTAAGGTGCAGGAAAACGAACTTTCTGCTGCTGGCTGGTTCGATCCCGACAATTGCCCAGCAACTCCTTCCCCTGGTTCGGTGGCTTACCGACTCATCCACAACTTGATTTAATCGTTAAAATTTAGCCTGGGAAACTGGGCTTTTGTGTTTCTATTACTTCGTAACTTCACTGGCTGTATTATCTTATGGCTTATTTGTTAATAGGTGTTATCCTTTCCGTCCCTCTGCTTCTTCTATTATCAACTTTATTTGACTCTTTTAAAGCCAGTGGAAAGTCCTCAAGCGATTGTGAAGAGGGTAATGCTGACGGCTTTGAAAATTCTTTGAAAGATGTCATCTCCCTTTGTGAATACATCGACTACCATCCTGTAATCGATGAACTCTCTCCACGTAATGAAGCCGAAAATAGGCTCTATGGCGCTGTTGTTGCTCTCAATCCTTATTGGTCACATCTGACTAATAAAGATTTTGAAAATGCGGGTTTTGATAGTTATTCTGAACAGTATTGGATATTGTTTTATGCTAAACAGGATAAGCAGACTTCCATAAAAGAAGTGTGTGCTGCTATTATGAAGGAAGGTGTCTCTTTTTCTGATCGTCGCGATATGGTCCATAATATGTTTAAGTTAGCGAAAATTGGCGACGGTATTAGGGATGAAGAATGGGAACTAATTATGAGGGTCATGTCGGAACTGAAAATGAACGATGCGAATACCAGTTATCTACAGCGACTCTATTGGAATTGCCGCAATAAGTATTCTTTGGGATTTTACTTGGCCCGTATTGTTAATGAGTTGCTTGAACTTAGCCCCAAAAGTGCGGGAAAAGAGTCGTTGGTTGAAAAATTCTACAAATACTATTTCCCTAATGAAGTTAGCGCAACAGGTGCTATCGGTAAACCTATTGACGACGTTTCTCTAAAAGATGCTATTGCACAGATTAATTCGAAGATGGATCTGTCCAACCGTCGGGCTTTTATGCATTTGCTTTACAAATTGGCAGTCAAAGACGATGGCATAAAATATGATGAGTGGTTGTTGTTGAGTTTCTTGGTCGATGAACTTAATTTGCAAAAGTATGCCGATTATTTCAAGCGTCATTATGGTGCTCTACGAACCGAGTGTGATAGGTCTGAGGTTTATAGGCGTTTCTCTTCTAAGTATTATGGTTCTGCAAGCGGACAAAAATCTCAGTCCTCAAACGGCAAATCTAAGGCAACTAGTGCCGTACCTTCGTTGGTTGAGGCGTATAGAGTTCTCGAACTACAGCCATCTGCTTCTAAGGAAGATGTGCAGGAGGCTTACCACCGCTTAGCCAAGTTGCATCACCCAGACCTTCCCCGCAATGCCAAACGCCGTGCTGAAAGTGTGCGTATGATGGCTAAAATTAATATAGCTTATACTACCATTGTCGAAAATATCAAATAGCGCAGTTTCTGCCTCGTAGTCGCAGGTTTTGTTCCTGCATTTTGCGAACTCCTATTGTGCTATTCCCAAATTAGGGTGAAGTGTCCCACTATCGTTTTATCTGTTTCGTCTAAACTAATCGAGAACCAGTAGTCAGAAGAAGGAAGTTTGTTCCCGTTGTAGGTGCCGTCCCAACCTGGGTATTCATTTTTAAACTTAACTATCTCTTTCCCTTGTCGGTCGTAAATGTGAATGGTGTAATGGCAGTATTGGTCCATGTGGACAATTTGCCAGGTGTCGTTGGTCCCGTCTCCGTTAGGTGTGACCACTATGCCAGGTTTTAGTGGAGGGTAGCAGGTGGTGTCTTCGGTTGCAGGTAGCGTGTCGCTATGCTGTACTTTTACGTGATAGGTTATAATGCTGTCGCAACCCAAGTAGGTTACGTCTGTCTCTTTGTAGTCTCCGCTTTTGTAAATCCTGTTCCCGTTAATTATAAGGGTTTGGTCGTCATAAATAGTGGTGTCGACTTCCGTGCGTGCTGTTGGGTTTACTGTTAGGCGAAGCACTGTGGTACTGTCTGCGCCATACCATGTTTTTTCTTTTAGGGTGTCGGTGCAGGTTGTTGTAAGTTTATGGTTGCCAAAAAGGTAACTCTCGCCTTCACATATGGTTTCTTCTATCTCGTTTTCTATTGGGCAGTAGTTTAGCTCTCCCAGCAGATAATCCACCTTCTTATATTTTATTTTGTGTGTGCTCGTTGTTCCCGATACATACGAGGTTTCTGTTGTAAATATGGTATTGTTCGCTATTTTTCCTGTAATAGCCTTGTTCTCTTCTGCTTTCTGCAGGTTGCCGGTAGGCTTGGGGCATCCTTCTTCAAACAGGTTGTACTGGTAGTTTGGCTTTACAAACTCAAGTAGCCGGTTGGCGTTTTGAGAGTAACTTTGGGTCAAAAGCACTTCAAATGGGGTTAACGGAACCGATTCGTACACCGTGTAGTAACTTGTCCGCATTAGTTTCACGCTTTGTTTCTGATCTTTACTCGAACTGTTGAAGTAGAGGCCGAATATAGCACAACTGTCTCCTATACCTCCTTCATGTTGGCTTTTTATGAAGTGTCTCGAAATAAAGAGCAGAGTGTCTTGGTCGGTTAGTTCGGGCAGATCTTCCAATCTTTTGGGTGCGTTCTCCCCGTAAAATGTTTTGCTTAAGCCTTCCGAAGTCTCGAAGGTGATGTAGTCTTCTTCTAAATCAAAGAAGTCACTGTTCTTCAGTAGTTCCGCAACTACTTCGTTCAGAGGTCTGCCAATTGCGCAAGTCGGGTTCCCCAAGTTTAGCAGTTCCCCGTTGTCTGGATAGGGCGTAATGCAGTATGCTGTTCTAATTATTAGGGTAGTAAATAGAAGCAAGAGTGTTTTCTTCATCAGACGTGTCTTTATATCGCAAAACTAATCTTCACAAATATAGTAAAAATCATCTCTTGCCAAAAATTCAGAATATAAATGTTTAACGTAAAACAAAAAGGCGCATCCATTGTTGGTGCGCCTTAACTACCCTTGGGTAGGTTTTCCCTAATCTTTAGTTTGCGTAAATGGCAATAACGACATCGTCAATCACGCAACCAAAATCATCATAAACAGGTTTTACTTCATTCATAAAGTGTCCTCCTTAAAAACTCCCGTTAGGGAAACATTACATTAACAATAACTAAATATATAATTAGGTGTGTTTAGGCACATTCCTTAATATAGGAGATGACTTTTATTGCACATCTCGTTTTCGTTTGTGCAAATATAGTAACAAAAATGCACATTACAAGTGTTCGTGTGCATTTTTTTGCACAAACGTATGTGCTTTGTGCAATTCTGTTTTTATGGGTGAAATTTATGTTCTATTTGCGAACAAATAGACCTGTTTATTATTGTTAATAGTAACTTTTGTGGCGACGGTTGCTGATTTTCAAACTTCCTTAAGCAACCTGCTATATATGAACGGTGTGTTTTTAGAGACTTTCTTTAGTTTATGAATTTGCCCACCTCGCTGCCATCGGGCTCAAACGAGTGTCCAAAATCTTTAAGCAATACAAGTTCAGCCGTTTTATTTAGTTCCTTTAGTTTTTCTGAATACAGTGTGGGTACCACATTGTCGGCAGTGCCGCGCATCATGGCTACATTTCCTCTGTACTTCCAAAACTCTTCGTGTATGGGCAGTTGCTTGGCGTCTTCAATGTATTTGCGGCCCAACACGCCCCATACTATAGGTAGGGTTTCGGGTAGATGGTTTGGGTCAAACTCGCCGCCAAGAATATTCCCGTTCTTCGCACCATCTTTCAAGACAATGGCTGGTGCTAACAAAACAAGGTTGTCTATATCGTTTCCAATTCTGCCTGCTGCCAAAATAGAGGCGACGCCTCCTTGCGAGTGGCCTATTAATAAGGTTCTACCCGCTTCTGGTAATTGTTTGGCGAAGTGTACGGCGGCAATGGCGTCTTCCACCGCACTGCTTATGGTCATGTCGGTAAAGTTGCCGTCGCTTTCTCCGTGCCCGTTAAGGTCTATGCGTAGTGTGCCTATGCCTTTATTCAGCAGGCTGTCTGAAACTGTGCTCATGAATGGAGTGGCTTTGTGGTCGCCTATTCCGTGCAGAATAATGGCTATGGGGCATTTCTCTCCACTTTCTAATACTGGCAGATCTAATAAACCAACTATTTTGCCGTTGGCGCTGTTGAATGAAATCTGTTTCCTCATATTTTGTCCTCCATCTTTTTACATTTGCAAAGTTAGGAGGCTTTGGCTATTTGGACAATCACACAAATCCGTCATATTTATACCCATATTGTGGTATTTCTACCAATCCGTTTTTGTGGGTTTGGTAATATATACTTATAGTTATACGATTTTGTTGGTGTCTTTAATTGAGTTTCTTCTTCAAGTTTGGCAGGAAGTAGGCTACCATACCTAACAATGGAATGAACGAGCACACATTGTATACGGTATAGATTCCGTAGGTGTCGACCAATGTGCCTAAAACTGCTGCCGAAATGCCTGCTATACCAAATGCAAAACCATAGAACAAGCCCGATGTCAGGCCAATGTTGTTAGGCAGTAGTTCTTGCGCGTAGATGATAATGGCTGGAAATGCCGACGACAGCACCAATCCCACCAAAAAACTAAGTATGATGGTTGGCACGAAACCTACATGTGGCATAAGCAATGCGAATGGAGCAGTTCCTAATATCGATGCCCAAATCACGTATTTGCGTCCGAATTTGTCGCCTATTGGCCCTCCTATAATGGTGCCGATGGCGGTTGCTCCTAAAAAGACAAACAATAGTATTTGCGAGGTCTTAATGCTGACTCCAAATTTCTCTATAAGGTAGAAGGTGTAGTAACTGTTCAAACTTGCCATATAGAGGTATTTCGAGAATATGAGCATTAGCAGTATGCTTATGGTAAGCATTGTTTGTCGGCGGGGTAGTGGCTGGGGCTGCTTGTTCTGTTTCTTGCCGTTGTTGGTTTTTGCCTCTTTCAAATGACCGCGATACCACCGGCAGATAGGTACCATAACTAACATTCCAACAAATGCAAGGCAGGCAACTGCTGCCACGTGGTCTCTGCCATACGGGGCTATAAGTAGTGCGGCCAATAGTGGACCTACTGCGCTGCCTGTGTTGCCCCCCACTTGGAATACCGATTGGGCAAAACCGCGCTTGCCCCCCGACGCTAACGAGGTCATGCGTGACGCTTCGGGGTGGAGTATCGATGAGCCTAACCCTACTAACGCTACTGCGCCCAATACGAATCCGAATGAGTTAGAATAGGCTAAAATGGTCAGACCGCTGAAGGTGAACGACATACCTAATGGCAGAAAGTACGGATTGGGTTTCTTGTCCAGCAACATGCCCATTATGGGCTGGAACACCGATGCCGATGTTTGGTAGCAGAGTGTTATGGTGCCAATTTGGGCGAAACTCAGGGCCATATCGTCCTTCAGCAGTGGGTACACTGCTGTTATTATGGCCTGAAGCATGTCGTTGAAGAAGTGCGACAGGGCTAACGCAATAAGCAGTACCATCGACGTCTTTCCTGCCGTTGTGGTTATATTCATCTCTTTTTTATTTGTAAAAAGGGTCGCAATTAAAAACTGCAACCCTTTATGTTTTGGTTGTGGCTGTCCACTTTGTTTATGTGTGCCTTATTTTGCCATTTTAAACGGATACTGCATGGTTATGCAGTGGAGCGAACCGTGCTGGCGGATAAGCGGTATGCAGTCGCAACCCACAATCTCTCGGTCGGGGAAGGCTTCCTGAAGGGCTGCTTTGGCCTCTTCGTCTTTTGCTGTTCCGTAGGTTGGCATCAGCACTGCGCCGTTCATAATAAGGAAGTTTGCGTAGGTGGCTGGCAGGCGTTCGCCATCCATTTCCACTTTTTCTGCCATTGGCAGGGCTATTAGGTTGTACGACTTTCCATCTGCTGTTTTCATTTCCTTAAGTTCGGTTTCCATCGCCAAAAGTTCGCTATAGTGCTCGTCGAACGGATCGTTGCACTTCACGTATGCAATGGTGTCGTAACTGCACAAGCGGGCCAGGGTGTCTACGTGGCTGTCGGTATCGTCGCCTGCAAGGTAGCCGTGGTTCAACCACAGGAATCGTTTGGCTCCTAAAGCCTCCTTTAAATAGTCTTCTATCTCTTCTTTGGTGAATTGCTCGTTGCGGTTGTCGCTTAACAGGCATTCAGCGGTGGTGAGTATTGTGCCCACACCATCGCTTTCAATGCTGCCGCCCTCCAACACAAAGTTGAGTCGGTTCTCGTAGTTGGTATCTATAACCCCAGCCTGAAACAATTCGCGGGTGATGCAGTTGTCTTTGTTCGATGCGAATTTCAATCCCCAGCCGTTAAAGCAGAAGTCCAGTACCGTGTATTGGCTTTCGCAGTCGCAGATGGGTGAAACCGGCTTGAATGGGTCGTCGAGGTTGCATACTTCGTGGAAGAGGTTGTCCTCATAGTCCAGCACGGTTATACCTCCGTGGTCGCGTGCCCAGGGGCCGGTGGTGTCGGCTTGTACAAATCGGATGCTCTGCAAGTTGGCAACTCCGTTAAGTTGTTGGCGTACCTGCTCAGCGTTTCTGCAGACAATAAGCAAAGGCTCGCGTTTGCTTATTTCTGTCGCAATGCGCACATAGCATGTGGTTACGTCTTCCAATATGTAGTTCCAGTCGGTGTCCTCGTGTGGCCAAGTCAACTGTACAAAGCCTTGTGGCTCCCATTCTGCAGGTAAAGTTCTCATAAAGTTTTTCTGTATCTTGTTATAAAGAAAAAGAGATGGGAAGCCCATCTCTTTTTGTATTGAATGCCCAATAGGGTATTAGTCCAAGTATTCGAAACCAAGGTAAGGAACCAATGCCTTTGGCATGCGGATGCCCTTTTCGCACTGGCCGTTTTCCAAGATGGCTGCTACGATACGTGGCAATGCCAATGCAGAACCGTTCAAAGTGTGGCAGAGCTGAATCTTCTTGTCTGCTGCTGTACGGTAACGGCATTTCAAGCGGTTTGCCTGGTAGGTTTCGAAGTTAGATACTGAACTAACTTCCAACCAACGCTTCTGTGCTGCGCTGAATACCTCGAAGTCGTAAGTGATGGCAGAGGTGAAACTCATATCGCCACCGCAAAGGCGAAGGATGTGCCAAGGCAATTCCAACTTCTCAACCAAGGTCTGAACATAGTCAAGCATTTCCTGCAATGACTCGTAACTGTGTTCTGGGGTGTCGATGCGAACGATTTCTACCTTGTTGAACTGGTGCAAACGGTTCAAACCACGAACGTCCTTACCGTAAGAACCTGCTTCGCGACGGAAACATGCTGAATAAGCGGTGTTCTTGATAGGGAGGTCCTTTTCGTCAAGAATAACATCGCGGTAGATGTTGGTTACAGGTACTTCTGCAGTTGGAATCAAGTAGAGGTTGTCCAAGTTGCAGTGGTACATCTGGCCTTCCTTGTCTGGCAACTGTCCTGTTCCGTAACCAGATGCTTCGTTAACTACGTATGGTGGTTCAATTTCCAAGTAACCGTGGTCGCGGGCTTCGTCAAGGAAGAAGTTGATAAGGGCGCGCTGCAAGCGTGCACCCTTGCCTTTATATACAGGGAATCCGGCACCTGTAATCTTTACACCGAGGTCGAAGTCGATGATGTCGTATTTTTTAGCCAATTCCCAGTGTGGAAGTGCGTCTTCTCCAAGGTTTGGCATTGGGCCGCCGTCTTTAACAACAATGTTGTCTTCTGCGCCAGTACCTTCTGGTACCAATTCGTTTGGAAGGTTAGGAATAACAAGGAGGCGGTTGGTGATTTCCTGTTCGTAGCCAGTCAAATCTTCCTCAAGCTTCTTGCTCTTTTCCTTCAAGTCTGCGGTCTTTGCCTTTGCAGCTTCTGCTTCCTCTTTCTTGCCTTCCTTCATCAAGCCGCCAATCTGCTTTGCGAGTTGGTTGCTTTCTGCTTTTGTGCTGTCAAGTTCCTGCTGGGTTGCACGGCGCTTCTTATCTAAATCAATGATTTCGCCAATAATCTGTTTGCCATCGAAATGTTTCTTGGCCAAGCGGCGAATCACGTCGTCGGTCTCTTCTGTAATAACTTTGAGAGTTAACATATCGTTATTGTTTTTATAATTTCTGTCTTACTGCAAAGATAACGATTATTTGACCTTTTTCTAATACTTATTACCTAAAATATATATGTTTTTTCGCTTTTTAGAACGTCTCAACTTTCTACCTCCCTTTTATTTTTCTTTCTTTATGTTATCCTTTCCTGATTATTTTTCTAAATTTGTGGAAAATTCTACAATCCAACTCATTTACTTGGCACGATTTCTGCCTAATGTAAGTCAGTTACTCGTTTAATTTGATTCGAAATGAAGAATAAGTACATCGACCTCATTGAACAGTCTTTTGAATTCCCTTCTGAAGAATTCAAAGTGGAAAACAACGAACTATACTGGTATGATGTCCCTCTGATGGACCTCATCAAGCAGTATGGAACGCCTTTGCGTATTGCATATCTACCTAAAATAGCCCAGAACATTAAGGCGGCACGTCGCATGTTTAATGTGGCTATGGCGAAGGTGGAATACCAAGGCGACTATAACTATTGTTACTGTACCAAGAGTTCCCACTTCTCTTTCGTGATGGAGGAAGTGTTGAAGCACGATGTGAACCTCGAGACTTCTTCTGCGTTCGATATCAACCTTATCGACGCCCTTCACGAAAATGGTTTGCTCGTTAAAGATAAGTTCATTATCTGCAATGGCTTCAAGCGCCCACAGTATGTTGAGGGCATTCAGCGATTGATTAATGAGGGGTTCACTAATGTGATTCCAAGTTTGGATAATGTGTTTGAGTTGGACATGATTCTTAACGGACTAGACAAGAATATCAAAGTGGGTATTCGTGTGGCTACCGAAGAAGAACCTAAGTTCGACTTCTATACTTCTCGTTTGGGTATCTGTTATAAGGACATTGTTCCTTATTATAAGGAAAAGATTGCTAACAACGACCAGGTGGAACTTAAGATGCTCCACTTCTTTATCAATACTGGTATCCGCGATACCTCTTATTATTGGAACGAGTTGAACCGATGCGTTGAAAAGTACTGCGAACTCCGCAAAATCTGTCCTACGCTCGATTCGCTTAACATTGGTGGTGGTCTTCCTATTCACGCACACCTCGATTTCAACTACGACTACGAGTACATGATTGAGGAAATCGTTTCGCAGATTAAGAATACTTGTAACGCTAACGGCGTTCCTGAACCTAACATCTTTACCGAGTTCGGTTCTTACACTGTGGGCGAGAGTGGTGCTATTCTTTACTCTATCGTTAACCAAAAGAAGCAGAACGACCGTGAGTTGTGGAACATGATCGACAGTTCTTTCATTACCACTTTGCCCGACACTTGGGCTATCGACCAGCGTTTCCCTTTCTTGGCTATCAATAACTGGGATAAGCCATACGAACGTGTACACCTCGGTGGCTTGACTTGCGACAGTATGGACTTCTATAACGCTGAGGCGCACTCAAACGCCATCTTCATGCCGCGCTACCAGCAAGACCAAGACCAGTTTGTCGGCTTCTTCCACATGGGTGCCTACCAAGAGTCGTTAAGCGGTTTTGGTGGTATCCAACACTGCTTGATTCCTGCTCCTAAATTGGTGATTGTGGACCGCGATGAAAATGGTGAGTACTTCACCAAACTCTTCGCCAAAGAGCAGAGCTACAAGTCTATGATGAAGATTCTCGGTTACTAATTAACCGTGTTGCTATAAGCAAAGACGGTGTATCATAATTCAGTTATGGTACACCGTCTTTGTTATTGTGACATCAACCTTGGTTTTCTGATGTTTTCGTTTTCTCCGTTAGGGTGTTTTCTAAGACATCTTCGATGGCTGTTTTCCAAGGCCTTCCCTATTATATTAGTATGTTCTAAAAGGCCTGTTTTCTGTTTTATAATTTCTATCAATTAGTCTGCCAATTATAGCTAAATGTCAACTATTGTCTTTTTGATACAACCCCTTTTTGATGTTGTTTAACTTTTATAAAGTTTATTCGGGTCGTATATAATATATTTTTTTCGAGTCGCGGTTGTATTGTGGTGTGCCATTTAATTTTTTTGTTAATGCTGGTATGTGAACAATGCCTAACTCGTAGTAACCGTTGTATAGTCCATCCCATCCCCAATTGTAATGAACGTAGTTCTGGGGTTTAGCTTCAGACGCTGTGGTAATGTTGCCATATGGGTCAATGGTTAGGGTCTCAATGTCTTTTGTCAGCGCTTTATATCCGTCGGCAACCCATCCGTGATAGTCGTCTGTCACGATTAGGGGCGATTTCTTTTGTTGCAGTAACGTGAGTAATTTAGATCCGTTATCTGCATTTAAGTCATTATAATTGTCGACTTTATAATTAATGAATTTTAGGTTTGTGTTAAAGTTCGCAAGTGTGCCGCCATGTTCCAAACAACCAAATTGCAGAATATTTTTCCCGCACTTTTTTTGTATAAATCCAAGAAGGTGTTGAAGGTCTTTTTTACTGGTGGAATCTATTTTGTAAATCCATTTCTTCTCTAAGACTTTGTCCCAGTCAATGGTGTATCCGTCCGACAGTTGGTTTGGTTTTTTATAGTACGACATGACTTGTGCAATGCTTAATTGTGCACAACCGACTGCCGATTTTTCTTCGCATTTCGAACATTTGTGGCACTGGGCGCTATATTCGTCTAACTGTCCCCATAGGTTTAATAGGTACGGACCTTCTGACTCTGTAACAGACGTAATGGCAGAAGAACCGTCTCCGTTGATTTGCTTTGTGTCGCAGTATTGTTTCGCTTTCTCTTTGTAGGTTTCGAAATCGGTTATGTTGTATTCGATTCTTTGTGTCGCTTTTTCAATCATATTGGCTATTTCTACGTTGGCCTTGATTTCTTCTGCATCATAGCCTCCGTATTCAGTGCAGAAAAGAACCCGGTTTATAGAACGGTCGTCTGCCGCTATTAGTGCGAAGCCTTTTAGGTCGGCAAAGTTCACAGCGTACGCTATGGTGTCGGGCAACGTTTTGTTTGTGCTTTGTTTGCCGCTTTTAATTGCCTTAACAGAGGTCACCGTTCTTTCGCCATTGCCAATAAACCATTTTGAAGCTTCTAATGCTTCTGTTTCCGCTGCTTTCTCACTGATTTTGTGGTTGGTTGAATAAAGTGCGTTTACACTAATCTCAATTTCTTTGCCTTTAGGAAGGTAATTGTCGTAATCTTTCTTGTCGTTGTCGTCTTGGCACGACGTGAACAATGCGAGGCAGGGTATCAGTGCCACGCCAAATTTTTGAAACTTCATAACTACAGTATTTACAAATAAGTGAATTTAAGGCAAAAATAAATTCTTTTATTGAATAAGCAAATTGTATGTTACGAAATATTGATATGTAAATGAATATTACGGAATTGACCTGGGACACTGTCCTGTCGCTTGCTTACCGTTTGTTCTTCTTTTTCCCCTTTTCTTGTTCTGCTTGCAGTGCCTCTTCCGCTTTCTTTTTCTCTTGAATTGCCGCTTGTCGTTCTGACTCAATCTTTTTGTTTTCTTCTTTCAACTTTAAGATGTGTTGCTGCATATTCTTTATTTCGTGTCGCAGACTGTCGTTTTCAGACTGCATGGATAGCGAACGTGCGTGCATATCGTTGAACCAGGTTTTCACAAGGTCGCGCTCGCGTAGCAGTTTGTCTTTTTCCGACTCTAACGGAGAAGATTGAACTACCTTCAAATTATGGTCTGCGAGGTTGTAGGTGCCCATATGGGCTTCTATTAAGTTAATCTCTTCTGTCGTCAGCGATTTTCCTACCACGGTCACCTCTATTGTATTAATGCTGTCTCCTACCAGATAATTGTGGTTCACTACTTGAATGTCTTTGTTCTCTCCGAATTCTCCGTTGAGGAATTGCGTCACGCGGTTCCCTAAAATCTCTTTCCTTACTATTTGGTAGGTGGTGAATATGCTTGGAATGAAGATGACCAGCACAATAATCCAACTCCAATTGAGTAAGATGCTGTGCTTTTCTTCCGCCTTGTGTTTGGGTATGCGCAGTATGCGGACGCCTAACCAAGTCGCAAAACCAATGTATACCGCATTAATAAGGAATAAGTAGAATGCGCCGTACACAAACTGCCATTGTAGGGTGGCGAGGCCGTAGCCCACTGTGCAGAGGGGCGGCATCAGTGCGGTGGCGATGGCTACACCTGGCAAAATGTTGCCTTTCGATTTGCTACAGGTGGTGATGATGCCGGCAAAACCGCCGAAGAAGGCAATCATAACGTCGTAAATAGTTGGCTGCGTTCTGGCAAGCAGTTCCGAACGCACGTCGCTGATAGGCGACAGCACAAAATACAGTGCCGACGTCGCTACTGCAAAAGCGGTGGCGACAGCCAAATTTTTCAAACACCTTATTATAAGGTCTCCATCGTTGATGCCCATACCAAGCCCCATGCCCATTATAGGTCCCATTAATGGGGAAATCAGCATGGCACCAATAATTACGGCTGTTGAATTCATATTCAGGCCAAGGCTCGCAATGAGAATGGCACAGACTAAAATCCAAAGGTTGGCGCCTTTAAAGGTGGTGCCGCTCACTATGCTTTCTATTACCTCGGTGTCTTCTATCTTGTCCTGGTCGAGCGAGAGGTATGCTCGTAGCGTTTCTCTAATCATTTTATGCCCTTTATGTTTTTTCCTGTGTTCGGTTATATGTATAACGCTAAAATATACATATTTATTCTTATTCCGGCGCCACATATATTGTATGGTCTAATTTTCAAATAGGTTTGCCAACTTTTTTTCAACAATTATTAGATTTTTGAGACGAAAACTCCATACATTTTTGTAAATTTGCGATATTCAAAAGAATATGGACTTTTGATTTTGGGGAATGAACGTACCCCTTGTATTTTAGGAAAATAAACAAAATAAAAATATAACTTATTAAATGAAACGGTTTCAACTTTCTTTTGCCGCTGCTCTTTTAGCTTCTGCTTCTGCGTTTGCGGCTAACCAGTACACTGGAACCTTCGGTTGTAAGGCAAAGTACACTGGTAAGAACACCTACCTGATGGATTCCTGCTATGTAGATTACACCATTAAGAGAGTGGTGGGTACCCCAAGTTACACTGCTAAGGTTAGATGGACCCAGCAGAAGAATGGTTACAATGTAGGTGGCACTGCTGTTAATCCTGCCGATATTGCAGTTTACAAGCACCCAACCCGTCGTTATAACGATATTGCTCCTACTAAGGCAACTTTCAACTTCACCGTTTTGTTTTATTCTAACCAGTTGAACTGTGTTGTTGGTTCTGCACAGTCTTCAATGGTGGTGAACAACCTCGAAAAGTCTGGTGCTAATTACGGTCCGGTTATTTTGAATATGTCTAACTGGAACGACATGTTCAAGAATGTAGTCATTGGTAAGCAAGATGCCGCTAAGGTTGGTACTGTAATCAACGATGCCGCTGTTGCTAAATGGTGCGCCGACCAGAACATTGCAACAGGTAAGGCTGACCTTACTGCTCGCGAAGGCCGTCGTGCTATCATGCGTGTTTTCACTAATGCTGACCGCATTGAAATCGTTAACCCTACAGTTAGCCTTGATTGGGATATTGATGAATATGTTTACATCAATAAAACCCTTAAGATGACTGAAGATATGTCTGACGCTATGGCTAACGGCGATACTGCTGCTGCTGTAAAGGCATATTATATCGAAAATCCTGTTACTCCGGTGGTTGTTCCTCAATTCGACGATTTCTGGAACTCTACTGTTGCTCCTTATTCAATTGCTAACGAGGCTTACGATGCTGCAGAAACCGCTTACAAGAAGGGCGATTACAACACTGCGGCCCTCAACTACCAGAAGGTGCTCGACTTCGATCCTTCTGTTAACTACTGTAAGCACCGTTTGGCAAAAATCGAAGAGTACAACAAGTCTAGAGAATCTCGCGACTTCGGTGGCATCGATATGATTTATGTTGAAGGTAACGCCGCTGTTAAGAGTTTCTATATTTCTAAGAAGGAAATCACTAATGGCGAATGGCGCCGTGTTATGGGTGCTGAGGCTGGTGGCTCTTTCAATGCTGAAACTCGTAACCAACCTGTTTCTAACATTACTTGGCAGCAGGCTTTCGATTTCGTTAAAAAGTTGAACGAACAAACTGAACAGAACTTCCGCTTGGTTAAGTCTACCGAGTGGGAATATGCTGCTAACGGTGGTAAGAAGGGCTCTAAGTCTGACTTCGCTGGCGGTAACAACATTGCTGATGTTGCTTGGTCTGTTTACAATGCTGAAGATGCTAAGCACGATGTTGCTACTAAAGACGCTAACGAACTTGGTATTTACGATATGACTGGTAATGTGGCTGAATGGGTGGCTGACGTTTACGACAAGAAGACCCGTGTTACTAAGGGTGGTTCTTACGCCGACGACGCTGCACACAGTACCAATTCTTCTAAACAGTTGCTCGACGTTAATTATAAGAGCAACACTGTTGGTTTCCGTATCGCTCAAGATGAGTAATGTTCAATTCAACTGATTGATTAAAGAAATGAAAAAGTTCATATATATCGTAATGGCTGCAGGTTTGGCTTTTGCTGGTGTTTCTGCTAATGCTGCTCCTGCTAAAAAGACAACTGCTAAGTCTACTAAGACTGTTAAGACTGCCGCTCCTGCTCCTAAGGCGCGTGTTAAGGCTACTTCTAAGTTCGTCATCCCACAGCATACACTTTCAGCAAAGGAAAAGTCGGCTTATGCATACTATTTGAAGGCTATTAACAACTATAGCGAAGGTAAGGGCAAGGCTGCTCTTCAGGAACTTGATCTTTGCGATAAGGCGCTTGGTTACGCAACTCCTCGTTCTAACTATTTGCGTGCTAAAATCGCTTACGAGACTGGTGATTATGCTACTGCCCGTAACGCTTCTGACTCTTATTTCAATGCAAAACCTATCCAAGATAATGGTTATGCTGAAATGAAGTCTATTAACGATGCTACTAAGGCTTTCTTCTCTCAGCAGGCTGCTAATAAGGAGGCTGCTGCCGCTGAAGCCGAAATCGCTGCCGCTAAGGCTGCTGCCGAAAAGAAGGCTGCTGCTGAAAAGGAACAGGAAGAAATTGCTGCTGCTCGCGCAAGACGTGAAGAAGCGCGTAAGAACCGCGATGCTATCATCAAGAAGGTTGAGGCTGACCTCGACGAGGCTCGCCAGAAGAACACACGCGCCGCTTATCAGGAATTCATTCAAAATCACCCATACGGCAAGTCTCGCTTGACTGCTGAAAAGGAAATGAACGAAAAGTGGCCTTATCCAACTCGCACCCTCAAGGGTAACAAGTATGGTTTCGTTGACCAGAAGGGTAAGTTTGTTGTTAAGGCTAAATACGACAACGCTTCTCCTTTCGAAGAAGATTTGGCTCGTGTAGGCGTTTCTGGTAGTTCTGGTTGTGTAAAGGAACAGGGTAAGGAAGTTATTCCGCTCAAGTATCGCTCTGCTTCTGACTTCAGTTATGGTTATGCTGCTGTGAAGGAAGCAAATGGTACTGCTTACTTTATCGACAAGACTGGTAACAAACTTAGCACCGAGACTTTCAAAGATGTTCGCGCATTCAGCGAAGGCTTGGCTGCTGTTTCTAACAAGGCTGGTCTTTACGGTTACATCGACAAAACTGGTAAACAGGTTATCCCTTGCCAGTACAACATCGCTAATCAGTTCTCTGGCATGCGTGCTGTTGTTGGTAAAAAGGATGGTAAGGTTTCTAAGTATGGTTACATCAAGAAAGACGGTACCGCTCTTACTGAATGTATCTACGACGAGGCTCAAGGTTTCCAGGGTGGTTTGGCCCGTATCAAGCAGAACGGTAAGTATGGTCTTATCGACTGGAACGGTTCTCCTGTAACTTCTGTGGTATTCGACTATATCACTGAATTCCGCAACGATGGTTATGCGCGTGCTCGCCGCAATGGTGTTGAAGTGCTCATCGACCGCAACGGTGATACTTGGTCTGAGGTTAACGGTAACGTTATTCCTGTTAAGTTCAAGAAGTAATAAGACGCTATCTTATATATGTAAGGTCCTGCCCTTTGGGTGGGACCTTTTTATTTGGTGTTTATATACCAAAAAGTAGTAAAGGTTTTCTGATGTTTTTGTTTTCACCGTTAGGGAGTTTTCTAAGACATCTTCGATGGCTGTTTTCCTGGCCTTTACAATTGACAACTATGTCCTAAAAGGCCGTTTTGTTAATAAACTATTACTTTGCTACCGATTGGTATATAGCTCCCTTTATTTTTTACTGCTTTGTGTTTTAATTTGGGGACGCTTGTTGCTTATTCTCTGCCTCTTTTCTACTTTTGCAGTGTAAACAATTATTATTATGAAGATAAAAAACTCATTTGCCGCCATTTTTTTGGCGTTGGCTGCTGTCTCATTCTCTTCTTGCATCAACGATGGTGAGGATTATTTTATTCGTTATTCCGATTTGATTGAGGATATGAAGGGCGATAGTTCTCTTACTTTGGCCAATGTCGTTAAAACAGGAATTTATTACAATGCGTCCGAAGTGCCTGTTACACCGTCAATGGATCGTTCTGGCGATACTTTGAATGTATATGTACAGGTCAACGCCACCGCTATTACCGACTCTGTAACAGTTAAGTATTATACGCAGGACAACAAATTGTTCGTTACCGCTGCGCCTTATTTCAATCCTTACATGTCTTATGCCCAATCGTTGTGCATCATTACACGTAAGTTGCAATTTGCGGGTAAGGTCGACAATGAATATGAACTTTTAACGAGGTTTTAACTGAAGAACCTTGTTTGTTCTTCGCTATACTATAATCCCGTTTGAAAAACTCAAATGGGATTTTTTATGTTGTAAAACATAAAAAGTTGTCTGTTTTTTTGCTCACATATCTGAAAATCTGTACTTTTGCACAAAATGGTAATTGAGCCTGTTGAAGTTGTTTACATTAAAAAGTGATGAGAAAAATTTTTAAGGTTCTGTCCTTAATGTCTTTGTTGTTTTACACGGAAAACGGTTTCTCCCAATCGGCTCTTGTAGTGGGCGGAGGTGACGTATATTTAGAAGGAATTGGAGAAATGTCCGCAACTATTGGACAAATCGACTTCCAATATGCCGAGTCTAATGAAGGGAGTGTGACTGCTGGTATGCAGCAATCTGTTTTTGTGTTGCCAGACGAGACCACAAGGACTTCTAAATGGATGGCGGACGAATTAAGTATTCAGGTGTCGCCTAATCCAACCCCAGACGTTTGCCGTTTTACTGTGGTAGGGGGCAAGTCTAAAACTTATAGTTACAATTTAACTGACTATAACGGACGTAATCTGTTTTCTGGTGTTGCGTTCAATGGCGCAGAACTCGACCTTTCTGCTTTGTCTAAAGGTGTTTATCTCCTTATTGTCGAGGTTCGCGGTTCAAAAAATAGTGTTGTTACATTTAAAATTTTCAAAGATTAGTTTATAATGAGGAAGTTTGTTTTACTTTTTTTATTGTTCATTTCTTTCCTGTCTGTTGCTTCTGCTGGCCCAAATAAAACCATCAGTTACCAGGCTGTGATTCGTAATTCTGTTGGAGATTTGGTGCCAAACTCTAAAATCGGAGTTAGAATCGCCATTTTAGAGGAAAATGAAACCGAAGTATACGCGGAAACACGTACCGAACATACGAATAAAAATGGTCTGCTTACTTTCGCTATCGGTGATGGCAAGGGTGTGTCTAATCAATCTATCGATAATATCAAATGGGATAAAGGACCTTTCTTCCTTCGTTGTGACATCGATTTGAATGGTTACGACGATTACACATTGTCGCTCACTACTCAAATTATGAGCGTTCCTTACGCTCTCTATGCTGATAAAATCTCGAAAGATGCCTTTTTAGAGTGGAATCGTCTTTATAATAAGTCTTCTGTTGGTGATATAAAAAATGAACCTGAACTCCCTACTAAATTAAGCCAGTTCCAAAACGATATGGGGTTCATTACAGAACTTCCTGCAGCCGATTCTTCTTTTTATCGTTCTGTTGCTTACCTTATCACAGATGAGGACATTGCTCGTTGGAATAATAAGTTAGATTCATTCACTGAGTCTGACCCAGAATACCGAAAGTCCATCGCCGCAGGCATCACCGCTGCCGATACTGCCAAGTGGAACGCCAAGTTGAACTCATTTACTGAGGTTGAGCCTGCGTTTAATCAGTCAATTGCAGCAGGTATCACCGCTGCCGATACTGCTAAGTGGAACGCCAAGTTGAACTCATTTACCGAAGTTGAACCTGCGTTCAATCAGTCCATTGCCGCAGGCATCACTGCTGCCGATACTGCTAAATGGAACGCCAAGTTGAACTCATTTACTGAGGTTGAACCTGCGTTCAACAATTCGGTTGCCGCAAACATCACTGCCGCCGATACTTTGCGTTGGGGTAAGAAGTTGGATGCGTATACCGAAACTGACCCAACCTTCTCTAAGTCTCCAGCCTCAACCATCTCAAGCGAAGATATCGAGAAGTGGAACTCAAAACTTACTGAAAGTTACACTGAGTCTGACCCTGAATACCGCAAGTCCATCGCCGCAGGCATCACTGCCGCCGATACTGCCAAGTGGAACGCCAAGTTAAATTCGTTTACCGAAGTTGAACCTGCGTTCAACAATTCAGTAGCCGCAAACATCACTGCTGCCGACACTTTGCGTTGGAATAATAAGTTAGATTCATTCACTGAGTCCGACCCTGAATACCGCAAGTCCATCGCCGCTGGTATTACCGCCGCTGATACTGCCAAGTGGAACGCCAAGTTAAATTCATTTACCGAGGTTGAACCTGCGTTCAACAATTCGGTTGCCGCAAACATTACTGCTGCCGACACTTTGCGTTGGAATAATAAGTTAGATTCATTCACAGAGTCCGACCCTGAATACCGCAAATCCATCGCCGCTGGCATCACCGCTGCCGATACTGCCAAATGGAACGCCAAGTTAAACTCGTTTACCGAGGTTGAGCCTGCGTTCAACAATTCAATTGCCGCAGGCATCACTGCCGCTGATACTGCCAAATGGAACGCCAAGTTAAACTCATTTACCGAGGTTGAACCTGCGTTCAACAATTCAGTTGCCGCAAACATCACTGCTTCCGATACGTTACGTTGGGGCAAGAAGTTGGATTCTTACACTGAGTCAGATCCCGA
>JAKSKS010000029.1 GCA_024401615.1 Paludibacteraceae bacterium
GACGCTAAAACATACTATAAGCAGTGGTGGAACGTTTTACACACAACTACTGCCGACGATTTGTTGAAAATAGCGAAGATGTATCTTAAACCAGATACGTTCCGTATTTCTATTGCCGGAAAAGACTAATATCTTATGAACGGACTTTCCATCCTTATTCCTGTATTTAACACCGATGTGACGAAACTGGTGCACGACTTGCATCAGCAGTCTTTGTTGTTGGATTGTCCTTCCGAGATTATTCTTGCCGACGACTGCTCAAAACCCGAATTTGTTGAAGTGAACCGCAAGTTAGATTCGCTCGATGGGGTTGTTTATGAGCAAATGCCGCAAAATGTGGGGCGTGCCATCCTTCGAAACCGTTTGGCACAAATGTCTCATTACGACTATTTGGTCTTTATGGATTGCGACGTGGAGATGGTCGATGGCGATTATTTGAACCGCTACCTCTCGTCTGCTTCTGCCGATGTGGTGTTTGGTGGGTATATCTATAAAGCCGAACAGAAACAGCGCAACTGTATGTTGCGTTGGACTTACGATACCAAACTGCGTACGCTGACGGCTGAACAGCGCCGTAAAAACCCTTATTCGTCTTTCAGTACGGTAAATTTCTTTATTCGCCGCGATTTGATGTTAAATTATCCGTTTAACGAAAAATTAAGCACCTATGGTCACGAAGACTCAATGTTGCGTTGCGAGTTAGAACAAAAGTGTATTGCCATCACACATATCGATAACCCCGTATACCATATGCATCTCGACGATAATGAGTCGTTCATCGAGAAGACTCACAAGGGCGTTGAAAATATGTTGGTGATTAAAGAAATGCCAGAATGCCAGCCTTTGACTTCACATCTCAACTTGTTGATCTATTACGCTAAATTAAAGCGTTTACATATGGTGCTTCCTTTTAAGTGCCTATTCCTGCTAACTAAAAATCTGCAGTTACTTAATTTAAAGTCTGCACATCCTAACCTTACATTGTATCAATTATACAAATTGGGTTACTTGTGCAGTATCGCAAAGTAACCCGTCTGTTTGTTAGTTTATCTCTTTAAGTAATTCTTTATACATTGTAGCCCATCCTTCCCAACCGAATCCTTCCGCGTCGGTTTGGTTCTCGTTATGGAAAAGGGTGACTAATTCACCGTTTACGGCTCTCACTTTTTCCGCCATCTTCAAGATGTATTCTTTGGCGGTTTGTGCGTCCATTCCCATATTGGAGTGAAGGCTCTTGTCCATAACGCAGAAAGGGTGGATGACCAGTTGGCTTGCTCTTTCCTCTTCCAAGTCGTAGAAATGGTAGGGTAGAGATGTTCCAGCCCTGAATCCTGGGTTGTTGGAGTACCCCATCGTGTAGTCGTCGGTAATGCCTAACCCCTCCAACATTCGGTAGTCGTTGGGTAGTGTGAAAAGCAGATAGTGCGAACGGCAACTGCTAACCTTTCCCCCAGTGTGGAACTCTAACAAACGCTTCTCTATGTTGAGTATGTTGGCATTGTGTGCCGAGCGGTATGAAGGGTGCAACCCCGTACCGAAAGTTTTGGAAATCTGTCTCCTGACAGACGCGTATTTAAGGCTTGGCAACCATACCTTCTTGTCGAATTTCCCGTAACAACCGCAGTGGAAGAAGAAGATGGTGTCTTCTGCATAGGGCGCGTGTGTGTTTGCCACTTCTTCCAGGTTGAAGAACGGGTCTGGCGCTAAACGTAAAATGGCCAATAATCGCTGTTTCGCTAATTTAGACTTCCCCTTAAACAGGTCTGCAATTATGTGAATACCGTTTATCAGCAGTCCCTTGTGCCTGTAGGCGAACACATTGTCCACGTCTATCGTTTTAAGGTGCTTAAAACGTCGGTTGCTGCGCTCTACGTTCGGGAATAAACCATATAGGCGCTGCAACGTCGTTTGCATCCACTGGTCTATAACGGGTTCTTCCAGAAAGTGGTGTTTGTAGGCCAAACTGTCGGTTGCTTTATAGCGGCCGTGTTTGTCGTTCTCGTGAGGAAGGTATTCCTCGTAGCGGGTCATCAGGTAGAAGGCGGCAGAAAAGATGTCGTAAGGAACTGAGTCCTTGTGGTCTTTCCCGGTTCGGAAGAAGTAGGTGTGCCCTTCCCATTGCTCTACATCCATTTCCTCTAGTTCTGTTATGCCTTCTTCAAACAGCAGTTCTGCTGGTTTTATGTGTAGGCTGTTGCCTATGTGCTCGTTGGCATAGCATATTTTGGGTTGGTCGTCGGGTAAGGCATAAAACTGGTCTGCCTCAAATTCAAGTCTGACCTCTATGCCGTTCATATGGCTGAACAACTCGTTTACAATATAGCGTAGGCGGTTGCTGTCTCGTTCTGCGTAAATGACTATCATAGTTCGTTGATAAGGTTTGAATCAAGAAAACTATAGTACTCTTCTTCACCAACTATTATATGGTCGAGTAGTCTTACGTCAAACAATTTGCAAGCGTCTCTCAATTGTCTGGTAATGTTCTTGTCTTGCTGGCTTGGTGTAAGGTTGCCAGAAGGGTGGTTATGCACCAACACAACCGCACAACAGGTTTTTCTGTCGAGTATGTTTCTAACAATCTTGCGAATGTCGAAACTGGTGGCGATGGAGCTCCCTTCCGACACTTTTTCTTTGTCGATGATTGTTAGGTCTTGTTTGACATAGATAATCCACATCTCTTCATGTGGAAGATATTCCAGGGTTGGTTTAATGAACTTGAATATCTGTTCCGACGAGGTGCATTTTACTTTTGCCTCCTTCTGCTCCGAAGGCACGCGGTGCCCTATCTCAAGCGCGGCTTTTATGGTGATTGCTTTTGCCGGACCAATGCCTTCTATTTCGGTCATTGCCCGCCAGTCCATATCGTATAGTTTGCGCAAACTGTTGCCTGTTTTCTCAAGCAGCGCTTGGCAGACTTCAATTGCGGTCTTTTTGGGTGTGCCGGTTGCAATTAGTATGGCTAACAGTTCGCTGTTGGTCAAACTTCTTGCTCCGTTTGCCATCATCTTTTCCCGGGGTTTGTCTTCGTCCGAGAAACTGGTTATGGGTTTATGGTTAGGGTCGCCCTCCTTCGACGGAGGGTTCCCTTTTTGTGTTGAACTTTCGTTTTCCAAAGTTGTCTTTTTTTAGTTATTCTGCGTTGGCAGCAAGGTAGTTGATTGCCGGATTTGAGTACATTTCCAACATCTTTCCACGAAGGAATTCTTCGTCCTTGTTTTCCAAATCTATCTTTGCCAACTGCCCTGCAATATATTTGTCGAACTTTTCTTTGTCGGCAGCGGTGTAGCGGTCTGCATACTGGGTGTTGCCGTTGCGCTCGTCGAGGGCGATATAGTTGATAGGGTAAATCTTATAATTCTTGTGGATGTGCTTGTCGATGAGTTTTTGAACTGCGGCGATTACTGTTGCACGGTTGTCTTCGTCGCTAACCATCTTTTCAAGTTCGTCGTTAATGCAGTCGGTCACTTCGAAGTGAACACGGCCCTTGTAGCCAAGAATACCGGTCTTCATGCTCAAAATGTCGTCTGCCTTGCTCTTCTTAAAGTCGGCATTGTCTCGTTTCTGCTGGTATTCTTTTGCCTTCAAATAGTCGCAGCCGTCATATTCGTAACTGATGCTGACTGGGCAGATACTCAATTCCATAAAGCCCTGCTTCATATTTTTGCCGCTGCTCATGCTCAACATCTTCAATACACTTTCTTGAACGGTGTCGTTTGCGTCTTTTGCTCGACCCTCGCGTTCTGCCAACCATACAGAATCTTTACCTTCCGTAATCAGTCGGCGGATGTATGATGAAAGCTTGATTGAGGCGGTATAGATGTCGCGTGTTGAACCGCTGCGCTTAACGATGAAGTTCTTGTTCAATTTGAACATATCGGTAATCCACTGCTTTGCGCATAGGTTGTCGCCTATGGCGTTCTGCGCGGTATCCATATCGTTCTCCAACATAAGGGTGTCGAGGAATGCGGCATCCATAATAATGTCTCGGTGGTTCGAGATGTAGAGGTGCTTTTTCTCGTTCTTGTGTTTCTCAAGTCCGCTAATAGTAAGGCTGTCGGCTGTCTTGTCGCCAATGCTCATTACAAAACGGGCAATAACGTTTTTCTGGAATTCATATATCGTTTTGATATTAAGGAAGTATTGGCGCATTTCTTCAGCCTTCTCCTTATAGATGAACTCTAATACCGTTTTCAATTCTGGTTCGTTGCAGGCACGTACAAAAGCGTCGTGTGCTTCTTCGTCGCGGTACGGACGGATGTACTCGTCGTTGTCTTCTAGGTCTTCCATTTTTTTCTTTTGTTGTTTGTTAGTTCCCCATTAGAGGTATTTGTAGGCTTCAGGTCCTTCGTTTAAAACGAGGTCTAAAATACTTAAGTCGCTTTGGAAACCAAAACGGTTTTCAAACACCTGGTGGTAGAATTTGCATTGTGCGGGTTCCTTTTTGGGGCTGAAGGCCTCACGCAAATCGCTGCCGTTTATTTCAGTCTCGTAACTCTCGCTAAATGTTAGCGGCAGTTGCAACTGCATCAGTTGGCATACTTTATCGTGCAACTTCAGGTTGAAGTCTATCAAGTATGTTTCTTTCTGTTCGTAAAACCCAATCAACTCCTCTGCAAAATACTCGAAGTATGGACTGGTGTTGTAGGCACTTTCAATAGCATTCCAATGTAATCGTTGCCAGTCTTGTTGGTAGGCGATTTTTACGTCGCGCATGGCTATTTTATGTTCGCTGCGTTCAATAGGAATGGTAAGGTCCATCACTTTGTTGGCTGTGGCTATCCGGCATCGGTTCCTGTAGGTCTGTTTAGAGTAGTGCTCCCATTGCTCTACAACATTGTTCTTGCTTTTCAGCAGTGTGCTGTAGTACGATGTCGGACCTAAATAGCAACTCGGAAATAGTGTTATATCCATAGCCTTATTTCTTTTTGTCTTTGCTGATTAATCCCGATGGACGTTGTTCAATCAGTTTCTTTGCTTTTATGTCCCAGTCTTCCTCTCTGTCCCAGTTGGCTCTTAAGGTGAACTTTTCAGGGTAGTAGTAGGTGTATTCTGGTTCAATTTTCTGGTCGTAGTTGCCTGTGGTCCATTCACCGTCGTTATTGGTGTCTTCCACTAATCTTACAAAGTAGTCAGATGGGTCCAGGTCCTCAAAAATGATCTTATTACCGTTTACAGGTACCTTTCTTACCACTTTCTCGCTGGCATTCATCAACTCGGCAAAGGCTGGTAGTGTTACGTTCTTAACGGTCAACTCCAATTTTGAGTAGTCGCTCTTTTTCTTGAACTTGAATTGTGCGTCAAGGCGTTCCTTGTTCGCAAATCCGCTTAAGTCTTTAACCATTCCGCTGTCAATTCTAACGCGGTAAAGTTTCTCTTCCTCAAACTTCATGTTTATTTCATAAAGTTTAGGGTCGTTTGCAACGGGTTGAACGTCAAATTCAATATCGTTCCAAGTGCTGTCTGCCTTTACTTGTACTTGCATCTGTTCTTTCTTCAATTCAAGAACAGGTGTCTTCCATTTCAATGTAGGCTTTGCGTAAATGTCGACAGTCTTTCTAATGTCGTATTCAGGACCTTTGTACTTCTTGTCGCGCTTCCATTTTTTAGCGTACAACTGTATGGTGTCTCGCTTCGAAACAAAATTCTCTGAACTGTCGGTTTTCTCGTAGTCAATAGCGAAGCGGATGGTGTCTAATTGTGCTACAAGTGTGTCTGTAATCCAATAAGTTAGCGTGTCGAAAGTCACACCTGTGCCCACACGGTACCAATCTTTGCTCTTAAAGTTCAAAGGGGTGATGGTAGGCAGCTGTTTCTTTTCGTTAATAAAGTTGAGAACTATCTGCTCCTTCTCTTTCCACGTTGCGTTTTTGTAGTACTGCAAGTGCTTCTTCTCGTTAAAGAAGCGCATGACGAGTGTGTCTGGCATAAAGTGGCTGACTTTATGTACCTTTATGGTGTCGATTGTGGTAGAGTCTTTGTATACGGTGTCGTATTTTAAAGTCTCAATACGCTTTGTGGTTATAGGTGCGCCATACACGGCTATCCCTTCACTCTTGTCGTCGTATTTGTAATTGCTGTCGTTGTCCTTTAGGGCATAAATGCGGTATTGTCTTTCCTTCAAACCGCGAATTCTGAATACGCCATTGGCATCGGTTTTAGCCACATAATCCATAGTGCATTTTTTGAATGCGCTGTCGGCAACCGACTCGTAGGCTCCAACATAGGCGCCTTGCACTGGCGCTAACGTTTTCGCGTCAATAAGTTTGCCGCTCACGACGAATGAGTCGATGGCGTCTCCTGTGCTAAAACTAATGAAGTAGTCTTTCAGTACGTTGCCTTCGTTGTTGTCGGCAATAGAGTTGCCAAAATCAACAATGTAGGTGCGGTTTGGCACAAGCGAGTCTTCCAACTCTACGGTTACCTTCTTGCCTAACGACGAGATGCTGACAGGCTTTTTCTGTGGCGGAGATACAACAACCTGGCCGTAAGCGTCTTTCAACTGAATGTACTCGTCGAAACTTACAGTAATTTTCTTGTTGTTGTAGTTGGTTTGGTTGGGTGTAGGGGTACTGCCCACATATTTAGGTGCGGCAAAATCTTTAATGCCTCCCTGCGGACCTGCACCCATATTGGCACAACTGGTCATTACCATTCCCACAAGGGCCGCAATGCCAATACGTGAAAGTTTCTTTATTGTATCTCTTTTTTGAGAACTCAATTCCATCTCTAATTTGGTTTCTTGGGTTTACCACTTCTTGATTATAACAGTACTGCCTTCGGCTGGGGTTTCTCCCTTCTTCACCTTGTTGTACCATCTAATTTCCCAGTTCTTCAACCCGAATTCCTTCGCAATGCTTTCGTAGGTGTCGTTAGCCTGGGCAATTACTACGTGTTTGCCGTCTTTTTTGATAGCCGTATGGGTATTGCTCACGTCAATGGTTCCCATAGTGCTCTTTAAGACGTATTCAACCTTCTTCTTCTCAGGAACGTTTTTGTCCTTCTTCGAAGGTATTATGTTGTCATTTTTCAGGTCTTCAGAGTTTGAGTCTTTCTTCTCTTTGTCCTTTTTCTTAATGTCTTTGTCGTATTTGTCCAAACCGTATTCTTCAATCAACGAGATAAGTCGGTTCGCGTAGTTCGGATCGGTTGCATAACCGCATTGTTTCAAACCTTTTGCCCAACCTTTATAGTCGGTGGTCTTCAACTGGAACAAAGAGGCGTAGCGCGGACGGTTTGCCAAAAACTCTGAATGGTCTTTGTACGATTCTTTTGGGTCGGTATACTTGCGGAAGCATTCGCCTTTCTCGTCATCGTCGAAATAGACACGGTCTCCCTTCCAGTCATGACATTTAATACCAAAGTGGTTGTTACTCTCTTTTGAGAGTTGGCTCAAACCAGCACCACTCTCCAACAAACCCTGTGCAAGGGTAATACTGGCAGGTATGCCGTAGTTCTTCATTTCTTCTACGGCTATCTTGTTGTATTTATCTATGTAGTCCAAAAAACTTTGGAGTTGTTTGCTGTATGCGGTATTGGCTATCATCAAGAAGCCTACGCAGGTGATGAACAGTTTGTTTATTTTCATGTTTCTAAATGCCTACTATCTTGCAAATTTAGCAAAGTTTGCGTGATATTCCTTTTCTATTCGCCTTTGTTTTTTATATTTGCTGAAATTTCAGTTCTATTCGCATATGAAACAACTCGAAAAAACAATAAAGTATGATGCGCTCGACGACATAGATTTCTCTGAAGAAGAGCGTTTGTTGGTGGCTGCTGCGAAAGAGGCGACTCAAGGTTCTTATTCACCTTATTCCCATTTTTCTGTCGGAGCCGCGGTCTTGTTAGATAATGGAGTGGTGGTGAAAGGCGCTAACCAAGAGAATGGCGCTTATCCAAGCGGCTTGTGTGCAGAACGTACTGCACTTTTCGCTGCTGGAGCTAACTATCCCGGAAATAAAGTTCTGGCTATTGCCATCGCTGCTTATACCGAAGGCGATTTTTTGAAAGATCCAATAACTCCGTGTGGTAGTTGCGCGCAGGTGATGGCTGAAACTGAATCGAGAGCAGGACAACCTATGAAAATTATTCTTTATGGCTCTCGTTGCTCCTATCGTTTGTCGGGTGTAAGCTCTATTCTTCCGTTTGCTTTTTCTTTGAAGTGACCTCTGTATTAATTTCAAGCGGTTTTGGAACTGTAGCGAGCAGATTGCTACGCGGGAAGAAGGTACAACACGGATGTTGTGACTGACTGACAAACAGCAAAGTAACGCTATAAAACAAAAAACGCAGAAAAGTTGGAGGAAGGTCATAACCTAGAAAACAATTAACAACGGTGAATTTGTAGAGGCCTCTTAAAAATAATCGCAGTAAGGAAAATTGCTCAAGACTTGTCAAACAATGGAGTCTTGCGTATGAAATAAGTGGTTTTTGTCACTAATTCCGATATTTTGTGCTATTTTTGTAGTATAATGACTATTATACAATGAGTGAAAATGACGAACTCGCTATTAGCGGGGTGAATATAACTGAAAAAAACGATAAGTTTGTTGCCAATGCGGTTTCTGGCTCTATGGTACTCCGTACCGAAGATTTGGTGAAGACGTATGGCGAACGTACTGTTGTTAACCATGTTTCTATCAATGTGAAACAGGGCGAAATTGTTGGTCTTTTGGGTCCTAACGGTGCTGGTAAAACTACCACTTTCTATATGACTACGGGCCTTATTGTTCCAAACGCAGGACGTATCTTTTTAGATGACCAGGAAATTACTACCTTGCCGGTTTACAAACGTGCGCAGTTGGGTGTTGGTTATTTGGCACAGGAAGCCTCTGTCTTTCGTAAGATGACGGTTGAAGATAATATTCGTTCGGTTCTCGAAATGACCAATTTCTCAAAGGAATACCAAAAAGAAAAACTCGAAAGCCTTATCAACGAGTTCAACCTTAATCATGTTCGTAAGAACTTGGGTGACCGCTTGTCGGGTGGTGAACGCCGCCGTACTGAAATTGCACGTTGTTTGGCTATCGAGCCAAAGTTCATCATGCTCGATGAACCTTTCGCTGGTGTCGACCCTATTGCAGTACAGGATATTCAAGATATCGTTTGGAAACTTAAGGACAAGAATATCGGTATTCTTATCACCGACGACAATGTGGACGAAACTCTTATGATTACCGACCGTGCATACCTCTTGTTTAAGGGACAGATCCTTTTCCAAGGTACTCCGCGCCAGTTGGCTGAAAACCCAGAAGTGCGTGAAAAGTACTTGGGACGCGACTTTGAGTTGAAGGGACACCGACAGAATCGTGAAGGCGATACTCCTAAGTCTCCTGAAGACGAGATAAGGGAAAAAATCGCTGAAAAAGAGCTCGAGTTGAAGACTTTGCGTGAATCTTTGAAAGGCTTAGAGAAAAAGTAATTAGAATTTGAGTGGAAACATAGAGTTCCCATTAAAGTCTGATTTATCAATATAGGGAGGTTCTTCTTTTCTGAAAAACCTCCCTTTCTATTTCACTACTACATTATGAGAAAAATCTTATTAACTACCGTGTTTACTGCGTTTACTGCATGCAATGCCTTCTCGCAGTTGTCTGTTGCCGCTGGTGGCACTTATTCTAAGTGGCAGGACGATTTTACTTCTTTTCGTGGAGGCTTCAATGTTGGAGCTCTTTACGACGTTAAATCCGATTCTACTCCGTTTTGCTTCGAGGGTGGACTCCTCCTTATGAACCGTGGCGCTAATCTCGATGGCGCTAAAGATTTTAATGGCGGAAGGGAGTATAATTTTAGGGTGAGTCTTTACGCTGTTCATGTTCCAGCAAAAGTGGGTTATAAGTTTACTTGCTATAAGGACCGTATCTCGCTAATTCCGATGGTTGGACTTTACGCCGATTGCGGACTGCTTGGAAAGATATCCCAGGATGGCTTTATTTCAAGTTTGGGAGGCGTTGAGCATTATAAGAAGGGCAAATTTAACGGTAAGAATCCGTATTCGGAAATTGAAAAGTTAGAATACAAGGGAGTGAAAAACTTCAATCGTTTCGACTGGGGGTTACATGCGGGTTTGCAGGTCGGATTGTCAAAACACATTTACCTTTACGGCGGTTATGATTATGGCATGAATAAGGTTTGGGATACAGACTATTTCAAGGCTAAGTTCTCTTCTTTCTACTTGAATGTTGGTTATATGTTTACTCCTGCTGTAAAGAGGGTTCCTGTTCTTAAGGAAATATAATATCCATTTGCCTTTAGATGTAGGCGGTGATATAATTGAATTGATAATAAACAGAAACGGCGTGCTGAAATTTCAACACGCCGTTTTATTTGTTGGAGTAGGGTAGTATTACTCAGCGTTCAAAGTGAAGCGCTTGTATGAAGTAACAGTCAAACCCTTGCTCTGACCATCCATGTACTGAGCCATGCTCAACTTAGGGTCACGGTTGTATTCCTGGTTCAACAAGCAGTTTTCCTTGAAGAACTTGTTAACCATACCAGCAGCGATGTTCTGGATCATCTGTTCAGGAAGGTTAGCAGCCTTTTCAGCAGCTACAGTCTTCTTGATTTCACGAGCCTTAGCACCGCCGTCAGCAGTAATCCGACCCTTACCGATGTTAGATTCGATGTGTTCGTCGCTGTCAACGTGAGCAGGGTTGATACCAGCCTTCTTCAAAGCCTGTTCAATTGCCTTGTCGATCTGGTTCTGCTTAGCCTTTTCAACAGAGTTCTTCTTTTCTGATTCAACAACTTCAGCAGGAAGAGAAGCTTCGTCAAGTGCGAGTGGGTTCATAGCAGCAACCTGCATAGCAACTTCCTTCTTAACTTCAGTAGCAACGTTAGCCTGGTTGAATGCAACGATAGTAGCCAACTTGTTTCCTGGGTGGATGTAAGCAATTACGTCAGAACCTTCAACGAAAGTGAAGAAGTCCAATTCAAGCTTTTCACCAGTAACACCACTTCTTTCAGTAACCTTAGCGCTGATTTCTTCGCCGTCAAGCTTCATAGCCTTCAAAGCGTCGAGGTCAGCAGGCTTGTTCTGAAGAGCAACGTTCAAGATGTCCTGAGTCAACTTGATGTGACCTTCGTTCTTAGCAACGAAGTCAGTTTCGCACTTCAAAGCTACGATTGCAGCGTAGTTACCGTTTACACCAGCAAGAACGCAACCTTCAGCAGCAGTTCTTTCACTTCTCTTAGCAGCGATAGCCTTACCTCTTTCGCGGATAAGCTCCATTGCTCTGGTTTCATCACCGTTTGCCTCTTCGAGGGCCTTCTTTACGTCAGACAAACCTGCGCCGCTCTTTGCGCGCAAAGCCTTAATCTGTTCTATTGTAATTGCCATTTTATGCTTTGTTTATTTTTGTTGTTAAATTAAATAAAGTCTCCTCATGAGGGGGAGACTTTATCTATTTTGCTTTATGTAGAAGCGGTTAAGCTAATTACTCAGCTTTAGTCTCTTCGTTAGCCTTTCTTGCAGCCTTAGCGCCGCGACGTGGCTTTGCTTCGCCTTCTTCGCTCTTGTCAGCGTCTTCAGCCTGCTTTTCAGCCTTACGTTCATCCAAACCTTCCTGGATTGCGCTGTCAAGTGCAGTCAAGATTACGTCGATGCTCTTTGTTGCGTCGTCGTTAGCAGGGATGATGTAGTCGATGTTAGCAGGGTTAGAGTTAGTATCTACAAGACCGAATACAGGGATACCAAGGCGGTTAGCTTCCTTAACTGCGATGTGTTCCTTCATTACGTCTACTACGAGAAGTGCTGATGGAAGACGGGTCAAGTCAGCGATGCTGCCCAAGTTCTTCTGCAACTTGTCCTTCTGACGTGAAATCTGAAGCTTTTCACGCTTTGAAAGGTTGTCGAAAGTACCATCGTTTGACATCTTATCGATGTTGGTCATCTTCTTAACTGCCTTACGGATTGTAGGGAAGTTAGTCAAAGTACCACCTGCCCAACGTTCAGTAACGTATGGCATCTGAACAGCTTCTGCCTTTTCAGCAACGATTGACTTTGCCTGTTTCTTTGTAGCTACAAAAAGGATTTTTTTGCCCGATTTCGCAATTTGCTTCAATGCGGCTGCAGCCTCATCTACTTTAACTACGGTTTTGTGAAGATCAATAATATGGATACCGTTACGTTCCATGAAAATATATGGAGCCATTGCTGGATTCCATTTGCGCTTCAAGTGGCCAAAGTGGCAACCTGCTTCTAACAACTCATCAAAATTAGTTCTTGACATTGTTTTTTCTTTTTAATCGTTTACTTTCTTTTTTTCTTTTACAAACGGTGGGGTAGCTACTCTCATGAGTAAGTCCTCATCGTTTAGATACTAAACGTTGCTCTTTTCAGTGTTGCCTCATTCAATGACATGAATAGCAACATCCACCAAGAATTAACGTTTGCTGAACTGGAATCTCTTTCTTGCTTTTGGCTGACCTGGCTTCTTACGTTCAACTTCGCGAGCGTCGCGAGTCAAGAATCCTTCTGCCTTCAAAGCAGGCTTGTTCTCAGCGTTGATCTTAACCAATGCGCGTGCAATGGCAAGACGAAGTGCTTGAGCCTGACCAGTGATACCTCCACCGTCAAGATTTACCTTGATGTCGTACTGTTCAGCAACTGCCAACTTGTTCAATGGCTGCTTTACAACGTACTGGAGCAAGCTTGATGGGAAATAAGCTGCAAGCTCTTTCTTGTTGATAGTAATCGCACCTTTACCTTCGCTAACATAAACACGGGCTACGGCCGATTTTCTTCTTCCAATGGCGTTAATTACTTCCATATTTATTAATTAATTGCGTTTAAATCGATTACTTTTGGCTGCTGTGCTTCTTGCTTGTGCTCGTTGCCAGCGTATACATACAGATTGTTGATCAATTGGTCAGCAAGCTTGTTCTTAGGGAGCATACCCTTTACAACCTTACGGATCAACTTTGCAGGATTCTCGCTCAATACCTTGCCTTGAGGAGTTCCCTTCTGTCCGCCTGGGTAACCAGACCATGTCAAATAAATACGGTCAGTAAGTTTGTTACCGGTGATTTTTACTTTTGCGGCGTTGATGATTACAACGTTGTCACCGCAATCCTGGTTTGGAGTGAAACATGGCTTGTACTTACCTCTAAGGAGCTTTGCTACCTTTGAGCACATTCTACCAAGTACAAGGTCGGTGGCGTCGATCAACACCCACTCCTTTTTCTTCTGTGCTTCTTCTTTGCTTACAGAGATGGTTTTGTAACTTAAAGTATCCACTGCTTTAAATTTTTAAATAATTAATTAATCTGTTCACACCTACCCCCATCGGGCAAACAGGGTATAGGATTTAAATTTGGATAATAATTTCGGAATGCAAAGGTAAGACATTTTCTCGACTAAAAAAAACAAATCCGCTTTTTTTGACTGATTATTAAACAAAAGAAGGGGAAATCTTTCGATTCCCCCTTCTTTTTATGATAACTTTTGCAAAGCTTACTTGATTTTCTTCTTTGCTGTATAGTTAATCTTAAGTGCATTTGCCTTACGCAATGCCTGCTTAACGTCGCTGATGATACCCATCTTGGTGTGCTCGTCTGCCTTAAGCGAAACGATCATCAAACCTCTTTCTTCTTCCTTCATTGAAGCGTTTTGGCTTGCAATGTATGAAGTAACTTTTTCTGGGTCACTTACGATGTCGTCATCCAACTGGATTCGTGAGTCGGTACCGTACATTCTGTTCTGAGCGTTAGGCTCACCAACATACACGTAACGAACCAAACTCTTCTTTTCCAACTTGGTCAATTCAGATGCCTGTGGCAAACCAATTGTTACCTTGAATGTGTTTTCCTTCATGTGAGTTGTACTCATAAAGAAGAACAACAACATAAACACGATATCTGGAAGAGATGCTGTACTGATGGCGCCAAGTTTACGGCCGCCTTTTTTTCTAAACGTTGCCATTATTTACCTCCTCCGTAATTTTTAGGTTCTGCTTCTGAAATTGCTTGTGGATAAGCCTTACGTATTGCAGCTTGTTGATCGCTATCCAATTCGCTGTACGGCTTTTTGAATACGCTCTTTGATTTTGCGTCACGCAATTCATTGTATGCTGCCACCAATTCGTTCTGAACGGCGATGTATTGTCCGTAGTCAGTGCCACGGTCGTTCTGCAATGAAATTACGTGAGCTGTAGCAACCATCACTGTACCAAGGTATGGCACATTTACTGGTTCTGCTTCAGGGAGCTTTTCGTTTGAACCGTCGGATGAAATGAATGCTTTAGCCTCTTCTTTCAACTGATTGATGTTCATAACCTCGCCATTTACCATCAAATCGTTGTTACTGTTAACAAGGATTTCCATGATGTTTCTTGGCTTGATTTCCATCTCTTTGTCTGGCTGGTTCTTGTCCTTCATTGGAGGGAGCTGACGAGACAGACCTTCATCAGTTGCCATTGTAGTAGTTACAAGGAAGAAAACGAGCAACAAGAAGGAGATGTCGGCCATTGAACTTGCGTTAATCTCTTGTACTTCTCTTTCTTTTTTCATTTTCTATCCCTTTCTTACTTTAATTTCTTGATAATTGGGCTTGCGATAATTGCGAGAACTGCGATTACAACCAAGATGTATGCAGTACGCAACAACATATCTGTAATCTTCAACCAACCACTTGTGTTCTCGTCACCTTCGTAACCGATGATGTGCATTGGAGTGCCGTCACCTGTTGCGTAAGTGATAAGCATGATAAGGAGCATTACGCCAAAGCCACCCAACATAATGAGGGTCTTGCCACGGCCATCGCCACTCATCTTAACGATGAAGTTGCTTATTGCTGCGAACAAAGTAACCAAAATGGTCAATCCTAACAAAATATAAATATAGCCCAAGAACAAACCCGTATTAGGGTCGTTTGGTTCTGTTGGCTCTTGCAAGTCACTCAAAACCAAAGATTCTGGTGCCATTACATAACATGCTCCAATTACAACGACTGCAAGAACAATCAATGCAATTAGCACCATGCCTGTTAATTTTTCGAGTTTCATGTTTTTTCTAATTGTTTTAGATTATTCTGCTACTACTGGTGCAGTTTCGTTGCTCTGTGCTGCTACCTTGCCTTCTTCTTCGTGCTTAACGATGATGTCGAGCAAGCTGATTGAAGCGTCTTCCATTTCAGTTGTCATACCTTCAATCTTAACGAGGATGAAGTTCAAGAACACCTGAAGGATCATAGCTACGATCAAACCACCTACAGTTGTCAACAAAGACACCTTAATACCACCTGCTACAACTGTTGCAGAGATATCACCTACCTGCTGGATCTTATCGAATGCCTGAATCATACCGAACACTGTACCCATGAATCCCAACATTGGAGCAAGTGCGATACACAATGAAATCCATGTTACGTTCTTGTCCAACTGACCCATCTGTACGCTACCGTATGAAGTTACAGTCTTTTCAACCATTTCTACACCGTCGTCTACACGCATAAGACCCTGGTAGAAGATTGATGCAATAGGACCGCGAGTGTTACGGCAGATGTCTTTTGCCTTTTCAACATCGTTTTCTGCCAATGCGCTTTCGATACCAGTCAAAAGCTTCTTGGTGTTAACTGAAGAAAGGCTCAAGTAAAGAATTCTTTCGATTGAAAGAGCAAGACCAAGAATCAAGCAGATAAATACTGCACCCATGTAAGGAACACCACCTTCGATGAACTTCTGCTTCAATGAGTGGTGAAGGCTCTGGTCTTCGTCTGCTGCAGCTGCTGGAGCTGCTGCTTTAGTTTCTTCTGCTGCTGGAGCTGCTGCTTCTTCAGCCTGTTCTGCAACCTGTTCGGTCTGTGCTTCTGTGTTTTCGTCAGCTTCTTGTGCTGCAACATTTGAAGTCAACATGGCTCCAACTATTGCAAATACTGCAAATACTTTTTTCATTTTTTTGTTTTGATTTTTAATTATTAATTGTTTTATGTTTGTTTCTAATTTTTACTTTTTTCTCGCGGAGAAAGCGGGATTCGAACCCGCGAAACACTTTTGGTGTTTACACGCTTTCCAGGCGTGCCTCTTCAACCACTCGAGCATCTCTCCTTAAATCGGTGCCTTCTGCTTGACTATTAGCATTTTGGGTCGAATTCTGCCTAAAAAACTGCGGATTTTTCGTCCTTTTGCACGATTGCTATCAGCAAATTTATAAAAAAAACGTCTTCTTAAATTGTTTTCGGCTCTTTTTTTTCAAATACCGAAGATTTCTTTTGCATTCTTGGTCGTTTTCGTCGCAACGTCTTCTACTTGGCAGCCTTTCAATTCTGCTATTTTTTCGGCAACGTATTTTATATAGGAGGTCTCGTTCCTTTTCCCCCTAAATGGTACCGGAGTGAGATATGGAGAGTCGGTTTCTAGCACAATCTCGTTTAAGTCGACCTTTGTGACCGTTTCTTGTAACTCAACGCTCTTCTTAAATGTTACTATTCCGTTTATGCCGAACTTGAAGTCGCCTGCTTCTTTAATCCGGTTCATTTCTTCTATTGTACCCGTAAAACTGTGGAATATGCCTCTTACTTTTTGCTTGTCGAACTTTTTGAGGCAAGCCAAGGTCTCTTCTAATCCATTTCTGCTGTGGATAATGATGGGAAGGTCTTTCTCTACTGCTAATGCAATCTGCTCGGTGAACACTACTTTCTGCTCTTCCTTGAATTTGTCTTCCCAGTATAGGTCTATTCCTACTTCGCCTACACCATAATATTGATGGTCGTTAAATGAATCGAGTATTATTGTGAGTTCTTCTTTCCAGTTCTCATTTACGTTTTCTGGATGCAGGCCCATTAAGGCGTGAAATCGGGTGGGGTCGTACGCTTCAAATGCCAATACTTCGTCTTTGCTCTTTAAGTCTACATTGGGCAGTATGGCATGGCTGACACCTGCATCTGTCAACCTTGCGATAATGTTTTGCTCGTCGCCTCCAAAACTTTCTAACTCGTATATATGGGTGTGGGTGTCTATAAGTTCCATTTTTATTTGCTTTTTTTGTCCAGTTTATCTATATTTGTTATAAACCCTATTGTAACACTTTTAATCTTTTCGCTTATGGATCCTTTAGTAGTAATTAAGAAGTATGTGGACCCATCTTCAGATGCCTACCGCATCTTAATCGATCACTCAACTTCAGTTGCCAAGTTGGCGCTCCAAATGGGTAAGGCCCATCCGGAATTGAATCTCGATTTGCAGTTTGTTGAAGAGGCTGCTATGCTTCACGATATAGGTATTATTAAGACTGCCGCTGAATCGCTCGATTGTCATGGCGATGAACCCTATATTTGTCACGGCGTGTTAGGCGCTGAATTGCTTCGTGCTGAAGGGCTCGAGAAACACGCTTTGGTTTGTGAACGACATACTGGCACCGGCCTTTCTAAGTCATATATCGACGAAATGGGTCTTCCTATTCCTTCTCGCGATATGTTGCCAGTGTCTTTAGAGGAAAAACTGATTTGCTATGCCGATAAGTTCTTCTCAAAAACGCATCTTGGCGAGCAACGCACGGTTGAGGTCGCTCGAAAAAAACTCGAAAAGTTTGGGCCTGAAACGTTAAAGCGTTTCGATGAGTTCAGTGCTCTCTTCGGTTGATTATTTCTGCACTTTTACTTTGTGACCCATCTCTTCAAGCACTTTTGCTGCTTGTTGGGCCACATCTCCCTGTAAAAGTATTTCGCCGCCTCTGGCACTTCCTCCTGTGCTCATCTTTTTTCGAAGTTGGGCGCCAAATTCCGTCAAATCATCATCGCTACCATTATATCCATAAATAATGGTGGCTTTTTTTTGCCCCGCACCTCGTTTTTCAACTTTAATTGTAAAATTCTGTTTCTGGAAGGCTGCCTTTTCTTCTACTGGCGCTTCTTCTGTTTTACCTAATTCCATCCCTTCTTTTTCTGCTATCTGTGTAAGGGCTGCACGCCAGTCGGTTGCTTTTTTCATCTTTGTTTTGGGTTGGTTCCTATTTGTTTTTGCGTAAAATTAAAAAAAATTATCTTTGCATACAGATTAAATTCGTATATTGCATTAATTGCGTTCTTATTCATTTAAAATGAAGATTATTGCCATAGGGTGGAATTATCCACGACACAATGCCGAACTGTCGGTTTCTACTGAAAAACCAGAGTATCCCGTTATCTTTATGAAACCCGATACTGCTGTATTGCGTGAGGGTGAACCTTTTTATTTGCCCGACTTCTCAAACGAGATTCATTACGAAACTGAAGTTGTTGTGCGAATTTCTAAAATGGGCAAAAACATAGCCCGTCAGTTCGCGAACCGTTATTACGATGCTATTGGTCTTGGCATTGACTTTACTGCGCGTGACTTGCAACGTAAATTCAAGCAGGCTGGCGATCCGTGGGACTTGTGCAAGGGTTTCGACAACTCTGCTCCAATTAGCAGGTTTATTCCAAAACAGAATTTACCCGAATTCTCTAATCTCAATTTCCACTTGTTGCTCAATGGTAAACAGGTGCAAACCGGTAAAACTGCTGATATGTTCTTCCATATCGATGAAATTATTGAATATGTCAGCCGTTTCGTTACTTTAAAGGTGGGCGATGTTATCTTTACAGGTACTCCTGAGGGGGTTGGACCAGTAAAAGTTGGCGACCATCTGCAGGCTTTCCTCGAAAACGAGAAAATGCTTGACTTTAAAGTTAACTGAGTCAGATTTCTTTTACTCGATTAAAATACTTTCGCATATGAAGTCTTTTTTCAGACGATCAATTTTATGTTCCCTTTTTTCTGGTTTTGCCGCAATGGCATGTTTGGGTGCTGACTCATTCAGCGCTCGTTTGCCTTTGTATGCCTCTTCTTCCCAGTTGTCTTCGGGCTCTTGGGTGAAGGTGCGTGTCTCTAAGGAGGGTATGTACAAAATTACTTTCGATGAACTGAAAGCTTTGGGTTTCCGTAATCCGAAAGATGTTCGTGTCTTTGGTTATGGTGGCCAGATATTGTCTGAAAATCTCACTGCCGACTATCTCGACGATTTGCCTGAAGTTTGTTCTTATGTGGGTGATAACTTCCTTCTGTTTTACGGCGTAGGTACTCTAAAACAGGTCGATTCGAAAGGTTCTAACCCTATTTCTTTTACGGTTAACTCTTATGCCGATTGTGGTTATTACTTTCTTTCCGATGTGAATGGTACCCGTAAGACCGCCACTGATGACGAGTCTTTCGATGGTGAGGCGAATAAGTCGGTAAATACGCATTACGCATATAATATATATATGCCGCAAACCACCAATATATATAAGGGTGGTACCATTTGGTACAACGACGGTTTCCAACAGTCGGGCTCTACCAAAATCAGTTTGCCTTTTAGCAATATGGTTCCAGGCGACCATGCGTTTGCGACTGTTTATACCG
>JAKSKS010000003.1 GCA_024401615.1 Paludibacteraceae bacterium
TGCAGAGACTGCCATCGCTGTTAACAGAGCTGAGAATCATACCCTGGCTCTCAATACCCTTCAACATACGTGGAGCAAGGTTGGCAATGAAGCAAACCTGCTTACCGATAAGTTCTTCCGGATTGTACCACTTGGCAATACCGCTTACGATAGTGCGTCCACCCATACCATCGTCAATCTTGAATTGGAGCAACTTGTCGGCCTTAGGCACTTTCTGGCAATCGAGCACAGTGCCGACACGGATGTCGAGCTTGCCGAAATCGTCGAATGCGATAGTGTTCTTAATTTCATTTGGCTTCCAGTTCTTCCACTCATTTTCCTTCTTGATGCGTTCCAAACGGTCTAATTGACCCTGGATGGTTTCATCTTCGATCTTTTCGAAAAGGAGTTCAGGAGCCCCAATCTGGTGTCCGGCCTTAACAAGGTCGATACCGCCGATCTCGCTCCAGTTGAACTTGCCGATGTTGAGCTGCTTACGCAACTTTTCGGTGCTGAAAGGCAGGAACGGTTCGAAAGCGATGCTGAGGTTAGCGCAAATTTGAATAGAGATATTCATAATGGTCTTTACGCGCTCAGGATCGGTCTTCGCCAACTTCCAAGGTTCAGTTTCAGCCAAATACTTGTTACCGATACGTGCCAAGTTCATAACTTCCTTCAAAGCGTCGCGGAAGCGGAAATTGTCGAGGTAGTTGTCCATTTCCTTGCGGGTGTCGCTGAATTCAGCAAGCGTCTGCTTGTCGTAATCAGTCAACTCACCACGTTCAGGAACAACGCCTTCGTAGTATTTGTTGGTAAGAACTACTGTACGGTTTACGAAGTTTCCGTAGATAGCCACCAACTCGCTGTTGTGGCGGGTTTGGAAGTCTTTCCAAGTAAAGTCGTTATCTTTAGTTTCAGGAGCGTTTGCAGTCAACACATAACGCAAAGTGTCTTGCTTGCCAGGGAAGTCTACCAAGTATTCGTTCAACCAAACCGCCCAGTTGCGTGAGGTTGAAATCTTGTTACCTTCAAGGTTCAAGAACTCGTTTGCAGGTACGTTGTCTGGCAAAATATAACTGCCTTCAGCCTTCAACATAGCAGGGAACACAATACAGTGGAACACGATATTGTCCTTGCCGATGAAGTGAAGCAAGCGGGTGTCAGAATCCTTCCACCACTTTTCCCAATCGTTAGGCAACAATTCCTTTGTGTTGCTGATGTAACCGATAGGCGCATCGAACCACACGTAAAGCACCTTACCGTCGGTATCAGGCAAAGGAAGGGAGATACCCCAATCGAGGTCACGGCTAACGGCACGTGGCTTCAAACCCATGTCGAACCAACTTTTGCACTGGCCGTACACATTGCTCTTCCATTCTTTGTGGTCGTTAAGGATCCACTTCTCCAACCACTGTTGGTGACGGTCGAGCGGCAAATACCAGTGTTTGGTTTTGCGCAAAACAGGTTTTGAGTTACTGATGGTAGAAACAGGATCGATAAGTTCGAGCGCACTTAAGTCCTTACCGCACTTTTCGCACTGGTCGCCGTAAGCGCCTTTGCTTCCGCAGTGAGGGCAAGTACCAGTTACATAACGGTCTGCCAAGAACTGTTTGGCAGTCTCGTCATATAGTTGGTCGCTTTCCTGTTCAATGAATTCACCTTTATCGTAAAGTTTCTTGAAGAAGTCAGAAGCCACCTCGTGATGAGTGCTTGATGATGTGCGAGAGTAGATATCGAAAGAGATACCAAATTCTTCAAAAGACTTTTTAATGATGCCGTGGTAACGGTCAACAATATCTTGTGGATTAACGCCTTCCTTTTTCGCCAAAAGGGTGATAGGCACACCGTGCTCGTCGCTACCGCCAATGAAGAGGACTTCTTCGCCCTTCAAACGAAGCCAACGCACGTAGATGTCGGCTGGTACATAAACGCCTGCCAAGTGACCAATGTGCACAGGTCCGTTGGCATAAGGCAATGCCGATGTTACAAGGGTACGCTTGAATTTCTTATCCATGTTGTATTATCCTTTCTTTTTCAAAACGCAAATATACTGAATTTATCGTTTCAGTTTTGACGCATATTTGAAAACATATCAACCGGATGCATTTATTCTCCGTAACCCTCTGCACCGCCGTCTTCAATGTCGCTTGAAATGCTGGTTGCAATCACGTCGGCAATAGTGAAATTTACAATTTCTATTTCTGGAGTGTTAAACTGCTTTTTATCCATTGTGTATGATTATTTATTCACCAACGCCATCTCGTTCCGTAGTTGTTTGGCACTTCAGTTGGCGCGTGTGTTTTAGTGTTGGAGTTTCGGCACCTGACAAATAAAACTTTTGCCCGTTTACAATGTAGACGCCAGCAGGGAGCCCCATAAAGCAGGTGGCAGGAGCCACTTGGGAACGAACTACCCTTCCTTGCACATCGTATACATTAACCGGAGAGTCGATCAACAAGTCATTCTCGACCACAGCAACCCCAGTCAAGTCACCGTCGAATCGGAGACCGAGTGCAGCATAAGTTGGTTCTACAAGGTGGAAGGCAGCACGGAAGGCGCTCAAGTTAATCTTGTTATACTTTTTTACCTTACCCGCACTGAACACAATATAGTGGTTCTTTTCGTCGCTGACAAACGAGCAGTATGAAGATACGCCAAAGAAGCTTAAATGGCCTTTGGTTACTGTTGTACCCTCTGCCAACTTTAATTTACAATGTGGGACATTTTCCGCGATTAAAACAGTCTCCTCCACGTCGGGTTTCACCACATACGGGTAGTTGGCCTCCAAAAAGTCACCTTCGTAAGTTGAGAAGTTCAGGAATTCGCCGTCGAAATCGTCAAACACATACACATTACCGTTTACATAGTCGGTTGGCATCTCAACAGGAAGATAAAAAGACACAAGGCTGCCCAACGAGCCAGAACGATTGAATGTGAAATGATCCACATCAAAATCGAAAGGTGCGTAAAAAGCAGCAGCGTCGGTAAGGGTTAAAGACTTGCAGGTGTATTTATCGCCATCGCTAACAAGCACATTGTCACCCTCAACATCATCTCGGTTCGTAATCAACAAACTATTACCCGTAGGAGTGTAATTATTGCCAGGAAACAGTCTATAACGGTAATTACCTAAGCCGTCGTATTCTTTTGCAATAGAATCGGCACAATAAACGCCATTTGCGTAATCTGTCCATACCGACTTATAAACATCTGCCACCCCACAAGGCACCGAAAAGAAAGGAAAACCCAAATCGTTAACTGTAGTTGTAGTACCAGCAATATCGGTACTGAGGTCGCTACTGGTTACAAAAGCTTTTGCCCCCAACGTTGGAGGTATGGTTCCTTCAACAATAACAACATCGATATTAGTTTGGTCGAAGGCATACTTCCCTATTGTTTCAAGACTTGGAGGAAGAGTCAGATATTGAATGTTATGACAATAACGGAACGCATAGTTGCCGATGCTTTTCAAGCCATCGCCCAACTCAACATTTTTCGCGTCACAACTTGCGAAAGCATATTTTCCCAGATGAGAAACACCATCATCCACCACAATTTTACGAATCTTCTTGGCATAGTTACTATACCAAGGAACATCCATTCTGGATGTATAGTCGTCCATCGCACCAGTTCCGCTGATAGTCAGAACAGAATCGGAAGAAAATGACCAAGAAACACCCTTTCCACAATCGCCCCCCGCGATAGTATTAGCAGACAAGACGCATGGGAATAACAATGCGGTAATTGATAGTCGCTTCATTTCTTTAATTGTTTAATCGCCATAACCTTCTTCTCCATCATCGCCTTCTTCTATCGACAGGGTCATTGTACCTCCGCTTGTAGCGATGACATCTTGCTCGAGTTCAAAGAAGACGATGGCGGCAGGTTCAAAATAATGTTTGTCAACCATATAGGTAATGTAATTATAGTTAATTAGTTTAAGAAAAGCGAGTTATTCTGCGAAGCCGTTGCTTGCAGAAGCACGTTTCAAAGTAGTTTGAGTTTTTGTTTCTGGTTCTAATTTGTATTTTGTACCATTCACAATATAGATTCCTTTTTTCAATCCTTCGAAGCAGGTAGTTGCTTCCGCATTTGCACGAACCAAGCGGCCCTGCACGTCGAACACATTAACTTTGCCGGTAACAAATTGGTCGTTTTCTACAAGGACAACACCCGAAAGGTCGTTATCGAAAACAAGGCCAAGTGTCGACGACACATTAGACGCGTCTAAATCTAAACGGAAACCAGCACGGAACGGTGAAAGGTTAATTTTGGTATACTTTTTCAACTTTCCGCTAGAAAAAATTATATACGAGTAATGGCCATCACTCGAGAAAGACGACTGCTCGTAAACGCCAAAGTTGCTCAATCCGTTGTACTCTATTTCCGCCATAGAACGGGTAGGTTCAACAACGGCACCGTACGTTCCATCCTCCAAAATCTCGGTTTCACAGTCTTCTGGTTTTACCACATAAGGCCTATTCGCCTGCATCGAATCTTCTTCGAACGACGAGAAATAGACATTTGCGCCGTCGAACTTGCTGAACACATACTTACTGCCCTTTAGATGGTCAGTGAGGATTCTTGCCGGCAGGACAACGGTAACGATAGACGACGCAGTCGCAGGTCTGTCGTAAGTCAACTTTTTCACATCGAACGCAATTGGGCTTGAGAAACTTTGGCCGTCGGCCAAGTGGAACTCGTTGCAAGAATAATCGCCATCTCCATTATCATACACCACATTATAACCACCAATATTCTCATTTTTAGTCACTAAGAAACTATTGTCAGTAGGGGTAAAATCTGTGGTCTGTATTACCTCTTTACTTGAACCGTCACCGTAATAAATGACGTCTAAATCATTCGAATTAGAGTAAACGACACCATCTTCAAGTTCGTGTTTATAAACGGTTTTACCCTCTAAAACGGGATAAGGATCAACTCCGATATTTTGCTTCCAAACATCAGAACCATTGTTGAGCAAACAGGCAACTTCGCCAGATGCGAAAGATGCAGCATCTTTTGGGGTCGCCGAATTTGGTGAAGCAATAGAGGAATACTTGGCACTTGAATTATAATAGCAATTTTCTACGCTGGCTGATTTCCCCCATACAAAACGTTAACGCCACCACTATAATCAACATCTCCATAGTTAACACACGAACTGAGTTTTGTACTGGTCGAAGAATTATTGCCTATTAAGCTACCTTCTCCGCTAACAGTTCCATAATTTGAGCAATAAGATAGTTCGCCTCTATATTGTCCTGCAATTCCTCCTACATATTCGGAGCCACTAACAGTACCACTATTACTACATTTAGTTATGATACAACTTTTACCTACAGAACCCAACACCCCTCCAATATAGGATGTTCCAGTTATATGGCAAAAAATATGACAATCCGCTATTTTAGATTCGCCAGCAGAATACCCAATCAGACCTCCGACATAAGAATTTGCAATTATGCGACCTTCTATATTTAGTTTATTGATTTCCAAATTAGATACAAATCCAAATAGTCCTTTATTATCGCCCTCTGTATCGCTGGTATTATGAATATAAAGATTTGAAATTGTGTATCCGTTACCATCTATAACACCACTATATCGATGGGAATAATCTCCTATAGGTTTCCAAGACCCTATTTTTTCACCACAAACAGAACTTAAATCTATATCATTCATTAACTGCACATTTGCAGTTTGAGCAGATACGCTATTTGGTTCATGCGTCACATCATCAATAGCGACAACGCTACCATTAGAGTTGACCGCATCACGAAAATCCGCTAATTCCTGTGCATTAGATATATACACATAAGGAGTGGCATTTGCATAGATAGAACAACACGCAAGTGCCCCAAACAGATATAGTTTGGTTTTCATTTATTTATGTAGTTAGTCGTTAGTAATTTTTGAATTCTTTTCAAAATTACATCTACTTGCGTAATAATCAAACAAAATGATAGATTTATTACGAAATTATTAGAAAAATATGCATTTTTAGGCAGATAACACTTCCCTATTAGATGAAGGATGACCAACAATCCTCTAAATCACCCATCTGCACACGACCTACAATAATTTTTAGTATCTTTGCTTTAATTAAATACTCGGCCTATGTGTATTCCAGGAACTGCATTATCACGCTATATTAACTTCTATACCGACTTCGCTTTCAAGAAGATATTCGGAACAGAAGCGAACAAAGATTTACTTATCAGTTTTCTAAACGGTTTGTTCGATTTGAATGGTGATGACGCAATTGACGATGTCACCTACTTGAACACCGAACAACTGGGCGAGAACATACAAGACCGTCGCGCAATTTACGGCGTATACTGCAAAACTGGTAAGGGAGAACGTTTTATTGTAGAAATGCAGAAAGCGCAACAGGACAATTTCAGAGACCGGGCCCTCTATTATTCGTCATTTGCAGTTCGTGAACAAGGCATAAAAGGCTCTAAAAGTCGTCCGTGGGATTACCGTCTGGCCCCTGTTTATGTGGTAGGTGTCCTCAACTTCGAAATGGAAGGAAGCAATGACAAGAGATATATCACCCGTGTAAAGTTAAAAGACGAGGATAACAAAATATTCTCTGACAACCTGAACTTCGTCTTCCTTGAGATGCCAAAATTCAACAAAAACGAAAACGAGTTAACCACATTCTGCGACAAGTGGCTTTTCGTATTAAAGAACCTATATAAGCTGGAGAAACAGCCAGCCGCCCTTACTGAAGGTATTTTCCAAAAACTTTTTGAAGTGGCAGAAATAGCATCCTTCACTTCCGACGAACGCTCTATATATGAAGAAAGCTTGAAAAACTTATGGGACCTTAACAACTGCTTAGAAACAGCAGAGCGCAAAGGAAAGGAAGAAGGTTTTGCCAAAGGTAAAGTGGTAGGATTGGAGGAAGGACGTGTGGAAGGACGTGTGGAAGGAGTTCAACACGTTGCTAAAAGTATGAAACAAGCCGGTGTCCCAAGCGAAGACATTGCAAAATTTACCGGACTAACGCTCAACGATATAGACAAACTTTAGTTTCCTCGTTTAATGTTTGGTTCACAAAGTAAGTGTTATCATTGGACTACGGAGCCAACTTCAACAAGATTAAACTTAACACATCGGCAATAGGTTGAAAAAACGCTAAAAAGCGTATCTTTGCAGAAATAAGATATTACCCCTATGGATGTTAAGATAGAAGCAGGCTGGAAAGAAGTTCTGGCAGATGAGTTCGAGAAACCATATTTCAATATACTCACCTCGTTTGTTAGAAAGGAGTACCAAACCGCAACCTGCTACCCTCCCGCAAAACTTATTTTCAACGCTTTCGACCTTTGTCCGTTCAACGATGTGAAGGTGGTGGTGTTAGGACAAGACCCCTACCACGAGCCAGGCCAGGCCGAAGGTTTGTGTTTTTCGGTAGCACCCGGCATCACTATGCCTCCTTCGCTAATCAACATCTTTAAAGAAATCAATACCGACCTTGGGCTTCCGTTTCCCGCTGACGGCAGTCTTAAACGCTGGGCAAGCCAAGGTGTTTTCCTCCTCAATGCAACCCTTACCGTTAGGGCGCACGAGGCGGGTTCGCACCAACACAAGGGGTGGGAAGAATTCACCGACAGGGTGGTGAAGGAACTCAGCGACCGACACCAAGGACTCGTCTTTATTCTATGGGGCGGATTTGCCAAAAAGAAGGGAGCGGTTATCGACCGTAAAAAACATCTGGTGCTCGAGGCCGCACATCCATCTCCACTATCGGCAAACCGTGGCGGTTTCTTCGGTTGCAAGCACTTCAGCCAAGCCAACGAATACCTGCAAAAAAACGGTAAAACACCTATTCAATGGTAAAATCTATTTTAGGTTGGGCGCTCGCCTTTGTCTGCTTTCTATTCTTTTCCGGATGCAATAGAGCACCGCAATCAGCGTTAATACTCAACGACTTCGGAGAAAATGAAGTGCGCTACGCTGTTGGGTTCACCATTCAACGCAAGGGTGACGTTGTGCGAATTGCCGTGAAAGGCGACTCATTACACACCCAAGCCACCTATTATCTGGTAAAAGACAGCGCAACCGTCGTACCAACCGATGGGCAGAAAGTGCTTGTTCCAATAAAGCGAATGGTGTCTACCAGCACCACACACTACGAACCAATTGTCATGTTGGGCGAGTTGCAGAGTTTAGTGGGCATCTGCAATCCAGAAAGGACATACAACCCAACTGTACGCCAAGCATTCGCAGAACAAAAAATAGCCAACCTTGGCGACAATTACACCATAAACCGCGAACGCCTGCTAGAAGTAAATCCAAACGCGATACTAACCAGCCGATATGCTGCCGCCGACCAGGCAACCGACGCTTTAGAGCAATCGGGCCACATGCTCCTCTTCAACCAAGAATGGCAGGAACATACTCTGTTGGGACGCGCAGAATGGTTGAAGTTTATAGCGGCGTTTTACGGAAAACTTCCATTAGCCGACAGTTTGTTCGCTGTCACCGTCGAGAATTACCGTATTCTGCAAGAGAAAGCGGAAAGCACTTCAAATAGACCAAAAATCATGTCGGGTTGTGGCTTTCACGGCACATGGTACGTGCCCGGAGGAGCAAGTTATATGGCTGATTTATACAAGAGTGCGGGAGGTGACTACATCTATTCAACAGACACACACACAGGTAGTCTGCCTATAAATTTAGAGACCGTACTCACCGACTTTTCAAATGCCGAATATTGGTTTGGTGTGCAAGAAAAAACAATAGCGGAAGTGTTGGCAGTGGAACCGCGGGTGGCTGATATGAAACCCGTGAAATCGGGTTTAATCTATAATTACAACAAACGCCGCGGCGAAAACGGCAGCACCGACTTTTGGGAAGGAGCCGTGTCGCATCCCGACTGGTTGTTAGCCGACGTAATAGCGGTTTTACACCCAGACATTCTTCCCAACCACCAATTTATCTATTTAGAGCAAGTAAAGTAAGTCTGTTTTTCCAGCAAAAAACATAAGGAAACATTAATTTCAAAAATCGCTTGAAACTAATTAGAGGGTCCCTTTATCGAATCGTTTAGGCAGTAGAGTCCCTAAAGCACAACTATAGAGATATGACGGATAAAATAAGCCTCATGTAAGCAGAGGTTAAATATAAGACGTTAACCTACAGCATCTTCCAGCAAGCCACTTTTTTCGTTTTCTCGTCGAACACAATGCCAATGGAATGAACCTCTTCACTTTCATTCCTATACTTTTCAGCATAGCCTTTCTCCTTCAACTGCTCTAGTGCCTCTTCTAACAATTGTATCTTTTTCTCGTCGGGATTTGCCTCGTTGGCGCTCAACATCTTCAGTTCAAACACGAGAGCCATTTTGGCGGTTTGGGCCACGATGTCGACTCGCTGGCTAGCCTCCATTATCTCGCACTGGTTTGGAATACCAAACAAGCAGAACAAAGTGCGAAGATGATTGCGGAAATAGCCTTCCGTGATTTCACCCGCATTCTCGTAAGGAATGCCCGAGAAGAAGTTACAAACCTTTTCCATAAAGGCATTTGCATCTTTATTGTCAAGATCTTCTGGCAAAGAGACAATAAGAGGCATAAGCAAACCGTAAGTGTGTGGCTTTATTGTAAGTACATTTTTGTACCAACAGTCTCTAATTTCCTTATTTGGGAAATCGTATCTGATTTTCCATTGCGTAAACGAAACCTTCTTCCATTCTGCAATAGAAAGATAGCCCGATTGGAAAGCGACAGACCTGAGGTCAAGTTCGTTCAAATCATATTTGTCGTCATTCTCGTCAAAAACCCATTCCCTTGTCAAATCTTGCAGTTTGAACGGATTGTCTTTCACCATGTTGAGTAAGAAATGGGGTGTGCCTGTAGCAATCCAATAATTGTCGAACCGTTGGTTTACAAACAGTTTTCCTACAGACACTGGATTATAGACAGATTCGCACCTGCTAACGAACCTTACGCCATTGTAATATAGTTTCATGTTGGCGAGAAGTTCGTCGCGACTAACTTCCATTTTCATTGCCAGGTTATCTATATATTCGGAAAAATTCGAACGCAGTTCGTCCTCTGTATATCCCAGCATTGTAGCAAATGCCTCGTTTCTCGTCAAATCGGTAGGATTGTTAGAACCAGAGAAAAGCGAAACATGTGCAAATTTTGTAACTCCCGTGATGAAGACAAAACGCTCCTTGTCGTTGGCGGACTTGAGTTCCTGATAAAAATCCGCCATCATTTCAAGCACCTCATCCACATAGGGCTTATTCATAGAGTCAAGAATAGGCTTGTCGTATTCATCGATAAGCACAACTACCAGCTTCTGGTATTTCTGATAAGTAAAGAATATCAAATCGTGAAGCATCGTAGAAGGACGTCCATTGGCAATTTTGACGTTTAGAGAAATCGCAGCATCCCTTAACTGCAATTTAATTTTTTCTTCAATGGCTTCAACACCCTCGTACGACGATCCACTTGCCAAATCCAAATGGATGATAGGATAAGTCTCCCACACTTCTGGAGCAAGACGTTCAATCTCCAAACCTCGGAACAACTCTTTCTTACCCTGGAAGAAAGCCTTGAAAGTGGAAAGCAACAGGCTTTTGCCAAAACGGCGTGGACGAGAGAGGAAGAAACTGCCATCCGATTGGGCTATATTCCATACAAATCTTGTCTTATCTACATATAAACAATCGTTTTTACGTAGATTTTCAAATGTAAATATATCTGTTGCAATTCGTTTCATTTTCCTCTCCTTAATGACGATGCGGCAAAGATACCTAAAAACTAGCACATACACGAATACTAAATGATTATCATTCTTCTCCCACAATTCTAAAATCCGCAAACAAAAAAAATGGTGTAAACAGGATTTTATGCAATGTGACCTCTACAAAATCATCGTTGTTAATTATTTTCTAGGTTATGGCCGTTTTTTATCTCATCCGCCACAAAAATACCATAGTCCGAAAAGGTTGAATCCCAACCTTTTTTGCTAATTTTGCGTAAATGGGCAAAAGTGCCCTTCTATACAAGAAAAATGGCAGAGCAAGAAGAAAACATAGTTGAGCAGGTTACCAACCAAGAATACAAATATGGTTTTGTAACCGATATGGATGCTGATACCATTCCACAAGGTCTTAACGAAGACATCATCCGCCTCATATCAGAAAAGAAGAACGAGCCAGAATGGCTTTTAGAGTTCAGACTCAAGGCATTCCGTCACTGGCAAACGTTGGAGATGCCAACATGGGCACACATCGATATGCCCGAAATAGACTTCCAGAGCATTTACTACTATTCGGCACCGAAATCAAAAACCAATAAAACCGATGCCAACGGTATCGACCCCGAGTTGAACAAGACTTTCGACAAATTGGGTATACCTCTTTACGAGCGCGCACAACTTTCGGGTATGGCTGTAGACGCCGTTATGGACAGCGTTTCGGTAAAGACCACTTTTAAGGAGCAATTAGCCGAATTAGGCATCATTTTCTGCTCTATCAGTTCAGCGGTGAAAGACTACCCCGACTTAGTTCGCAAGTACATGGGTTCAGTTGTTCCGTATACCGACAACTTTTTTGCAGCATTGAATTCTGCCGTATTCAGCGACGGTAGTTTCGTCTATATTCCAAAGGGTGTTCGCTGCCCAATGGAACTCTCCTCTTATTTCCGAATCAACGCGGCGAAAACGGGTCAGTTCGAACGCACCCTTATCGTAGCCGACGACGACAGTTATGTCTCTTATTTGGAAGGTTGCACCGCCCCACAACGCGACGAAGCGCAAATGCACGCCGCTATAGTGGAAATTGTGGCGCACGACCGCGCAGAAATCAAATACAGCACCGTACAAAACTGGTATCCGGGCGACAAAGACGGCAAAGGCGGTATCTACAACTGCGTTACCAAACGTGCCATCTGCAAGGGCGACAATTCAAAAATATCGTGGACACAGGTTGAAACCGGTTCGGCCATCACATGGAAATACCCAAGCTGCATATTGGCAGGCGACAATTCTGTAGGCGAGTTCTACTCAGTAGCAGTCACCAACAACTACCAGCAGGCCGACACTGGCACCAAGATGATTCACTTGGGCAAAAACACAAAGAGCCGAATCGTATCGAAAGGTATCTCGGCAGGTAAGAGCCAGAACAGTTACCGTGGAGAGGTTCGCGTAGTGCCAAAGGCAAGCAACTCACGCAACTTCTCGCAGTGCGACAGCCTTTTGTTGGGCGACAAGTGTGGCGCACACACCTTCCCATACATCCAGGTTGACAACGACACCTCTATTGTGCAGCACGAGGCAACTACCAGCAAGGTAGACGAAGACCAGATTTTCTACTGTAACCAGCGTGGTATTTCCACCGAAGATGCAGTTGGCCTGATTGTAAACGGCTACGCAAAAGAAGTCATCAACAAACTGCCAATGGAGTTCGCTGTTGAGGCACAGAAACTGCTCGCAGTATCGCTCGAGAATTCAGTCGGTTAATTTCACTCATTTAATTAAGCAAAAAAAGACACAATATATGGGCTTACTTGAAATAAAGAACCTTCACGCCAACATTGGCGACAAAGAGATATTGAAAGGTGTAGACCTGACCATCAATCCTGGTGAAGTTCACGCCATTATGGGACCTAACGGTTCGGGCAAGAGCACCCTTTCTGCCGTTTTAACAGGCAACCCAGCATACACTGTTACAGAAGGCAGTGTTATGTTTAATGGGAAGAACTTGTTGGAGATGGCACCAGAAGACCGCGCCCGCGAAGGCATGTTCCTCAGTTTCCAATATCCGGTAGAGATTCCAGGCGTAAGCATGGTTAACTTCATCCGCACAGCCGTTAACGAAAAGCGTAAGTACCAAGGCCAACCAGCCCTTAGCGCAACCGACTTTTTGAAGATGATGCGCGAACGCAAGGACTTGGTAGAACTAGACAACAAGTTGGCGAACCGTTCGGTAAACGAAGGTTTCTCTGGCGGTGAGAAAAAACGTAACGAGATTTTCCAAATGGCGATGTTGGAACCAAAATTGTCAATCCTCGACGAAACCGACTCTGGTCTCGACATCGACGCACTGCGTATTGTAGCCAAAGGTGTAAACCACCTGCGCAGCAGCGAGAACGCCAGCATTGTCATCACCCACTACCAGCGTTTGCTCGACTACATCGTTCCCGATGTAGTGCACGTGCTCTACAAAGGCCGCATCGTTAAGACTGAAGGCCGTGAACTTGTAGCCGAATTGGAAGAAAAAGGTTACGACTGGATCAAGCGCGAACTGGGCGACCTATAAACCACACACAAATTCATTAAGTAATGGACATGAGTGTAGAACAATCGTACATCGACATATACAACCAGATGGCCGAAAAGGTAAAGGCACAGTCATCGGCACCGCTCAACGCGTTGCGCGACGATGCCATGAAAGCCTTTGCGGAAAGGGGATTCCCAACTAAAAAGTGGGAAGACTTCCAACGCACCGACCTAAAGGAACGCTATGCCACCAACTATGGCATTAACCTTACGCAGTTTAACATTGACTTCAATCCGTACAGCGCATTCAAGTGCGATGTGCAAGCCATAAAGAGCCACCTCTTCTTTGTTGTGAACGACGTGTTCTACTGTGGCGACAAAAGAGCGACAGACGAGATTGAGGCATTGAAGAAGCAAGGCATTATTGCCGGCAGTTTGAGGCAAGTGGCAAAACAGCACCCTGAGTTGGTTGCCAAATACTATGGTAAGGCAGCAAAATGGGACGTAGACACCACCGTAGCCTTCAACACCGCTTTCGCACAAGACGGTTTCTTCATCTATGTTCCTAAAAACGTAGAGATAGACTGCCCAATACAAATCATCAACGTAATGAATGGCGACCTCGATATGATGGCCACCAGCCGCAACTTGGTGATTGTGGAAGAAGGCGCTAAGTTGCAATTGTTGGTTTGCGGCCACGCCTCAAAAAGCTTCAACTACTTATGCAACCGTGTGACCGAGGCCTTTATTGGCAACTACGCCACACTTGAAATGTATAAGTTGGAAGACACCGAAGAAAGCGTGACCAACATTGGCTCGCTGTTTATTGAGCAGCAAGCCGACAGCAACGTTTTAGTAAACGAAATCACCCTAAAGAACGGCTTTACCCGCAACAACATTAACGTGAACTTGCTGGGTGAGCACGCCGAACTCAACTTGTGCGGTATGGCAATTGGCGATGGCAAAAAGCACATCGACAACCACACATTTGTGAACCACGCTGTCAGCCACTGCAAGACCAACGAACTTTACAAATACATCTTGAACGAGGAATCTGTCGGAAACTTCGACGGCAAAATTTTGGTAAACAAAGGTTCGCAAAAAACCGAAGCCTACCAGAGCAACCGCAACATTGTGGTTACACCAACAGCCAAGATGTATACCAAACCACATCTTGAGATTTATGCCGACGACGTAAAGTGCAGTCACGGCGCAACCGTTGGCCAACTCGACAAAGAGGCCCTCTTCTATATGCAGTCTCGCGGCATTCCAGAAGCAGAAGCACGCATGTTGCTGATGGTAGCGTTTGCCAACGATGTGATAGAAAACATTAGAATTGAGGCTCTGCGCACCCGTATGCATATGTTGGTAGAGCGTCGTTTCAGAGGCGAATCGTCGGCCTGCACTTCATGTTCAGACCTCTGCAAATAAAAAGAATGCGTTAAAGTGTTGAAAACTTGTTAAAAATAAACATAGTTAACACATAATAATTTAATTTTGCATTCCAAATGCCTGTTGGCAGATAAACAAAGACAAAATAATATATTTCAAAATATTCAGCAAATGAAAGTAGCTATTGTTGGCGCAAGCGGAGCTGTAGGACAGGAGTTCCTACGTATCCTCGATGAAAGAAATTTCCCTATGGATGACCTCGTACTTTTCGGTTCAAGCCGTAGTGCAGGTACCAAGTACACCTTCAAAGGCAAGGAGTACGAAGTAAAGTTGTTGCAGCACAACGACGACTTCAAGGATGTTGACATTGCCTTCACCTCTGCAGGTGCTGGCACATCAAAGGAATTTGCAGCCGACATCACCAAATATGGCGCTGTAATGATCGACAACTCAAGCGCATTCCGTATGGATAACGATGTGCCTTTGGTTGTTCCTGAATGCAACGCAGAAGACGCATTGAACCGTCCACGTGGCATCATCGCAAACCCTAACTGTACCACCATTATGATGGTAGTAGTTTTGAAGCCACTCGAAAAGATCAGCCACATCAACCGCATCCACATTTCAAGTTATCAGGCTGCCAGCGGTGCTGGTGCAGCTGCAATGGCAGAATTGGAACAGCAGTATCGCGAAGTGCTCGACGGCAAGCCTGCAACTTGCAACAAGTTCGCTTACCAGTTGGCATACAACGTAATTCCACAGATCGATGTCTTCATGGACAACGACTACACTAAGGAAGAAATGAAGATGTTCCACGAAACACAGAAAATTATGCACAGCGACGTTAAGTGCTCTGCTACTTGTGTTCGTGTTCCTTCACTCCGTTCACACTCTGAAGCAGTTTGGATTGAAACTGAAAAGCCAATCGATGTTGAAACTGCTAAGAAGGCCATCGCTTCTGCCGAAGGCGTTACTTTGCAAGACGACCCTGCTAACAAGGTTTATCCAATGCCTTTGTTCACTGCAGGTAAGGACGACGTTTACGTTGGTCGTGTTCGTAAGGACATTTCAAACGAAAACGGTTTGACTTTCTGGTTGACTGGCGACCAAATTAAGAAGGGTGCAGCGCTCAACGCAGTTCAAATTGCAGAATACCTCATCAAGGTTGGCAATGTTAAGTAATTGAAACCGTAAGTTTTCCTGTATAGAAGACCCGACAAGCCACTTGCCGGGTCTTTTTTTGTTGAACTATTTTCGCTAAGTTTGCAATAGGTAGCGTATGCGTCCTAACTAACCGAAGAAATTAACTTTGAGGCTATGGCTGAAGAAAAAGCAAAGACCGTTTCGGTCATTATTTCCACAAACTGCGGCAACGAACTGGCACGACATTACTTGCCACAACTTTGTGCGCATATTGAAGAGTGTGGTACAATAACCGACTATGAAGTGGTAGTTAGCGACACCTCAATTGACGAAAATACGGAAACCTACCAATACCCCGATTTGAAAAAGGTAAGGGTTATTGGGGCAAAGGCCACACTTACCGAGGTGGAAAACCTAAACAAGGCATTGTTTGCCTCAACCATGAACTATGTGCTGATTTTAGGCAACCACATATTGCCCACCCACAGTTATTTTTCCGAAATATTCCAACTGTTCCACTACACCCCAAGTTTATTTGGTGTTAGTTCAAACACACTCAGCACAACCACCGACGACCGTATATCAGGTCCAAAAACGCTCGACCCCAATAAGAGCGGCATCTGCATTAAGGAGTTGGCACCACAAATGCGAAAAACGACCTACACGCTCGCTCTTTCTTGCACGAACATGCTTGTCGACAGGCACCAATTATGTCTGATGGGTGGTTTTCAGACCTTCTTCAACAACGTAGAATCGTCAAAAAACGAAGCATGCATCAGAGCGTGGCGTTCGGGTAGAAAATGCTTCTTCACTGCCAACACACACTGCAAGAAGATGGCCACAGAAGAACCGGCAAACAATGAAAACAAGATTCTACCACGCAAGAACAGCCTAATTTACGACGACATCATTATCAATTACCTGCATACCAACCGATTAAAACATTTTGTATTTTGGTTAAAACTATTGTTGGGCTACAGCAACTCGTTAGTGGTCCGCGATGCCAGCAACAACGCTTACCGAAACGCATGCAAACAGTTCTTCAGCAAATTGGTTGCACTCTACAACGTGAGGAAGTGGAGCAAACTTCAACGATGTGAACCTTTCGACAAAATTGCCAAAGGCTTTTTCTCAAGCGAACAATTGCAAGAGGTTTCCCAAACTAAAGAAAACAACGATAAGTAAGTATGATTTTCACACCCAAACAATATTTGTGGCACGGCTTCGGCACATTAGTGTTGAGCCTTATTGCCAGCATCTTTTTCAATGCCATTTGCAGTAGCGACTTTATCAGTCCCATTACCAAAGCGCTCGACAGTTTCAACCTATACGACCTCTGCAACCACTACATCAACCACAATAGCGACAATAAAGCGGAACAGGAACTCGAAATAAACGACGACATCCTGCTCTTCAGCATTGCCGGTTGTAACTCAAGAGAGGAGATTGCAGGAAAATTGCAACAGATTACCAACCTGAAACCACGTGTTATTGGTATGGATGTGATATTCGGCGAGAACTCCACCACCGGAAAGGCAGTAGACGACAGTCTCCTCAGGGTAGTCAGCCGCTGCCCCCAACTTGTTACAGCAAAACGCATTACCCAGCACGGCGACGAAGTGGCCGTTGAGCACTCCTTCTACACCAAACTTGGAAATGTCGACGAGGCGTGCATTAATATAGAAGACGGCATTGTCCGTAACTTTCTTCGAAAATTGGAGGTAAACGACATTCAGGCACAGAGTTTTGTAGACCGAATTATAGAACGCGCTTATCCGGAAGTATATGCGGAATTAGAGAAGCGCGGCCAGAACGAAGAGCGCATCAACTACAAACCTATTGAGTTCCTTCAGTTAGGTATGCAAGACGAACTCTTCCCCGAAGACGTTGAAAACAAAGTGGTACTGATTGGTGACTTTGAAGACTTGCGCGACTTTCACAATATTCCTACAAGCATAGGTGGCACATCGCGTATTGCGGGAACTAAAATCCACGCCTACGCTATCACCACCCTCACCAAAGGCCGTACAATAGAACAGATGGGGACTATAGGAGGCTATATATTAGGCTTTATCGTATCTTACATTTTCTCCATCATCGCCTGCGTTTGTTTTGTAGAATGCGACAAACTTGCCGGTTTCCTCACCAACCTTGTAATGATATTTACCATATTCATCATCTCATCTGTCTATGGTATTATTATGATTGAGTATAAATACGAGCCTAATATAACAACCGCCTTATTAGGAGTAGGTTTGGCTGGCTTCACATCCGAAATCTGGTTCTGGTTGTGCACAACCCGGCCATACCAATGGATACAGAGAAAATTTCACCTGCCAGACGGAGGTGTGCGCATTTATGTTGACAGCAATGGTCAACGTAACGCGTAATTGGCATAATTTTTGAAAAATAAGCCAATAAACCGTAATTTTGCGGTTAAAATCGATTTTATTGAGTTTAGCATTATGAGACGATTATTTACAACTTGGTTGCTCGTGCTATGCGCAACTTTGGCAGGTGCCCAACTAAGACCATACCAGGGTAGTAACAGCAAATGGGGTTTCCGAGATAAAAACGGTAATTGGTCTATTCAACCTAAATATGATGGAGTAGACAACACATATGCCTTTTCTAACAACCGTAACCACGCAGTAGTAAAAGTAGGCAACCTTTGGGGCTGTATTAACGAACAGGGCCAATACATTACACAGCCAGTGCTCCGCACCAATAAAATGGCTGCCGACGCAGGTTTGGCAATCCAGAAAAAGAGTCAGACAGAAGGGCTTTACGACGGTTACGACTTACAAAAACGCCTATGGGGTTTCACCAATCCAAGCGGTCAGTTCCTTATTCCACCCACATTCGACGAAATCGATATCGCGACCAGTTTCCGCACAGGAAAAGAATATGCCGTCGTTAAGAAAAGCGGTTACTGGGGTGCCATTGACAACAAGGGCTACATGATTGTAAAGCCTTACATGCTGAACAAGGAAGACGCCCGTAAAGCAGCGGAAGAAGCCGTTCAGTTTGCCGCATTAGGACAAAACATCTACACAGCCTACGATCCAGAAATCAAGAAATACGGTTTCACCAACTACAAAGGTAACTGGGTAATAAGCCCACGCTTTACCGCCGTAGATATGGGATATACCTTCTCGGGCAACCGTCCGTTCGCCATTGTTAAGTACAACAACGGCTGGGGAGGCGTAAACGCCAAAGGTGTCTTCGTTGTAAGACCAACCTACCAGAAGCCAGAACAAGCGCGCACTGCCACTTTCAAGGTGCCAGGCATCAACAAGATGTTCCCTTCTAACGAGTTGGCAAACGACGACGACAACAAACACAAAACAAGTTTGAAGAAGGGAGCCACCATCCGCATTACCGATGGCGGTTCATCAAACGGTGGTTCAAACGTCAAAGCCCCTACCATATCAATTCTTTCACCAAAAGATGGGGAAGGTTATACCCAACCAACCGTAAACATTACCTACGAAGCCAAAACCTTCGATGGTTCAACACCTAAAATTTTGGCTTATGTGAACGGTGAACTGATGAACACAAAAGGCGTGCAGCGTACCGGCAAACAGATTACCGTAACCCTTCCACGCAGTTCTCAAGTCGTTAGCCGCATACAGTTGATTGCAAAATACTGCAAGGGCCAGAACAGCGACCCTGCATCTATTGCCCTCCGCTATGTGGGTTCTGAAAGCAAGCCACAACTCCACTTGCTTGCTGTGGGTGTTAGCGACTACAACCAAGCCGACCTCAAGTTGCAGAACGCCGCTAAAGACGCTCAAGACTTTGTAAATACCATTAAAGGCCTCGGTTTAAAGCAATACGACCGTTTGGCCAGCACAACGCTTATTACTAATGCGCAAGCAACCGACCGAAACATTAAGAGCAACTTAAGCCAGTTGGTGAACAAAGTGAACCAAGGCGACGTCGTTATGCTCTTCTTCTCTGGTCATGGCGCAAAAGAGGGAGAAGACACCTACTTCCTTTCTGTCAACGCAGAAAGCAACGACCTGTTCTCAACATCTGTCAATTTCGAGGACATTAAGCGCGCTACCCGACGCTTAAAGGACAAGAAGTGCCGCATTCTTGTGTTTATGGACGCATGCCACAGCGGTGCTCTATACGGCCAGAAGTCAATCGCAGAAAACTACGCATTGAGCGAACCTGGCATTATCGGATTCTACAGCAGTACCGAAAGCCAAAAGAGTAACGAGAGCGAGAAATGGGAAAATGGTATTTTCACCAAAGCACTTCTTGAAGGATTAAAAGGAAAGGCTGCCGACGAAAGCGGAGCCATCACTCTCGATAATTTGGAACGCTACATTCGCGAGACTGTACGTAAAGCAACAAACGGCACACAAATGCCTATATTCGAGAACAAGCAGGGTAACTTCGTCTTGTTTAACACAAAATAAGCAGTAACAAATGAGGATTATTATTGCAGGTGCGGGAGAAGTAGGTACCCATCTTGCCGAAATGTTAGCCAAACTCGACCACTCAATCGTGGTAATCGACGAGAATGGAGAACACCTACACAAAATGGAGACCGATAACGACCTACTTACAATAGAGGGTTCGCCGACATCCATTAAAAATTTGAGGGATGCCGGTACTGAAGACGCCGACCTCTTTATTGCTGTAACCCCACACGAAAGCCAGAATATTACCGCTTGTCTGCTCGCCTCTAATTTAGGAGCAAAGAAAAGGGTTGCACGAGTTGATAATGGCGAATACTTGGAAGAGAACTGTCAGAAATTCTTTTCTAAAATGGGTATTGACGCCTTCATTTACCCGGAAAAACTGGCCGCTGAAGAAATCATCACCTCCCTTAAGCGGAGTTGGGTGCGCCAATGGTTGGAATTTGGCGACGGTGCCCTTATCTTAATTGGTATGAAAGTGCGCATTGGAGCGCCGATTCTAAACAAGCGTTTGCAAGACTTAACCGACAGCGACCACTACCGTATTGTGGCCATCCGCCGTGTAGCCCAGACCATCATACCACGAGGTTCCGACCAAATTCTTGAAGGCGATATCGTGTACTTCATCACTACCAGCAATTATGTTGAGCAAGTGCGCGAAGTGGCAGGTAAAGAAGACATTAAAGTACGCGACCTCATCATTATGGGTTCCAGCAAAATTACAGAACAGACCTGTAACATGCTGCCAAACAGCGTATCGGCCAAAATTTTGGAAAAAGACAGAGCTCTTGCCGAAAAACTGTGCAAAGTAACCAACCGAATGGTTGTTAACAGCGACGCATCGGACCCTAATATGCTTGCAGATGAAGATATTGAGGATATGGATGCGTTTGTGGCTCTCTCCTCGAAAACAGAAAGCAACATATTGGCCTGCCTCGAAGCAAAACGTCATGGCATTAAGAAGACCATTGCCGAGGTGGAGAATATGGCATACATACCATTGGCTGAACAACTGGATATTGGCTACATTGTGAATAAGAAACTGATTGCCGCCAGTTATATCTACCAATATACGCTCGACAACAATGTGAGCGTAAACCGTGTGAAGTGTTTGACCCACGTTGATGTTGAGGTTCTTGAACTGATTGCAAAACCAGACACCAAAGTAACATCGGCAACCATCAGCAAACTTCAGTTACCACGAGACATTTTCATTGGAGGTGTTATAAAACCAAACGGTATTGGATTCATTGCAAACGGTAACACACTTATAGAACCAAACGACCGCGTAGTTGTTTTCTGTCGTTCGGCTAGCATTAAAGAAATTTCAACCCACTTCCGACAGAGGAACTAACTGGGATATAAAAAATGGAACGTAGGAGACCTCTACTCAATATAAAATTGTTAAGTTACGCATTTGGCACACTATTGTTATTGGAGTCGGCATGTATGCTGATTCCTTTAAGCGTTGCCATTGGTTATAAAGAACCACACATCATCGACTGGATAGACAGCATAGTTGTCACCACTGGTGTGGGTTTGCTTTTCGCACTTCCTTTCAGAAAACACCACGGAGAATGGGGTAAACGCGAGGGATACCTTATTGTTGCCTCCATTTGGGTCTGGTTTTCGGTATTTTCAGCCATCGCATTCCTTCTATGCGGAGCCGCCGATAATTTTACCGACGCCTTCTTTGAGTCAATGTCTGGCTTCACCACCACCGGAGCCAGCGTAATGCGCGACGTGGAGTCGTTGCCACACAGTGTAAACATATGGCGCTGCTTTACCCAATGGTTAGGCGGTATGGGTATTATTGTGCTCTCGTTAGTGTTAGGTTTTGGCGGCATGTTCATATATGTGGCCGAAGCCACTGGCCCCGTAAAGACAAAGATGAGCCCACGCGTTCGCCAGACCGCGATTATGCTATGGGGACACTACATTGTAGTATCGGCAGTTACATTTATGTTCTTCTTTGTAGGTGGTATGGACACATTCGACAATTTCTGCCACGTCTTCACCACCGTCAGCACAGGCGGTTTCTCTACCAAGAATAACAGTTTGGCCTTTTGGGATTCGCCCTTCATACATTGGGCCGCACTCGGCTGTATGTTTATGAGTTCCATCAATTTCGCCGTTTCCTTGTTCTTCAAACCTGGTAAATTCCACCAAGCGCTTCAAGATGAGGAATTCCGCTGCATGACGTTTGTGTTTATTGGATTGGCAGCCATCTGCTCTGTAACAAACTTGATAACCCATCCAAGTGCGACCGTCGAAGAAACCATCCGTAAATCGACCTTTATGAGTATGTCGTGCATTACCGGAACAGGGCACTCCATCGACAACTTTATGAACTGGACGCCAGCTCTTTGGATCATCTTGTTAGTGGCAATGTGCATAGGCGGCAGTTCCGGTTCAACCACTGGTGGCATTAAAATTGTCCGCATTATGCTGGTTATTAAGAACAGTTACCTCGAATTCAAACGCCTTCTGCATCCACGCGCCATCATACCATTGAAACTGAATGGTAAAGTGATAAGTTCAGACACAACAAACGGTGTGGTTGCCTTCATCATCATCTTTGTAGGTATTGCCATCTTTGCATCTATTCTCTTAATGTTTTTAGGTGTACACCCAGCCGACGCCGTTGGAGTTTCTATTTCAGGCATTGCGAACATCGGCTTAGGGTTTGGCAGTTACGACACAGGCAACTTCTACGATCTGCCAATCGTAGTAAAATGGATATTCAGTTTCTTAATGATTTTAGGACGTTTGGAACTCTTCACCGTTCTATTCTTATTCACTCCAGCCTTTTGGAAACGGTAAAATAGACTTTCCAATTCACAATTTGGCAACGCACTTAACTGATTTAAAGTTTTTTTGTTAATTTTAAGCACTGATATGTGTTGATAACAAAGTGTTTGAATTAGCAATATGAAAAAACATATATTCGCATTAGCGGCGTCCCTACTATCTTCTACGACCCTATTGTGGGCAGACATAGACGTTACCGAACTATATTTGAACAATGCCGGTTTCGACAATTCAGCCCACTACGACTACACCAAAAACGATAACGGCAATGTCAGCCAAGAAATTCTACCCGTCTTCGGATGGGAAAAAGATATTGAGGTGGACTATACCGTTACCGGTATCTATGAGTTAGGAACAGCCAAAACCTTCAACACAAACGGTAAAGTTCCAGCAACAGGCTACAACGGTTCGAAAGGCGGTTGCCTCGCTTTGAGTACCGGTTGGGACCAACCCCTCAAATTCTACCAAGAAGTACAACTGCCAGCCGGAAACTACAAATTAGAGTCGGCATTCTATAACGGCAGTAATGCAACAGCCGGAGGCAGTCTTCTCGGTTGGATACCTAAAAACGGTACCGGGAAACTATCTGCACTCAACAATTTTCCCCTAAACAGCTGGACACTCGACGAAGTGTCGTTCTCGCTTTCTGCCGAAACCGAAGGCCGCATACAAATAGGTTTTTTGGGTGCTTCAGGAGGGTCGGCAAACTCTGCGAAGATAGTATCTGACTTTGTTAAAATAACTATGGTAGGCGATAATAGCACGCTCATAAGCAATCAGCGGACAGTGTTGCAAAAGACCGTCGATAACGCTCAAAACCGCTACGGAAATGGTAATGGTAATGGAAACGAGGCTGCAGCCCTAAAAACGGTAATCGACGAGGCTAAAACAGCAATTACCAACTCATCGTCTTCCTACATTGAACTCTACAGGTTGAACGAGAAGTTGAACCAACAGATAGTGAAGTACAACTGGGCGAATGCCACCGCAAGCAACCCTATTAATATGACCAGCCGCATCGTCAACCCAAGTTTCGAAGACGGACTCAAAGGCTGGAGTGTCACAAACCTTGGTAGCCAAACCAACACGTCGTTCACACAAAAATCAGGCAACACCTATATTGAGAAATGGGTGTCGAACGGTAACAAAGTGGGAAACTTTAGCGCACTTCAGACCTTGAGTACAGACCTACCTATGGGCATTTACCAACTAAAGGTTGGCGCACAGAACACCCAAAACGGCAAAAACGGCCAAACCGGCGCATGGGTTGTTGGAGGCAACGACAGCATTGCCATTTCAGAAGCAAAAGTCTACACCCTGCAGTTTATCCATATGGAAGATCAGCTTACCATTGGTATTATCGGTGAGAACGCCTCTGGCAACTGGATTGCACTCGACAATTTCACACTATCGTACAGTGCGGCCACTGCCGACGACTATAAAAACGAACTAAACCGCCGCACTGCAACAGCCAAACAACTTTTAAGCCAACGCATAAACAGCAACGCCCGCGCACAACTGCAAACCGCAGTAAACAATGCAGACGAATGGATGAAGAGCGCCGATTTGGCAACCCTCGCCACAACGTCGAGCGCACTAAAGGCAGCCGCCAATACCGCCCTACAGTCTGCAAACTGTTTCGGTAAATTGGCAGCGGCAATTGCAAACGCCGAAAGTTTAATGCAACAACTTCCAAAAGGTCAAGCCGAACTGAAGGCCGCCATTTACAAGGCAAAGTCCGATTTGGAGGACGAGACACTGGCAAATGAAGATCTTGAGGCATCTGTTGCGGCTCTGCAAGCAGCCCAGTTGATGTTCCGTGTGGCTAATGCCACAGGCCAGGCTCCAAGTGTAACCACCAATCCTTGCGTTTTGCGAGGCGCAACAATGGCCTTCGGCCGCGCCACCTTCAGTGGAAGCAACATTATGGAAAAAGGGTTCTGTTGGTCTACCCACTACAACCCAACCATTACCGACCACCGTGCCACCCTCTCATACAGCAACAACGGAGACATCTACATAATAGACGGTTTGCAACCCTCTATGTTCTATTACGTACGCCCTTATGCCATCAGCAGCAACTATGCAGTTGGTTATGGCGAGTGTGTGAAAATCTGCACCCTGCCAATGGGTAATGTGACTTGGACCTACAACAATGGCGGTTCAGACGACGAAGATGCGAGAATTAACGCGGCAGTAGCCGATGCCGTCGACATATGGAACAACATCACCAGCATTAAGGGGCTACGCGTTTCCGTATCGTACGGAGCCAGCACACCAACAGCCGACTGCAGTTATGGAGGTTCAATGCGTGTGGGTCCGAACAGCAGTTACCAACGCACGGGCACAATTCTGCACGAAATGGCGCATGCAATTGGCGTTGGCACCATTGAGCGCTGGTACAACTCTGCCACCTACCGCCAAAACACCTCAAGCGGTTTCTGGTTAGGCGAACGCACCGACCGAGTGCTGGCCTTCCTCGAAAACGACGAGTCGGCCCACCTAAAAGGAGACAAAACACACTTCTGGCCTTATGGTGTGAACGGTGCAAACGAAGACAACGGCACACGTATGCTCTACTATGCCAACGCGCTCATTGTTCAAGCCTTGGGCGAAGACTTCCTTCCCCCTGTTTATGGAACATTTGCATCTCCTGCCTATACATTTACCCAAGAAGACGATAATACCTATTATATAATTCCAGAAGGGAGCAACTTCGGTTCGCAAACAACAATGCTGAAAGCGGACGACAATGGAAACTTGGGCGTTGAGCAACAGCGCATAGAGTCTGCATTAACAAATCCGGCTTGCACATGGAAGATTCGCTTCAATCCTACCACACAGTTATACGAATTCAAAAACACCTTGTCGGACAAGAATTTGGCAAACAACAATACGCAGGCCACCGTTAGTGGAAGTGAAAACTTCGGCATACAACTTTTAGGATCACGCCAAAACACCACCTTCGGCAAGTTCAACTTGAAGTCTTACTGGTTAGTCTTCAACAACGGTACTAATCAGCCCCGTACCCTTTCAAGGAACAACAACGCTACATCAGCAGCAAGTTTCGACCACCAGAATTCAGCCGTATCGCAACGCTGGATCATTCTGTCGAGACACGAACTGATGGATTTGGCAGGTATCGACTACACCAACCACGAGGCAGTTGCAAGCACACCAACAGCACTGAATGTTTGGGGAGGAGAAAATAATCTGACAATAGAAACTGGCGATAAAGGCTGTTGGGTAACCATTCGCAACATACTCGGGCAACAAGTTGCGCAATTTTATATGCAAGCCGGAATGAGAATAACCCAGCAAATGCCAGCAGGTATATATCTGGTGAACGGAAACAAGGCGGTCGTAAACGGACGACGCTGAACTACATTACAATTATTAAAACCACAAAGCGGCAGCAGAGGCACTCTGTTGCCGCTTCTTCTATTTATAAGAAAATCATTCAGTTAGCGTACTCATAGATACAGTTTTCCACTTCCTATGTTACGTTTATCTATTAAATACCTATTAAACAACTGATAATCAACATATAAAGATAAACATATCTGATATTTACACCAATTTGAGACGTTTGTAACCCATTAAAAAACAGACAAAAGTTTGAGGAGAAAAAAAGATTGGACATCTTTGCATCAACCAAATGTTACATCGACCGCCGATATAACAGAAGGACAATGTAGAACGAACAAAACACAAATTATATGAAAAAACTTACAATTCTTTCCGTTTTGATGTACCTCGCAAGCGCATTCGCCTGCTTCGGAGCAACATCAAGCTACGACCTCAACAAACCAGTTGGATGGGGTACAGTTAAGAAACAGATTACAGGTGGCGAAGGTGGAACCTGCGTTACTGTAACATCGGCCAGCGACCTCGAGAAATACCTCAAAGCCAGTGGCAAGTATACCATATATGTAAAAGGTGCCATCACTGTCAACAGCATGATTTCGGTGCAGGTTAAAGACAAGAGCATCTACGGTTTGCCAGGCTCATACCTACACAACCCAAACCGCACCGCATCAGGTTCGGGCATCCTCTACTTCAAGTCGGGTTCCGACAACATCATTATGCGTAACATGACCTTTAAGAGTGCCGGCGCATACGACGTAGACGGTAACGACAACTTCTGCATCGATGGAACCACCAACATCTGGGTCGACCACTGCGATTTCCAAGATGGTGTAGACGGCAACTTCGACTGTAAGAACAGTTCCGACTATGTATGCGTCACCTGGTGCCGCTTCCACTACCTCATTGCACCTAAAGCAGGCGGCAGTGGCGGTTCAAACGACCACCGCTACACCAACCTCTGGGGTTCGAGCGACAGCAAGACTACCGACGCCGGCCACCTTAACACCACATTTATGTTCTGCTGGTGGGGCGAAGGCTGTGTTGAGCGTATGCCGCGCATCCGTTTCGGTAAAGTGCACATCCTCAACTGCCTATACAATAGTAAGAACTCAAACTACTGCATTGGTGCGGGAAACAGTTCAAGCATATACGTTGAGAAAAGTGCCTTTATTGGCGTGCAAGACCCTTATAAAAACTACGCAAGCAGCAGCGCAAAAAGTTACCTCACTTTCGACGACTGCCTCTTCAGCAACTGCAAGAGCGTAAACGGCAACACCAAGGGCACAGGTGGCGCTTTCAACCCTTCGACCTACTACAGCCTCAACGGTATTGATGCTTCAAAAGTAGAAAGCGTGGTCAGCAACAGCACCAACGGTGCCGGCGCAACACTTACCGTTGAAGAATGCAAGGGCGTAATTACCAGCAACAACGGTGGCAACACTACCCCAACCGAGCCATCTAACCCTACCGAAACAAACACAACAGCCACCCTTACCAAGACAGGTTCTGGTTCATCTAACCAAGAAGTTGAAGTAGGCACCGCTATTGCCGCTTTCGGTTACAAATGGACAGAAGCAACCGGCGCTACAGTTAGCGGACTACCAAACGGAGTAACCGCAAGCGTCAACACTTCCGACAAGACTATCAGCATCAGCGGCACCCCTACTACAGCCGGAACATTCAAGTTTACCGTTGCAACTACAGGTGCAACAACCAACGCTACAAAATCAGGAACTATCACAGTGAAAGAAAAATCAGGTAGTGGTTCTAACGAAGGAGGAAATACAGGAGGTGGTAACACCGGAGGTTCAGAAAGCGGTAACACTGGTTCAACCACCACACCAGGCAGTGATGTTGACAACAACACCTACAGCGACACCATTTACTGCTCACCTAACGGAAACGGCGACGGAAAGACCATTAGCAACCCTGCCAACGTGCTCAAGGCTATTGCCAATGTACCCGCTGGCGGTGTCATCTTCCTCCTTGAAGGCACTTACAAAATCACCTCTACTATTAATATTGAAGAAAGCAACAGCGGTACCGCTAATGCTTTGAAGACCATAGCAGCCTACAAAGGCGCAAAAGTAACGTTTGATTTTACCGGCCAGGCAACTGACCCATCGAACCGTGGTATTGTTATGCAAGGTTCATACTGGCACTTCTACGGTTTTGAAATTACCAAGGCTGGCGACAATGGTATGTTGCTTGCCGGCAGCCACAACCTGATTGAAAAGATGGTATTCAGCAAGAACCAAGATACTGGTTTGCAGATATCACGCTTCAACAGCAACTACAACAACCTTTCGGAATGGCCGTCTTACAACACCATTCTCAACTGCACCGCACACAACAACTGCGACGATGCCACTATGGAGAATGCCGACGGTTTTGCCGCTAAACTGACTTGCGGCGAGGGCAACGTGTTCGACGGCTGTATGTCGTACAACAACAGCGACGACGGATGGGACCTCTTCGCAAAAGAAGCCACTGGACCTATCGGCATCGTCACACTTAAGAACTGTATCGCATTCCGCAACGGCTATACCGAAGACGGACGCGGTTACGGCGACTGCGACGGTAACGGTTTCAAACTCGGCGGCTCGGGCATTGGTTCTGCACACGTTGTTTACAACTGTTTGGCATTCGAGAACCTTCACTGCGGCTTCACCGACAACAACAATCCGAAGTTGGGCAGCCTCACCTATTGTACTGCAGTCAACAACAACATCACCAGCAGCGGCAAACCGAACTTCTCGCTCTACCGATGCACCGCATGCGACTTCAAGAATATGGTTTCGTTCTACAGCGACAGCAACATCAAGCCTGCCAACGACAAATATGTAGGGACCTACGAAAACGGTGTATACTACAACAGCGGTTACTATCAAGTAGACTCAAAAACCAATGTAACCAATGGAGAAAAGATTGGAACCAAATTTAGTGGTCCGACCACCAGCGACTTCCTCAGCACTTCGGTTCCTGCAATGAACACAGCAGACTTCCATACCGTATGGCGCAATGCCGATGGCAGCCTCAACCCTAAAGGTTACATGGAAACCAAAGCAGGCGACTTCTGCAGCATGGGTTACCATATGGTTAATTTAGATTGTGCAATTGAAGAGTTGCCAAACAATCCAACCCAGACAAATGTAGAAAACATCGCAAGTGAAGATGGTACCGTATCTGGTCCAATCTTCGACATCTTTGGCCGCACAGTGAACTCTGAAATGTTGAGAGAAAACAAAGTCTACATCTGCAACGGAAAGAAGTTTATCTTCCGCAGATAAATCCTAATTGAAAAATAAGGAATCCAGTCTGGAGATTAATTCTCTTGGCTGGATTCTTTTTTTTCACCCAAAAACGTCAAAAATGACGGTTTTAGGACGTTTCGGTACGATTTTTCACCATTTTAGTAACGTTTTTAGGTTGTTTAATTAACATAACAACCCTATCTTTGCAGTGTGTAAAGCAAACTTAGAAACAACAGAACTACAACTTAACTTAAACCTTTGTGTGTGTTGAAAGGCGACTTGATTCCAAGTCGCTTTTTTTATTTTTCTACACCGCCTTCAAATGCAGCACATCGTTCAGGTTGGTGGTGTACTGGTGGCTGATGTGCTCTGTTTTAAGATGCCATTTTTTACTCACACCCTGCACGGCTGTATGAATAGTATTGTGACCGTTCTTTCGGTTGATGGCATCAATCGCATTCATTAATTGCTGTTGCTTAGCACGGTCAACTTGGTCGAAAAACGAAAGTTGCACCGCATCGGCCGACGATATGTTCCAGATAATAACACCCGCCTTTTTATAAAGGAACTTCCCGTCACCTTTCCATTGTTGGCGGAACATACCAACCGCCACCTTCACCAACTCCGTCAAGCAACTGGTGGCCACTTCAAAATTATAGTTGGCGTTCAGATAGTCTTGCGGGCCATAGGTGGCAAACGGACTGGTATAAGCGAAAACCGACACACTTTGGCACACACTCCGCTGGTCGCGCAGTTTTCGGCAACATTGGGCTGCAAAATTGGCCACCGCCTCTTCCAAATCGCACAATTGGTCAATTCCTTTGTCGGGGAAACTACGGCTGGTACAGATACTCCGTTTGTGTGGTAGTTCGTCTATCGATATGCAGCTTTCGCCCCGAAGTTCCTTCCAAGTGCGCACGCCATTCACATGCATTAGCGAACGCACCCAACTTTCCGACTGGCAGACAAAGTCCCATGCAGTGGTTATACCATAGTAGGCCAACTTTTTTGCAGCACTCCGCCCTACGCCCCACACATCTTCCACAGGGAATAGTTTTAGCGCTTTTTCCCTTTTCTCGTCCGTCTCCATCAGGCAGCACCCCTCATAACCCTTATATTTTTTAGCAAACTTGCTGGCCATTTTGGCTAAAGTTTTAGTAGGCGCAACACCTAACGATATAGGTATACCCGTTCCCTTACCAACTGCACGGACCAATTGACGCCCATAGGCGGGCAGTTGTGCCACATCCAAACCAGAAAAGTCGAGGAAGGCCTCGTCGATAGAATAGATGTCGAGCCGTGGCGAATAGCGCGACAACAGACTCATCACCCTTCGGCTCATATCTCCATAAAGGTTGTAGTTGCTCGAGAAGACTGCAACCTTGTTCTGCTCCAGCACCTCTTTCACTTGGAAGAACGGATCTCCCATTTTCAGCCCTAAAGCCTTACTCTCGTTACTGCGCGCAATTACGCACCCGTCGTTATTACTTAACACCACAACGGGTCTTCCCACCAGTTCGGGATGGAAAACACGCTCGCAACTGCAATAAAAATTATTGCAGTCAGCCAATCCAAAAAGTTCCATTATTCTATTTCTAAATTTTCCTAAATCTTTCCTACCCTCTGAACTTCTTAATGCAGAAAGTGATTACCCCCCACACCAGGAAGTTGTTGTCTTCCGTCACCTTAATCGGTGGGAAATTCTTATTGGCCGGCATAAGCCATGCACAATGTTTTGCCTCATCGGTTTCGAAGCGTTTTAACGTAAACTCTCCATCAATAAAGGCTGCCACATAATCACCGCTTTTAGCATCGAGGCTTTTATCAATCACCACCAGGTCACCATCGTCAATGCCCGCATCCATTAAAGAATGTCCGTCAACCCGAGCATAGAACGTAGATTCGGCATGACGGACCAACTCCTTATTCAAGTCGATGCTATTGGTCAAGTAGTCTTGCGCAGGGCTGGGGAAACCCGCCTTAATGCCACCATCGGCATAAGGGAGTTCGAGCACTGACGAACAGTCGGCCCTACAAAGTGTAAGCTGAATTTCTCCATTTTCCATAACACCACAAAATTATAAACAATTGCGCAGAAGCAGTGAATTTTAGGCTATTTTGTGTAGAATGCAAAAAAATTCTGCCTTTCCTAAAAGGTTAATTATTTAATAATACCATACAAATCTATATTTAGCACGTTAAAAAACAATAATTTAGATTAAATCATAGATTTAAAAGAGACCTTTTTTTACAGAAAAAACAAGCAATAGGTTATAAAATTATGTTTTATATCATATCAAAATCCTTGATTTAAATCAAAAAAAATGTCTAATTTGGCATCGAACCTCAAAAAAGGCAATTTGAAATTAAAAAATTACAACATGAAGAAACTTTTACTACTACCGCTTATAGGTTTGTGCACCCTCAATGCACATGCAGTCAGACAGCCAATGGAAGGCCGTTTTGATTTTCACAAAGCACTCAAGGCTTTACACGGAGCAAGACTCGACAGCATTCGCACATTGGGAGAATGGGGAGGGTGGGTTGACAGCATGGCATTCTACAAATATGACGAGTCAGGCCGACTTACCGACATTGAAGGTTACAACGGTAACAGCGTAAAGGTAAACAAACTACAAGTCACATACAATGCCGACGGTTCATTTGTATTGAAAGAAACCACTTCGAACGATGGTAACACACCTTCGCACATCTACACATACAACTACAACAAAAACAAACAGTTGACCGAGATGCAGAATGTTTCGGTCGATGGCAAATACACCCAACACACCTCCATTTCTTACAAGAAGAAGAAAGGTTTGTTGACAGAAACCTGCACATCTAACGATGGTGGCGACAACAGCGTTACCGTCTACAACGCAAACGGCGACATTAAGAGCATAACAACCGCCGACGGCGTTAAGGAATACGAATACAACGAGCATAACAAACTCGTATCTATCGCCGAAATTAAGAATGGCAAGAAGAATTATTTGGTACAGAAAGAATACGCCTACAACAACCACGACCAAATTAGCGGCATTACAACTTACACCAAGAAGGGTGAAAAGGTTGACACACTGAAGGAAAGTTTCCAATACAATGCCGACAACCAGGTAATCCGCCGCATTGTGGGCAATTCATTTACCGACTACACCTACAACAATGTTGGTAACGTGATTATGGAGACCAAGATTGAAAACGACAACATTTACGGTGCAAAGAACAAGACCTATTTCTATAAGACTACACCTACTGCCGAGAACCCATCTCAAACATACGACCTCAGCCGCTACCCTAAAGGCTCGGCCGTTGCCACTTACGGCAAACTTAGAGTGAAGAACAGCCAACTCTGCGACATGAACGGAAAACCAGTCCAGTTGCGTGGTATGAGCACTCACGGCGTACAATGGTTCACCAACATCTACACTAACCCTAACGCAATCTCAACCCTTGTAGACAGCTGGAACATCAACGTGCTCCGTATCGCAATGTATGTGCAGGAAAGCGGCTATGCGACAGGCGCTGTTAAGAGCGACAACGAATGGAACACCTACATCGACAGCGTTTCGAACCTCTGCGCTAAAAAAGGTATCTACTGCATCATCGACTGGCACATCCTTACCCCAGGCGATCCGTTGGCCGACGCTAACTACAGCAAGGCCATGCAGTTCTGGAACTATATGTCGAAGAAGCACGCAAAAGACGCACACGTACTCTACGAAATCTGCAACGAGCCAAATGGTGGCGACGTTAGCTGGCCTCGCGTTCGTGAATACGGCCGCAAGATTATTGAGGCAATCCGTGTTAACGACAAGAATTCTGTAGTATTGGTAGGTACTCCAGTATGGAGCCAGGACATCGACGTTGCAGCCCTTGCCCAAATTGAAGACTCTGATGTAATGTACACCTTGCACTTCTACGCAGGTTCACACGGCAAGTCATTCCGCCAGCGTGGCGACCGCGCTATGCAGGCACCTTACAAAGCACCTATCTTCATTACCGAATTCGGAACCAGCGACGCAAGTGGCGACAACGGTTTCTTTAAAGACGCTACTATCGACTGGCTTACTTGGGCCAGCAAACATAACTTGAGTTGGTGCAACTGGAGTTTCGCCGATAAGGGAGAAAGTGCAAGCGCTTTGCAGAAAGACGCCGCATCAAACGGTTGGAATTCACTTACCGAGTCTGGCAGCCTCATCCGCTGCGTACTTCGTGACCCTTCAATGAAGTCGGTCACCAACTGCCTCGATGAGTTAAAGCAAAAGAATTAACACACTCTCTCTTTATATTAGCTATTGAAAAAGCGCCGCCCGACAGTTTTTGCCGGGCGGCGTTATTTTTTTTGAAGAAAAATAATTATTGTCATTATCTGTCAAAACTCATTTATAAATTTGCATCGTAATCAGATGAGGTCCTAGTTGCCTACATCATATTTTCTAACTAAATTTGAAATGTAAAATGGAAGAAAATTTAAACGAAATAAACATGACTGACGAATTAGAAGAAGGTGCATTGAACTTCGAAGAACCAACTCCAGAAGAATTGGGTGAAACCCCAGCACCAAAAGCGAAAAAGACAGCAAAGGCAGCAGCAGAACCAGCAGCCCCACAGCGTCCGCAACCATCAGCCGACAAGTTGAAGGCACTGCAGTTGGCAATGCAAAAAATAGAAAAGGACCTTGGTAAGGGTACCATTATGCGTATGGGCGATGAAAAGATTGAAGACATCCCCGTTATTTCAACCGGTTCAATCGGTTTGGACCATGCGCTTGGCGTAGGTGGTTTCCCTAAAGGACGTATCATTGAAATTTATGGTCCAGAATCATCAGGTAAAACCACTTTGGCAATCCACGCTATTGCCGAAGCACAGAAACAGGGTGGTATTGCCGCCATCATCGACGCCGAACACGCTTTCGACCGTTTCTATGCCGCAAAGTTGGGTGTGGATGTTGAAAACTTGTTGATTTCACAGCCAGACAGCGGTGAACAGGCATTGGAAATTGCCGACCAGTTGATCCGTTCATCTGCAGTAGACATCATCGTTATCGACTCTGTTGCAGCTTTGACTCCAAAGGCCGAAATTGAAGGCGATATGGGCGACAACAAGGTAGGCTTGCAGGCCCGTTTGATGAGCCAGGCCCTCCGTAAGGTGACTGCCACCATCAACAAGACCAACACAACCTGTATCTTCATCAACCAGTTGCGTGAAAAGATTGGTGTTATGTTTGGCAACCCAGAAACCACTACCGGTGGTAACGCGTTGAAGTTCTACGCTTCAGTCCGCCTCGATATCCGCCGCGTTTCTCCTATCAAAGACGGCGATTCTGTTATCGGTAACCAGACCCGCGTTAAGGTAGTTAAGAACAAGGTGGCACCTCCTTTCCGCAAGGCAGAGTTCGACATCATGTTCGGTGAGGGTATTTCACGCACCAGCGAAATTGTTGACTACGGCGCAGACTTCGGCATCTTGAAGAAGAGCGGATCGTGGTACAGTTACGGAGAAGACAAGATTGCACAGGGCCGCGACGCCGCAAAGCAGTATATGAAGGAACACCCAGAAGTTGCTGCAGAGGTGGAAGAAAAAATCCGCCAGGCTATGAAGGAAAAGGGCGACGATATGTAAAAATCGCCTCTACAATAAAGGAACGGGATGCACCATTCATTTTGGCGCATCCCGTTTTTTTCGTTGTTACCCCCTTATTGTTGTTAAAATCACCCCAAAATAGATTAACTTTGCACTATACGCGTAAACAGAATAAAGATGACTATAGATGTAAATGCCATTAGGCAAGATTTTCCGATACTGCAGACAAAGGTTTATGACCGTCCGCTAATCTACCTCGACAATGCGGCTACCACCCAGAAACCAAAGTGTGTGGTAGAGAAAATTGCTGAAAACTATTACAAGGAGAACGCAAACGTGCACCGTGGTGTACACTTCTTGAGCCAAGTGGCAACCGAGGCACACGAAGCCGCCCGCGAAGAGGTGAGAAAATTCATCAACGCGCGTCATTCTCACGAAATCATCTTTACCCGAGGGACTACCGAAAGCATTAATTTAGTGGCAAGTAGCTTCGGAAAATTAAAGCTCCAGCCCGGCGACGAGGTAATAGTCAGCCAAATGGAGCACCACAGCAATATTGTGCCTTGGCAACTGCAGCCAGGGGTGGAAGTCCGCCCTATTCCGTTTGCCGAAGACGGCACCCTGATGGTTGAAGAGTTAGAAAAACTGATTAACGAAAAAACCAAGATTATTTCTGTTGCGCACGTATCGAACACACTTGGCAGTGTAAACCCCATTAAGCAGATTATCGGCATTGCCCATGCCCACAATATACCCGTTTTGGTAGACGGCGCGCAAGGAGTGCCCCACTCTAAAGTTGATGTGCAAGAACTCGATGCCGACTTCTACGCATTCTCGGGCCACAAAATTTACGGACCTACCGGTATAGGTGTACTTTACGGGAAAGAGGAATGGCTGAACCAGTTGCCTCCTTACCAAGGCGGTGGCGATATGATTGACCGTGTTACCTTTGCCAAAACCACTTACGCCGACCTTCCTTTCAAGTTCGAGGCCGGAACGCCCGACTTCATCGGCTCTACCGTCCTTGCCGAGGCTTTACGCTACGTGCAGCAAGTGGGCATTGAGAACATTGCCGCCTACGAGGCAGAACTGCTCCAGTACGCGACAGCGCAGTTGAAGGAAATACCAGGACTACGCATCTACGGCGAGAGTGCCCACAAGAGCAGCGTTATCTCGTTCCTTGTAGACGGTATCCACCCTTACGACATGGGCACTATTCTCGACAAATTAGGTATTGCCGTACGCACCGGCCACCATTGCGCACAACCTGTAATGGACGCATTCGGGGTTGAAGGTATGGTACGCGCTTCGTTTGCCGTGTACAACACCCGCGAAGAAGTTGACCAATTGGTTGCTGGCGTGAAGCGTGTTGTTAAATTGTTCCACAGACAATAAAAGAATTACATATATGACTATTCAAGAAAAAGAAGACGAAATAACCGCAGAGTTCGAATTCCTCACCGACTGGTTAGACAAGTACGAACTCATCATCGACAAGGGCAACGCCAACAAGGGTATCGACGCCCAATACAAAACCGACCAATACCTGATTGAAGGCTGCCAAAGCAAGGTTTGGATTCATTCTGAATACCGCGACGGAAAGGTGTACTACGAAGGTGAAAGTAACACCGAAATTGTAGGCGGCATCGTCAGCATGTTGGTTGATGTGCTTTCTGGTGAAACTCCAGACGCCATTTTGGAGGCCAAACTCGACTTTATTGAGAAGATTGGATTGAAAGAGCACCTTTCTCCAACCCGAAGCAACGGTATGTTGGCTATGATTAAGCAGATGCGCATGTACGCTTTGGTTTTCAAAGAAAAGAACTCCTAATTAAATACACAAAAGGAAACAGAGGCTGTCTGAAACCCATCAGACAGCCTCTGTTCTTTTTTAACACAACGAGTCCCAAATATCTAACGACATCTGGGACTCCAATTAAAACATTATGATAACATAAGATTAGGAAAACTCCTTATATGCAGCCATGGCATTTGTTGCAGTGCTTTGGCACATTTGCCATGTGTTTGCAGTGAGCATCGTGATGATGCTTGTTGCAGTGAACATCGTGGTGGTGCTTGTTGCAATGAACATCGTGACGATGATTGTTGCAGTGTGCATCCTTTCCGTGATGGAGGTTAGGTGCTACATGGTGTGGGTCTTTATGACCGTTGTGGTGAAGCGCCTCTGACTTGTGGTGCATAGGATCGCTTGGTGCTGCGTGGTGGTGAACCGGAGCAGCCTCAATGCGGTGGTGAACAGGTGCTGGCGCTGGTTTGTGACCCTTTGCGCTTGCGGTTACTGAACTTGCCATAAGCATGATGGCGATACCTATAGTTTTGAGAATATTTTCGGTTTTCATATGCGTAATCTTTAAAAAAGTAGAACAATAATTTAATAGAGAAGTGTTCTTTTTAAGAACCCCTTCTGAACATACTTTTGCAAACGGCGTGCCAAAACCAGCCAAAAATGTCCGAATTCGGAGCGTGTTTTAGAGCATACTTTTGGGGCAGTGTTCCATAATGGTGTTAAAAAACAGCGGGTCCTTACGAACAATTCCGTAAGGACCCGCTGTTTTTATCTGTAAATCTGTTAGATATCTTCACGTTTCCATTTGTCGTAGGCAATAGCCGCAGCCACACAAACACCAGCAAAAGCCAGCAGTGCCACACATTGTGGCAACACACTCGCCACACCTCCACCACGCAGCAACAAGTTGTAGAAACCCGTCAAACCCCAGTTTAATGGCGAGAGTCGGCAAACAATCTGCATTGCATGTGGCATAACAAACATCGGAATCCAGATACCCCCCAAAGCCGAGAGAATAACGACCGAGATAGAGCCAAAAATAGAGGCTTGCTGGGCGGTTTTTGCCACTTGGCCAATAGCAATGCCATAACCAATAGCGGCCAACGACGCGCTTAGGCTGACTAATACCAATCCCAACCAACTATTGCCTAACGATAGTGACGGCAAACCAAGCATAGGCAGCACAAACTTTCCCATCACACCCATCAACGCAATCTGTGTCATACAGATGAACAGGTATACTGCCACTTTACTGAACAGATAATAGCTATATGGCATTGGCATGGTGCGCAAGCGGGTGTAACTGCCTTCCTCGCGCTCACGAATAATGTTGCTGGCCAACGACACCACAATAAAGAACACGGCAAACATACCCCATGCCGGCACGTTGTGCTGCACTGCGTTAGGAATGAGGCGCGACGCGTCCATACGGGCTGTACGTTCGTCTAACTCGATAAGTTTTTCGGGGAGGACCACATCGCCTATAGGCATAGGCGACATGGCCTGTATCTGCTGGCTGACTTCTTTCAGCAAAATTTGTGTCTGCACCGTTGCCATCTGCTCACGCATCGTGCTGGTGAGCGATGCCAAAAACGAGTTCTTGGTCGTAGGATCCACAAAAATAGTCAGGTGCACGGTTTGCGCCTTTGGCTGCTCACCTTCGGGCGAGAATGTGTACTGCACACTTTTACCAATACCGTTACGGATGTTCTCGGTAGTCGATTTCGGGATTACGATACCCAACTGGTAGTTGCCCTTTGCCACATCGCTTTCCACCTCCTCGGGCGTAGCGGTCGAGGAGGCAGTGGTAATAGAGAACAATCCCGAATTCTCCAGGCTCTCCACCACAGTGGCGCCCACTTGGTCACGGTCTTGGTCGAGTACCACCAACGCCATCTTATTATCGAGAATAGCCTTAAAGGTGTCGTTCTGCAGGTAGGCCATAAGGGCTACTAATGCCAACGGCATCAGGTACAACAAGGCCAAACCCGCCTTATCGCGGATGAGGATGAGAAAATCTTTATAAATGAGGGTGAGTAGTTTGCGCATACATTAACTGATAAGGGTGAGACAAAGGTCGTGGAGCGAATTTGCCTTGTGCTGTTCCAACAACTGCTGTGGAGCACCTGCCGCCACAAGTTTACCCTGGTTCATAATAGCCACGCGTGTGCAGAGGCTTTCAGCTTCCTGCATTAAATGCGAGGTATAGATAATGGTAGTTCCCTGCTGGTGCAAATGTCGCAGATAATCGATAATCGTTTGTTGCGACTTTACATCTATACCCACTGTAGGTTCATCGAGGAATAGGATTTTAGGCTGATGGAGCAAACCGGCCATCAGGTTAAAGCGGCGTTTCTGTCCGCCTGACAAATGGCCAATGCGCTGCCCCATCTGGTCGTTCACATTCAGAGTTTCGGCCAATTCGGCAATACGCAGTTTCAATGTGGCCTTGTCTATGCCGTAAATACCACCAAAAACATTTAAGTTTTCAGCAGCGGTCAGTTCCGGGTAGAGCGCATATTCTTGTGGCACAACACCAATCAAAGGTCGAATGTCGCGCATCTGTCGGGCAACGTCCATGCCAGCAACCTCCACCTTTCCCTGGGTATAGTGCCGCAAACCGCATAGAATGCTAAGTGTTGTAGTCTTTCCGGCACCATTGGCGCCCAGCAAACCGAAAAACTCACCATCGGCCACCGTCAACGACAAGTCGTCAACAGCAGGCTTGTCGGTACCCCTATAGGTTTTATATAAATGTTCTATATTAATGGCAGCCATTATCGAAGATTTTATGAAGTCCAAAATTACTTAAATTTAGCACGCGGTCCAATTATTTTTATTTTACGGTTCATAAGCCGTAACTTTGCAGCCGCAAACAGAAGGTATGATTATGATAAAAGCGCTCTTTTTCGACATTGACGGCACACTTATCAGTTTCGACACACACAAAGTGCCCCAGTCGACCATAGAAGGAATTAAGAAAGCCAAAGAGAATGGTGTAAAAGTCTTTATTTCCACAGGTCGTCCACAACCCATCATCTGCAATCTCGACCAAATACTGCCCTACATCGACGGTTACGTTACCACCAATGGCGCCTACTGCTTTATTGGCGACACCGTTGTAAACTGCGAGGAAATCAATAAAGCCGAAGTGCTGCACATTGTTGAGCACTCGCGCCGCCTGGGCGTTGCCTGTGTGGTGGTGGGAAAAAAGCACATTGCCGTAGTAAACGAAAACGAGCAGTTTGACGGCATCTTCAGGAAAATGTTGAAAATTACCACCCTCGACGTTCTAACACCACTCGAAGAGGTGCTGGAGGAAGGCGTCATCCAACTAACCCCTTTCTTTACCGAAGAGCAGGAAAAAGAGATTCTGGCCCCACTAAGCGGATGCACCTGCGGACGCTGGCATCCCGACTTTGTAGATGTAACAGCCAAGGGCATCGACAAAGGGCTTGGTCTGGAAATGATGGCCAAACACCTTGGACTGAAAATTGAAGAGACCATGGCTTTTGGCGACGGTGGTAACGACATCCCCATCATTGAGCGCGCCGGCGTGGGCGTTGCCATGGGCAATGCCGGCGACAACGTGAAAGCCGCAGCCAACTATACCACCACGCATATTGACGACAACGGCGTGTGGAATGCCCTGAAAGCATACCATGTGATTTGAATATAACATGAGCACAATATTAGGAACCGCCAGGTTGGACATTCCAATCTGGCGGTTTCGTCTACTGTAGTTTTACCAAATGTAGTTTGTGATAGAAGTTTTACTGCTTTTCTTACTCACCTAATATAGATTTCAACTTTGTTGTGTAACCCTTTATAGCGTTCATCAACCCATCATTTATTTTGTAGCTTGCGTCGTCTACCGAATTATTGAACGTCCACTTCAAGTCTCCACCATTCATACGGCCAGCGTTGGCTGTTACAATTGCAGGAACCTTAGCCGGATCGTCTGGAGTGTAGGTGTACATCAGCGACTTGTCGGTGTCGAAATTATCGTAACTGCTACCACCAGCAACGGCCTTAATGCTGCTTGCCACCTGTTCGTTACGCGAACTTGCCTCATACGCGTCGAACGATGTCTTGTTGCTTTGGTAGGTAATGTAACTGAAGTTGCCCGGTTTTTCGGCAAACACATTGTTGAACGACTTAATGATACCGCCATTCTCACCCGAGAAAGTACCTTCGCCAAGAGCATCGGTACCCTGCAATGAACTCATCATCGGTTTAGGGCAGTTGCGGAAATAATTGGCCTCTACAAAGGCGCTTGCTCCGTAAGTAACACCTACACCATATTTGGCGTTACCGTCGTAGTAGTTGTTCCAAACATGCACGCTCATTGTTCGAACACGCGGATGGCGTGAGTCGGAATGGTCGAACCAGTTATGGTCGTAGCTGATGTAGTTAGGACCCGCTTCTTTCTTCATACCGCAAAGCGACATCTTACCAGAGTCGAAGAAGTGGTTGTAAGAGATGGTCATGTATTGGGAATTGTCCTTCAAATCCATTGAGCCGTCGCCTTTTGCCTGGTCGGCATCACTACCCGCAGTACCATAGAAAATGTCGTTATGGTGAATCCAGATATTATGGTTGTCGGTTTCGAAGGCGATACCATCGTCGCCCCACAACATCAAGCCCAAATTGCGGAGTTCGAAGTTGCGTACACGAATACAACGCACACCCCAACCATAAGCGGTGGCATCTTCGCCTATACCTTCTACGGTAATGTTGCAGACAGGGCGGTTTTCATTGCTGGCCTTGAAGTGGAGGTTGAACACATCACCACTTCCATTAACACCGTCAATGGTCACCTGTCCGATAATACGGACATTAATTGGTCTTGTTTCATAACCTTTCTGCAAGGCAGTTAGAATTTCAGAAATACCGGTGCAAGAAGTTACTCCACCCTTTGCTGTGGTAACAACATCGAGTTGCATGGTTTTCTTTGTTTTTTCTGTCAAGTAAAGCACCACGGCGTCCTTCTTCAACGAGCCGTCGTTATTATAGGCACCAACACCGTTTCCACCTGTTGTGGAAGAAGAGGCGAAAGCAAAACCCTGACGGCTGTAGGCGGTAGCCTTAATTTGTGCGACTGAAGCCTTTCCAAATTCCGCACCATTCTTCGCAGCAACCACTTTTACATCGTAAATTCCTGCTGGCAAGCCAACTACATCGGCACGGAGGTAGGAACCGTAACTACGGACCAACATAGCGTCTATTTTAGTGTAATTGCTGGCATTTGAAGCCTTATAGTAGACATTGTAACCAGTGGCACCACTAACCGGAGCCCACTCAACATAACCGCTTTCGAACCAACCGGCCGACTTGCTGATAACCACATCGCCAGCACTTACAACCTCACCCTCGGTAGTTCCCTCACCCGGTGTTACAGGGTCGGTAGGGATAACCGGATCAACTGGGATAACGGGGTCGGGAGTAGAAGCCACCTTCTCGAAAACGATGCTGTCGAGGTCAGCCACCTGGTATTCTATTTTTGTGCCATCCTTCTTATAAATGTGTACAGACTTTTGAGCACATACGCTCATTGAAATTAGTGCTGCAACTGCGAATGCTATCTTTTTCATATGCTTATTTTTTATGTGTTCTGGGTGTATTAGACTTATTTCTTAATGAATTTAACCACTTTGTCGGCAATCTTCAAAAAATAGACACCGTTTTTTAGGTTAGACACATTGGCCTCGAAGGTGGTTCCATTGTGCTGGAGCAAACCAATGGTAACGCCATTGCTGGCGTACATCAAAACCTCTGTGTCGGCAGGCACACCACTCAAATAAAGAGTCTCAACAACTGGGTTCGGATAAAGTAGCAACTCTGCGCCCTTTTCTGCCATTTGAGTTTCGACCTCGGTTTGTGTTCCGCTCTCGTTAAACAAGATGCGCTGTAGTGAAGAGAACTCGTAGTTTTTTGTCTGACCGTCGGTCCATTCTGCTACAATGTTGTCATCTTCAAACGAAATCTTTCGTAAGTCTTCGGTATTGTATGTCTCGAACTCGTTAGGAATAAAGAGTCCTGCGTGTGCGTTTACTGTAAGGCCAAGTAACATAGCAACTGTAAGAATGTAGTTGTGTTTCATAAGACTTATAATTTGTAGTTCTAAACTCAGTTTGCTGTTGGTAACTGTTGTGTTGTTCCCACAAGCCAAAATTCTGCATTTTTGGATTAACAGCAAATTTTCGGCACAAATTTAAGCGGGGTTGAAAGTCACAATAGAAGGGGAAAAGTATCAAAAAAGCCCATAAGCCCAGTGTTTACGGGGGTTGGCGGTGCATAATGTTGGCATACGTAACAAAACTGGGGTAAAGTTGTAACATTTATGTTCTAACTTACAATTTATCAATCTTCTAACGTTCAACCTTAGGTAGTTGCAACACCCTATAAAACATACAGGCGGTTCCGAAAATTTCGGAACCGCCCGCGCTATCTTGTTCTTTCTTTAACTTATTAAGAAGCCACCGGCTTACTTATACAAGCAAAGGTAAGGGGTGTCTTCGGTGCATTTCACCTTGTACTTAACGTCTTTTGCAACTACGAACGACTCAAACTTCTTATAAGTCTTCCATTCAGTTTCACCTGGTTGCTGGATGGTGAGGGCACCTGAAATAACAGTCATGATTTCTACGGTAGAGGTGCCGAATTCATATTCACCTGCTGCCATTACGCCAACTGTTGCCTTACCTTCTGCGCTGTTGAGTGCCATTGAAACAACATCGCCATTAAAATACTCGTTTGTTTTGAACATAATATGTATATAATTTTGGTGATTTGCCTACAAAGGTAATAAAAAGAGGGGAACCGCAATGTATTTGCCAAGCGCTTATCAAGATACAGACACACGCAGTTAATTATTTGCTTTTTTTTGATACAAACATCTCTAAAAGTGTTGTATATTTACTTTAATTATACGCTACAAAGAACTTAACAATTACAGGGGCCTATGGAACAAAATGTACTACAGAAATTAAGGAAACCTTTTTCCGATAAACTTCGTGAACTAATGTTGGGTGAAGAACTAATGGAAGACCTTGAACGCGTGTACCTTCCGTTAGCAGAAATGATTGCCATAGGACTCGATACCACCAGCATGCAGATTATTGGAGTGAACGGAGCACAAGGAGCAGGAAAGACGTCGTTCTGCACACTTATGAAACTGGTATTGGAAGGCGGATACGGCTTAAAGGTTCTCAGCCTCAGCATCGACGACCTCTACTTGTCGAGAAACGACCGTGAGAAACTGGCACAAACCGTACACCCATTGTTCATTACCCGCGGTGTTCCCGGCACACACTATGTGCAAAAGGGCATCGACTTATTCAATACGCTGGCTAACGCCGCACCTACCGATGCCACTCCTATTCCACGCTTTAATAAGGCTATGGACGATGTTTATCCGGAAAGCGAGTGGGACCGCTTTATTGGCCGCCCCGACGTAATATTATTCGACGGTTGGTTTATGGGCACTACCGAACAGCCGCTGACTGAACTGTTAAACCCGGTAAACGAACTGGAAGAGAAAGAAGACAAGGAGGCTATTTGGCGAACATACGTTAATCTACAGTTGAAAACTGAATACAGCCGCTTGTTCGACTGCCTTAACCTGTTAGTTATGTTGCAGGTTCCATCTTTCGAAAAAGTGTATGAGTGGCGTGCGCTGCAAGAAGAAAAGTTGCGCATCTCTACCAAAGGACAGAACCACCTGCGCGTGATGAACGACGAGGAAGTCCGCCGCTTTATTTCACACTACGAACGACTGACCAGATGGATGCTGAAAGAACTGCCCGACAGGGTAGACGTGCTGTTTGCTGTGAATAACGACCACCGCATCTGTCTTCCTTAAACAATAAAACTCAAATAAACTCCCCACTCATGTTAGTAAAAGTATTTGGCGCTGCCGTTCACGGCGTTGAAGCCACTACCATATCTATAGAGGTGAACGTTGCCAGCGGTGTGCCCGCATTCGCTTTGGTTGGTTTGCCCGACAATGCCGTAAGGGAAAGTTATGAACGCGTGCGGTCGGCACTGACTGTCAATGGCAACAAATTTCCTTTGGGTCGCATTATCGTTAATATGGCACCTGCCGACATTCGCAAAGAAGGCGCTGCCTACGACCTGCCTTTGGCAGTGGGGTTGGCTGCGGCCAACAGCCAGATTAAAACCGACAAACTCGAAAAATATATGCTGATGGGCGAACTTTCGCTCGACGGCACACTACAACCCATACGCGGCGTTCTTCCTATTGCCATCCAAGCCCGAGAAGAAGGATACGAGGGACTGATCGTCCCTCAGCAAAACGCACGCGAGGCAGCCGTAGTGAACAAGCTGAAAGTGTTTGGCGCAGATACACTGAGAGAGGTGCTTGACTTTATGAACGGACATGAAACTCTGGAACAAACCATTGTCGATACTCGTAAAGAATTCTATGCGCACATCAACCAGTACGATATGGACTTTAGCGATGTGAAAGGGCAAGACGAAGTGAAACGCGCCTTCGAGGTGGCTGCGGCTGGTGGACACAACATTATTATGATTGGACCTCCGGGTGCAGGTAAAAGTATGATGGCCAAGCGTATTTCCACTATCCTTCCTCCGTTCTCTCTCCAAGAGTCGCTCGAAACAACTAAAATACATTCAGTTGCCGGACTCATTGGCCGCAACACGTCGCTTATGACGCAGCGACCATTCCGCAGTCCGCACCACACCATATCAGACGTAGCCCTTATTGGTGGCGGCAGCAACCCAAAACCAGGAGAAATATCGCTCGCCCACAATGGTGTTCTTTTTCTGGACGAATTACCAGAATTCAAACGCCAAGTTTTAGAGGTGATGCGTCAGCCATTAGAAGACCGGCAGATATGCATCAGCCGTTCAAAGATGTCTGTTACCTACCCTGCGTCGTTTATGATGGTGGCAAGTATGAACCCGTGTCCTTGTGGGTATTACAACCACCCAACCCGCGAATGTGTATGTTCGCCAGGAGCTGTCCAACGCTACCTGAGCAAAATTAGCGGTCCGTTACTCGATCGTATAGACCTCCAAGTTGAAATCACCCCTGTCCCCTTTGAAAAACTGTCGGAACAACGCAAGGGAGAGTCGAGTGCCGAGATTCGCGAGCGTGTGGTCAAGGCCCGCCTCATCCAACAAGAAAGATATAAAGACGAGGAACACATCCACTGCAATGCGCAGATGAACAGCCGTCTCTTGCAGAAATACGCCACACTCGATAAGGAATGTACAGATACACTCCGCACCGCCATGGAGCGTTTCAGTTTGTCGGCCCGTGCCTACGACCGCATCCTGAAAGTAGCCCGCACCATTGCCGACCTCGATGGGGCAGAGAACATCCAGTTCCCACACATCAGCGAGGCCATCGGCTACCGAAACCTCGATAGAGAGGGGTGGGGGACATAAAGAAACAGCAAAGGCTACCTTTCGGTAGCCTTTTTCTATGCAATCGAGCAAAGAGATGTGACATAATAGGGTGCTACTTGTCTAATTTAGGCTCATTTGTGTTATATTTGCATACAAACAAATACAATGTAATACAGATGAATATACGTGCGACTAAAAAGGTAACATCGATAAGACTTAGCGAAGAATTGTTAAACTTGTTGAAAGAAAAGGCTACGGCTGCAAATCGTAGTCTTAGTAATTATATTGAATATTTGCTTAAACAATCGGTTAAGGAAGAAAATGTATGGGATGTTATCGAAGAATCTGAAAAACAGATAAAAGAAGGAAATTGTACTACCGTTACATCTAAAGAAGAACAGGACGCATTGCTAGATAGTCCATGAGTTACAGTCACAAGTATTCGGAAAGGGCTAAATCTGATCTCGCCTTTCTGAAACGCAATGATCCTAACAGTATCAAAAAAGCTGTTAAGCTATTAGATGAAATAATGGACCATCCCAAAACAGGGACTGGTAAAGTGGAGAATCTTAAGGGTGCTAATGGAGAGTATTGGTCAAGACGCATCAATCAGAAAGATCGCCTAATATACACTATTTACGAAATGTTCGTTGAAGTTCACATTGTTTCGGCCAGAGGTCATTATTCCGACAAGTAAAACCTCGAAAGAAAAGCGGACCACCAAATCTCAAATTGTATAGACCTCCAGGTGGAGATCACCTCTCCGTCGCGAGGGGCTCTGCCCCGCTGCAAGCGGTCACCTACGCTGCAATTGTGGGGTTGTACCCCACTAACGCCGGGAGGCGTGAGTATTCTGCCGTGCCTTCAGCACTCCATACTCCGTACACTAACACCGTAGGGTTCACACCCTACGCTAAGGTCTGACGTCCTTTCAGGACTAGTTGATTGTCAGGATTACCGGGGCAGAGCCCCTTGTATGAGAAGGGCGGCGGGGCGGAGCCCCTTGCTACGAGAGCACTCCTTACTCCGTGCGACAACAACGTAGGGTTTACACTCTACGCTAAGATCTGACGTCCTTTCAGGACTAGCTGATTACCAGGATTACCGGGGCAGAGCCCCTTGTATGAGAAGGGCGGCGGGGCGGAGCCCCT
>JAKSKS010000030.1 GCA_024401615.1 Paludibacteraceae bacterium
AAGCGCATCAACCAAGAAAAGCTGGACAAACAGAGAGAAAGCAGACGCGAACGTGCCGAACGAGAGAAGGAAGAGCGCAGAAAAGCGAGGGAAAGAGCCGCCCAAGAAAGGGAAGCCCGTTTCCAGAAGCGTGCTGAAGAACGAGAAAAAGAGCAACAGCGCAAAGAGGCACAAGCCGCACGAGCCGAGCAACAGCGACAGTTGCGCGAAGAACGCAAAGCACGTCAAAGAGAAATGGAAGCACGACGCCAAGAAGCCATTATGCGCCGAGCAGAACTTCGCCGACAGCGTGCCGAGGAAAGACAAGACATACAGAAGTCTGCCGCAGAACGAAACAAGGAGCGAAACGCCCAAATCAAACAACGCCAGCGCGAACGCATGGCCCAGCAGAAACAAAAAGACTTAGAACGCCGACAAGCGCAGCGCGAGAAAGAATTGAAGTTCCGCGAAAGCGAGAGAGAAAAAAAGGCAGCAGCCCGCCAAAAGCGCCAAGAACGTATGGAGGCTGATATTGAGGCCCGACAGGCGAAACGCGAGCAGGAGGCCGCAGACCGCGAAAGAAAAGCCGAACTGCACCAGCAGGCCCTCGAGGCCGCCTCGAAACGCCGCGAAGCCGAAATAGAGCGCAAGATTCGTGAAAACGAAAAACTTGCGGCTGAAGAAAAAGAAAAGCTTATTGCTGAAAAGAGGGCTAAAGCAGAAAAAGAAGCCCGCAAAATCGCGGAAAAACGCGTTAAAGCAGAGTGGAAGAAAAAGAACGACAAACGCAAACGCGAAGAGAAAGCGGAAAAAATGCGTTTGAAGTACGAACGCCAGTTGGAGCAAGACTCTATTGAAGAGGCAAGAGAACGAATGCGAGAAGAAGCCGAACTCTTGGAAATGGCGTCAGACTCTGTAAAAGCAGCAAAAGCACAAGAAAAAGCGGCGAAAAACCGCGAAAAAGCGGCGAAAAACCGTGAAAAACTGATGTCGAAACTGGAAAGTTCGCAACTCGACAGTACCAATTACGACGCTGAAACCGGCAAGAAGAAGTCGAAGAGAGAGAAAAAGAACGACGAATTCTCAATGGCTTCAGACAGTTTGGAAATGAACATCAGCGAAGACACTGAAGACTTCAACCTTGAGGGAGACTCGACAGAAGGAGCAGACAACCTCGCCATCGATAAAAAAGAAGTTCTTGTCGACGGTGTTGACAGCACATTGCTTGCCCAGCAAATTGCTGAGTTGGAAGAGGAAATGCAGAACATGCAGGACTTGAAAGACGCGGAAAGGGCGGCAAAAGAAGGTAAGACAAAGGAAAAGGTCTTGAAAATCAAGATTCCTGACTGTGTCTATCCGAATTCGGTGAACTATACCAGAAAGAAGTTCGCCTTCAACTACGAGTACAACTTCTTTATGTACTATATGCACCATACCTACTTCTACAAACGGAAGTTGTATGACAAGAAAGACTCTACCCGCATAATGGCGAAAAAGTTGATGACCCTGGTAGGAAACAGCCCATACAGAAGAATCAACCTGAACAAGTTGGTAGACTCTGTCAGCGTATTGTTGCCAGGCTACGATGTTGAGACTTTTGCCGACAGCATGATAACGAATCTCAACTTGGAGTATTTGAACACTGGTGAGATTAAAGTCAAGTATAAGAACAGAAAGCAGGGTAAGATTTACGCCAAGTTGCAGGTTAGAGAAGGGCGCAATCTGGGCCATATCAAGTTCTATACCCACAACAAACGTAACGTTATAGAACAGTTGAATGGTGAAGATTACGAAGGATTGCTTCCACCAGAAGACTCTACCGATGCAGACGTTCAAATGTTGGCAGACTCTATTGCCCGCATTAAGGCGAAGGCCGATTCGCTCAACAACTTGCGCAGGACACAGGAAGAATCGCTTGAAGTTCCAATCACAATGGACGGTGTGAATGTCGACTCATTGTCATCAATTATGCCACAACGCGACAACGCTCCAATGTTGAACTCTGGCGATACAAAGGCTGGCGACCTCCCTTCAATTGTAGAACCAATTTCAGAAGAGGGCAGCAACAAGCAAACAGTTCCGGTTGCGACAGCCGCCCCTCCTTCTGCGACGAGCGAGACACCAGACACCGGGGGAATGAGTGGGAAGGAGCGCAAGAAAGGCGAAAAAGAAGCCGCTAAGGCTGCCGAAAAAGCAGCCAAAGAGGCCGAAAAAGCGGCAAAAGCAGCCGAGAAGGAGCGCAAGAAGGCGGAAAAAGAAGCCGCCAAAGCCGCAGAGAAGGCTGCCAAAGACGCAGAGAAAGCCGCCGAAAACGAGGCAAAGGAGGATGAGAAAGGGGACGATTAATTAGATTATGCCCAAGCATAACGACCGCCGAGGTAATGCCATGGCGGTCGTTTATTATAAAGTTAATAAAGAGTAAACAATGAATAATTACAACCAGTACAACCACTTTTTCTTTATCGGTGTAGCCGGAACCGGTATGAGTGCAATCGCACAATACCTTTGCGGCTGCGGTAAGAAAGTATCGGGCAGCGACCGCCAATTTGGTAGCGAGACAAAAATGCCTATTCAAGAGCAACTTGAAAAGCAAGGCATCTGCTGCCACAACCAAGACGCGTCGGGAATTACCGCCGACGTTGATGTTGTAGTTGTATCAACCGCCATTGAAGACACCAATGTGGAACTGGTAAAAGCCCGCGAACTTGGCATTAACGTGATGAAGCGTTCAGAACTGCTTGCCGCAATTTCGGGCGAGGCACGCACTATAGCCATAGGCGGAACTTCAGGTAAATCGACTACCACCGCTATGGTATTCCACATCATGCAGGAATGCGGATTCGACCCTTCTATTATGAGTGGCGCAGGACTTGTAACCCTTCAAGAGAAAGGGTTGCCAGGCAACGCATGGAACGGAAAAAGCAACTGGTTGGTGATAGAATCGGACGAAAGTGACGGTTCTATAGTCAGTTACCATCCTGAAATATCGGCCGTGCTGAATGTAGACCGCGACCACAAGGAATATGACGTACTGATGGACTTGTTCACCCAGTTCAAGGCACACACCTCATCGGTATTCATAGCCAACCAAAGCCACCCTATGTCGAAACAACTAAGTGTAAACGCCAAAAACGACTTTGGTGTAGACAACGACGAGGCTGGCTATAACGGCACCGACTTCAAGCAAGAAGGATTCTCAATCTCCTTCAAATGCAACGGCACTCCATTCGAGATTCCAGTTATCGGCCGTCACAATATGGAGAACGCACTTGCCGCAACCGCAATATGTTCGGCTGTAGGCATACCTGTAAAGGACAGTGCGAAAGCACTAAGCACCTATCGTGGCATCTACCGACGCACACAACTTGCAGGTGAAGCCAACGGTTGCTGCGTTATTGACGACTTCGCACACAACCCCGCAGAAGTGGTTTGCGCAATAAAAGCCTGCCAAACCATAGGCAAACGCGTATGGGCCTGGTTCCAGCCACACGGATTCGGTCCGCTCAAGTTTATGCACGAAGAATTAGAGAAGGAAGTGCTAAAAGTACTTCGCAAAGACGACTACTTCTTGCTAAGCGACGTTTACTATGCTGGAGGCACCGTAGAGCGCACAGTTACCAGCAGCGACGTGGCAGACCGTATGAAGTTTGAGAACGGACACGTTCTATACTTTGGCAACCGCGAAATAATGCCACCTTATATTAAGATGAACTTGCAACCAGGCGACGTTATTCTAACCATGGGTGCACGCGACAACAGTTTGAGCGACTTCGCAAAAAAGATATTCAACGACGTAGTAAAATAAACGGCATGAGCAAAGACATCAGTCCTATATTAGAACGAATGGGCATTACCGCCCTCAACGAAATGCAGAAAGAGGCCCTTTCTGTCATTCCGCAAGAGCCCGAAACGCTCATTTTGTCTCCAACAGGTTCTGGTAAAACATTAGCCTATTTACTACCCGTTGTAGAAATGCTGCAACCAGACTGCAAGCACATACAGGCAGTAGTCATCGTTCCAGCCCGAGAGTTGGCCCTGCAAATTGCTCAAGTGTTCCAGCAAATGGGTTCTGGCTTCCGCGCATTCTGCAGTTATGGAGGACACCCTTTCGACAAGGAGCACCGCTCACTAACCGAAGCACCGCCAGACGTGCTGATTGGCACACCCGGACGTATTGTAGACCACATTGAGAACAAAAGCATCGACCTAAAACAAACAAAGACCATAATTCTCGATGAATTCGACAAATCTTTAGAGTTTGGTTTTAGCGAAGAGATGAAATTTATTGCCGAAAGTATGCCTTCGGCAAAGAAAAAGATATTACTCTCGGCGACAGAAGCGGTAGAAATACCGGACTTCATGCACATAACCGCACCCAAGCGAATAGACTTCTTAAAAAACGAGCCTGTAAAAGGCTTGACCCTTAAAGAAGTGGTTTCGGTAGAGAAAGACAAACTACCCGCCCTAAGGGAACTACTCTGTCACCTCGGGAAAGGCAAAAGCATCATCTTCGCCAACTTCAGAGAGAGCGCAGACCGCATTGCCAACTACCTTCGCGAACAAGGTATTGAATGTATGTGTTTCCACGGCGGTATGGATCAACCCGACCGAGAAAAGGCCATCTGCCTCTTCCGTAACGGCTCAGTCAACTGCCTAATTTCGACAGACCTTGCAGCACGCGGTTTAGATATTCCGGAAGTGGACTACATCATCCACTACCACCTGCCAAGCACTGGAGACGTGTTTACGCACCGAAACGGCCGTACCGCTCGAATGAACGCAAGCGGTCAGGCGTTCGTCATTCTCTATATTAACGAAATCCGCCCAAGTTACCTTCCTAAAATGCTGAAGGAGAAAGTGCAAGAGGGCTGCCCTATACCACCTCCGGCAGCGTGGGCAACCATCTACATTGGCAAGGGCAAACGAGACAAAATCAGCAAAGGCGACGTTGTAGGCTTCCTATTGCAAAAAGGAGGACTTGAAAAAGACGAACTTGGCATTGTGGAAGTGAAAGAACGATATGCCATGGCAGCCGTTAAAGCCGAAAAAGCGAACGCGATGCTGAAAAAAATAGGCAACGAGAAAATTAAAGGCGTAAAAACCATATTTGAACTGGTAAAATAAGCGTATGAACACAGAGAGACAAAAGTCCATCAACTTCTTCCGCACACCACCTTGCAACTACACTTGCGCACAGGCCATTCTGAAAGGTTTCCAAAAAGAATGTTCGGTTAGCGAAGAAGAGATAGACGCATTCATAGAATTCCGTGGAGGCAGAGCTCCAGAAGGTGTATGCGGTGCAGTGTACGCAGCCAACCACTTGCTAAAAGGGAAAGGACTTGGCACTATTAATGAAGACTTCGCCAAAGAAGCAGGTAGCGACAAGTGCTTCGAGATAAAGACGGTGCACCGTTTTCCATGTCCAGACTGCATTGTACTCGCAGACCGATTAGTAGAAGAAAAATTAGAAAAATCAAATAAGTAATTATGAGCGACAAGACGAAAGAACGTATCGTACTGGCCTTACAGTTATTTGTAGGCGCAGTATTTGTATTCTCGGGCTTTGTGAAAGCCGTAGACCCACTTGGAGGTCTATACAAAGTAACAGACTATCTGACAGCATTTCACTGGGACGCACTAAAAGTACTCGGTTTTGGAGGTATGACAGCTATGTCGGCCGTAGAATTCGTATTGGGAGTAGGCCTTCTTTTGGGAATCCAGAAGAAGCTTGTCACACTCGGCACATTAGCCTTTATGGCATTCTACACCCCACTCACCCTATATTTGGCAATTAACAACCCTGTAACCGACTGTGGTTGCTTTGGCGACGCATTGGTCATTACCAACTGGCAGACCTTCTGGAAAAATGTCATCTTATTGGCAGCCGTCATCACCATCTGGCGCTGGTTAGACTACAGCAAGCGAGGTTTCTGCGTAAAAGCAGAGTGGGCAGTACTCATCTACAGTTTTGTATTCTCGATGATACTTTCCGCATACTGTTTCCAGAATCTTCCAGTCATTGACTTCCGCCCATACAGAATAGGCGCAAACATTCAAGAAGGAATGAGTTTCCCAGAAGGAGCGCCTAAAGACAGTATTGAAACCACTTTCATTTACGAGAAGAACGGTGTAAAGCAGGAGTTCACTATGCAGAACTACCCTAAAGACACCACCTGGCACTTTGTAGACAGCAAAAATGTGCTTATCCGCAAAGGTTACGAGCCGCCAATCCACGACTTCGTGTTAGAGCACCCAGACGATGGTGACATTACCGACCTTATTTTGGAAGACAGCAACTACGTATTCTTATTGGTAGCCCACAACGTAACAGAATACAACATCGTTACTAATCCGGGCGGATGCCACTACGACATGAGCGACAAGGTGAATGCCGCATACGAATACGCACGCGCACACGGTTACAAGTTCTACTGTCTGACCGCAACAAGTGCAGAGACAGACGAGATGAAGGCTTACTTGGCAGCAACCAACGCAAAATACGACTTCTTGAATGCAGACGAGATTATGTTGAAGACTATCATCCGCAGCAGTCCAGGCCTTATGGTCATCAAGAAGGGAACAGTAGTAAACAAGTGGGCATTGAAGAACATTCCAACCTTCAACGAACCGCTTGACAGTTGCGAGGCAGGCCAGATTAACCTTCCAAACAACAAAGCCACTACATTCTTCATCGCATTGCTTTACCTAATTCCGCTTGGCATTGGTTACGGTGCCAGCAAAAAGTTGTGCAAGAAAGAGGCGTAAACTTACGGATATAGCATTAAAAGGAAAACGTCCAAATTGATTATTTCAATTTGGACGTTTCTTTTATAATAAGATATGGGAATTATATACCAATCGGTAGCAAAGTAATACTTTATTAACAAAACGGCCTTTTAGGACATAGTTGCCAATTGAAAAGGCCTGGAAAACAGCCATCGAAGATGTCTTAGAAAACTCCCTAACGGAGAAAACGAAAACATCAGAAAACTCTTACTACCATTTGGTATATAAACACCTAAGATATTCACTTTTTTCTTGAAAAAATGGAAGACAATATATATTTCATCCCCGAAAGGTTACCACGAACAATAGCTCCCAATTTGGCTATTTTTTGCTTCTGGTAAACAATAACAGACGCAGTAGTATAGATATTCCAAATCTTGGTCACTTCCCAAATAAGGGGCCTAGAAACAGGGAAATAATCGGCAATAATAGACCAGTAGTTACGAATGATATTGTAGATGCGCTTAGGAGGGTAAGATACGGCATTGTGGTTATGCGCCACCTCCACCTCACCAAAGCGCTGTTTCAAAAGGGCACCACCCAAGCAGCGCACCTTATAGCCATTACTCCTGATTTTGTACCCCAAATCGATGTCAATGCCGTCGAGGAAGAAGTCTGAGCGAAATCCACCCATAGAGCGAATCGTATCCACCCGAAGGAAAGCACCCGAGGTAATCACGTAGTCTTTATCGACAGTTGCTCCACATTCCAAAAGTTGTTCATTGACTTCCGGAGAGAATTCTGCCACCGAAGAGTCAGTTGAGTTGGCTTCAACCAAGCGTAAATAAGCACCGAAATCGACAAATACACTATCTTGGTCCATAGTCAGCAGCCACTGATAGCCTTCTGCAACACAAAGATCCAAGACCTTGTTAACGGCAGTCGATATTCCCTCGTTCTTACCCTCGCCCATAAACACAACTTTCCCTTGCGGATCTTCTATCTGCAAATCTGTCTCATCTGAATTTCGCCATACAATAACCTTATCTGCATAAGCATAATAAGCACCGATATTCTTTCGGAGCAAATCCAAATCAGGACAGTAGGCAACAACGACAGCACAAAACTTCATATACAAAATCAATTTAATGGAGACCAACGAGGTTTTGCGAACTGAACAAATCCCGTTAGCGAAGTTAAATCATTCACACCCTGTTTGCACATGTTGAGATTGATAAAGTTGTCACCTTCAGGCAAATCAATAGCCAAAGTCTGCCAGACTCCTTTTTTGGTTATATCAGCCGCAGCAATCTGTTTGACTTGGTGTTCAGCATCCAAATTATGAACCATAGCCCATTCGCCATTAAAATCGGATGATATATAACAGTCAATCTCAAAATGAGTTTTCTGAACATGATTTCTGGCAATAAAGAATACATAATATGAGGATGTGTTTCCGCAATCGGCAGAACAACGCGATAATTTATCAAAACGATAAATGGGATATCCATCGTATTGTTCTCCTTTAACCAATAATTCTTCCCCTTTCGAGAGCGAGTAGGTCTCGTTAGTTTTACGGATATAGCACACAACAAAAACCAATGCCACAAGAACCGTAGAAGCCACTAAAAGCGGGCCTATTTTCGAACGTAGCGACACAAAAGACACAGGAAGGTCAAGATGAGGTTCCGCGCCAGCAGACATACACACAACAGACAGGAAAAATGCGAAGAACAGCGCTCCCGCTGTACGTGATATGTAAGACTCGGTAAACATTATTAAAGAAAAGAGAAGGACGAACAAGAATACAAACTTCTTGTAGGGCTTTGGAGCGCAACAAGGGGCCAAAACCATTGCGCCAACAAAAGCCAACACACCAGGCAGCCCCAATTCCAAATACAGTTCGAGATACTGGTTGTGTGAGAGGTAATGCCAAGCCATACCTTCAGCCCAGCCCATACGCTCATACTCTTTAAACAAAAATTCATCCACATTATTCTCGCCATACCCCCAAAGGTAGGTGTGAGGGTCGATATTCAGCCCTGCCTTCCAAATCATAAAACGAGGATCGGAAAAAGAGGTATTACCATCGACAAGGGAATTTACAAGAACATCGAAAGACTGTGACAGGCGATTGTCGGTAAGCAAAACAACAGCAGTCAACGCCATAAAAATGATGCAGCCTCCAACAAAGTATTTCTTATTTGACGCAGCCAAAGTCAAAACAGAGACGAAAGCGACAAACAAAGCGGACACCAACACCATTCGTGAGGTATTGACCATCAAAAAGAAAATCATTATGGACAGAGCCAGGCCATAAACCCAATAAAGGTTTCGCTCGACACACCGTGTGGCAATTAGGAACACGGCCGAGAAGATGGCTAAAACAACGTTTGTGTTCGTGTAAGCGCGATTAACCACATCGCCAAATAAATGAGTCAATCCGCTCCAAGAATCGCCACTAAACGCTTCCAAAAAGTGATTGTTGTTCATCATCACAACCACCATCACAAACGAGTATAGGACGAAACAGGTAACGCCTAAAACATAAGACTTCAAAACACGCTCGATGGGGACGCGGACATTCGCCAAGACAACCCCAATGGGAATACAGAAAACTGGGAAACGCGCATTAAACAAACGATGCGTCACTGCACCGGAATCGGACGCATAAACGAGAGAAAAAAGCCCCAAAAAGAAAAGCAACAACAGGGCAAAAGACGACCAAGACTGACGGTTGGCAAAAGCGGCAGAAACGTTTTCACGCCAATGGCCTAACGAGACGAGCACGCAAACACCAAACCATACACCCAAGGTGTAGGCAGAAAACCCTTTAGGGAAACTTAAGGAAAAAGCGAGGATACAGGTAAGCGCCTCGACGACAGCCAATTTATTTATTGATTGGAGGGATAGTTTCTTTACAAATTCTGCCATAATAAATTATTTAGACACTGAAACAGGCAACAATCAGCAACAGGCAGAAAGAGCAGTTACTCCAAACAAGTCTTGTTGTTGTCGTTGAACCAATCGGCGATAGATTCCTCAAACGACCACTTTAAAGTGTAGCCAGATTTAGCAAGTTCCGCACCACTGATATTGGTCGAAATCTGCAACTTTTTAACACGTGCAGGACAAATTCCCATAGGAGAACCCAGCAACATGGCAAAAGCAGCAGCGGGTTGAATAACAAAATTAGGAATATAAGGAACCCACTGGCTCAAACCGGTCTGTTGCTTCATAACAGCAACAATCTGATCAATTGTGTAAGCAGGTTCATAGGTACAGTTATACAAGCCGAAAGACGAAGCGCGTTCTTCCACATTCCAAAGAATGAATCGAACAAGCTCTTTAACATAGAAACAAGCCTTAATAGTGTCTTTACGGCCAGGATAAGCAAACATATGTTTGCGAATACCCCAATAGAGACGAGTAAAGTTACCGTTCTCGCCCTTTCCGAACACAACACCAGGTCGAACAATGGTAAGTTTACGGTCTGATCCACCAGCCAGCCAAGCCTTGTAAACTTTTTCGGCAACTAACTTAGAAATGCCATACGGAGTATTTGGTGTAGGGAGGGTAGTTTCCTTCTTTAAATCTTCTGACGCACCATAAAGTGAGATAGAAGAAGTGAAAACCATATTTTTGATACCATATTTTTCGGCAAAAGCGCAAACGTTTTCAGCGCCCTTCATATTTGTCTCAAAATATGCCATATCGGGATGCCCAGGTGTACGATGAACTGCAGCAATGTTAAAAACAACATCATCGGCAGACGGAGTAAAAGGAAGATCTGCTATAGGTTTACGGACATCGCAATAAACAAATGTAGATTTACGAGTATCGCCCTCAACCACAGGACTTTTCCAGTTCTTTATAGTTGTATATTCGTAAAGTTCTTTTTCAGACATACCAGAAAGCTTTGAAGGATCGACAATGTCGAGACTCCAAATAGAAGCATCGGGATGCTGTTCATGTAAAAGAGTTGCTAAGTGAGTTCCAATGAAACCGGTACCACCAAAAATTATATAGTTCATTCCTGGTATCCTTTATAGTTCAACTCTTCTAAAATTTGCTTGTTCAGTTTTTTACGTTCGCTATCGAAAAACCAGCCCCACTTGTTGAAATACTTAACTAGATTCCACATGTGAATAAGAAGCATTTTATTGTTCTTATAAGAAGCTGCTCTATGCGCGTGAACAATGCTTACCTCAGGCCAGTACATAGTACGGTATGACTGATGCATTCGACGAGTCATATCGATATCTTCAGAATAAAGGAAGAAATTTTCGTCAAACAAACCGACTTTCTCAACTGCAGAAAGACGGAAGAACATGAAAGAGCCTTGATGGTTTGGTATGTTGATCGGTTTTTTATGATCCCAGAACAACAAAGTATAACGATAATTCAAACGCTTTTTCAAGAAACTTGGCAAAAAGCGTCTAGCTATCAAATCAGCAGGGGTTGGAAGCAAACGAACTGTTTCCTGTAAACTTCCATCTGGATACAAAACATATGGCTGAAGTTGAGCCACATCGGTATTTTGATCCATATATTCAGCAATCTTATCAAGGATTGCTGGTTCAAAATAGACATCAGAGTTAAGAACGAGATGATAGGTAACATCCTTATCATCTAAAGCAAGACGCAAAGCCTTATTGTGTCCTGACCCGTAACCAACATTCGAACTACCAATATAGACAACACGACTATACTGTCTGCACAATTCAGCCAAATAAGTTTGCTCTGAATTATCGACAACATAAATAGTCTTAATTATCGGAGACGTGAGAGAATTTAAGCACTGCTTTAATTCTTCGACGTCTGTCTTGTATGTCACTATTGATACTGTAATCATTTAGAAGATCTAATAAGTCGAGAAAGCAATCTTAGAAATTCAACATTTCTTAACAATTGCATAGACATTTTGGGCGCCATTCGCCACAATTCTACACCAACTTTCTTTCAAACTAACTTTCCGACATGGTATTCAGAAAACCAATATACCCCACCAAAGGATTCTTTTAACGAAAAATAAAAACTGCTAACTAAATAATGTTCACTCTTATACTTTTCGAGTTGCATAAATATGCACCAAATATGTCCTTTAACACCTATGGGTAATGGCGTCTCAATTCATAAAATTACATCAATTTGGAGTTTTCGCCAAATTTTTCTTTGTCTGTTTTCTTAACGATAAGCATAGGGTTTTCGTATATGAAAAGCGAAAAAAATAACAAAAAATTATCTTTTAAGAGCATTTACCAACATCACCCATCTGTACTGTATCTGTTTTTTCAAAGAGAAAGACGATTTATCGCCTGTTGTAGAAGCATTATCCCCATGTCTACGATAAAGTAATAACTGGTCTGGTACAAAGACCGTATTCCCTTTACGTTCAGCCACTAGACCTATCCACATGTCATGCCATAGCAAATTGTCAGGAAAAGGTAAAGCATAATCTAGAACCGAACGACGAAAAGCAATACAGCTTCCCATAAAACTATTTTTATAAAGATTTTTCCAGAAACCTGGTCCAGATCCATGAGACTTGAAAAATCCCTCTGTAGTTATAGTTCCATCGGCATACAAAAACTTTAAATCATGAACGACCAAAAGAGCATTTTCTAATACTTTGAGACATTCTTGCACTTTATTTGGCATCCAAATATCGTCTTGGTCGGAAAGGAACACGAAATCACCTTTCACATGTTTCAGCGCATTCTCAAAATTACGGACAATGCCATGTTTCCCTTCATTACGCACCACCTTAAGACGAGGGTCATTAAAATCATCTAGCACTTGTAGTGTGTTATCAGAGCTACCGTCATCCGACACTATCAGTTCATCCCCTTCAGCAAGTTGAGGAAGAATTGAAGCAACTTGTTCTTGTATGTATTTGCCACCATTATAGGCAGCTAAGACAACAGAAATCATATAACTAAAACACTCTTTTGAATTCAAACATAAATTTAATACACACGAACTTCAAAACGCTCATGTTTCGTAGTTTATTTGCGATTCTGTATTGTTCAACATTCGCACGCCATACACGTTTCAAACTCATCAGTTTGCTCACCACATAACTGCCACCCGCATTAACGGCACCTACTTCATTATCGCCATGCTGGCAATAAAGCATCGTCTGCTTATCAACATGAGACAAGACTCCGCCTTGAGCCATGGTTTGGTAAGCCACCCACATGTCGTGCATAGGTACAAAGTCAGGCATTGGAAGTGCCAGTACTCGCGACTGATTGTTAAACATCATCGTGCAACCCGTCACACAATTAGCAATCAGCAAACGGTCGGGGTGTTCCTGCCATTGTGGAATAACTTTCGACAATTTCCACAGCGAGGGGTGTGTCTCTTTATAGTCTCCATCGCAAACCGCCAAGTCAGTATGAACACATACTGCCTTATGTGGATTTTGCTGTTCAAGTTGTTGCAATTTATCTAAAGTGCATTGAATTTTTTCAGGCAACCAAAGGTCATCTTCATCACAAAACATATAATAGTCGGACTTTACATGATCCAACAACCACATGAAGTTATCTTTCGCCCCCAAGTGTGCAACATCCCTACCAAGCACCTTCAACTTGCCTGGATGATCGGTTGCAAACTGGTCAAGCAATTCAACCGTACCGTCTGACGAGCCGTCGTCGTGCGCGTAAATCACCCAATCTTGGTTCGTCTGTTTCAGAATAGAATCTAGCAAACGGGGGAGCCTTTGGGTTCCATTATATGTAGCCAACAAGATTGCTATTTCCATACCCTTAGTCAAAGAAAACCATATAATAACTGTTGAGCAACTTGTTGTGGAACAAGTTAATCAGCAATATACCCCAAGCCATACATACCAAAACTAATTGTGAAACCGCACGTGGCTTAATCACATAATAGATTAACGGATATAGAATGATGGTGCAGCAGCCCAAGAAATCGTTTAAACGGAAGGCAAACACTGGTATTCGAGAGAAGAAGTAGAAAACAATCACACTCAACAAATTCAGTTTCAGTAAAAAGTAAAAATATGGGCAATGAGGTGTGATGAGTTCCCTTTTCCAATAAAGAAGGACTGACACCGCAAGTTGCAATAAGATAAACACGTTAAACAAGTTTACCTTGAACTTTAGCCAGTCTTGCATTGCCATATAAATCACCAACTTATGATGGAGAATCGGTACATCGTAATCTAAAATAAAGGAGATTACATCGTAACGGACAAATGCCAAAAAAAGAAGGCCAAGTGTAACGCCAAACCACAATTTGAAATTAATGCCCTTACAACCCAAGAAATACAACGGCATAGCTATCATTGTAGACCGATGGATTAAAGAGGCAATAAGAATCATACAAACATACTTAGAGAGTTGACGCTGATGGATTGCTGGTATTGCACACAAGAATATACCTGTAGCCAAGCCTGCTCTAATTTGAGTCATCTCGTGCAACAAGAACAGGTTAGCAAAATAAAACAATAGAGCGAAACCAAAAATATCGTCATTGGTGAGTTTTCTAATACCATTCAATTTTGTTGGAACGGCAAAAAACGCGTACACTACCGCAACGACAGGCATAACATAAGTTGTCACGCTCTTCACAAGAGCGACCAACACACAAAAGCTTAATTCTGGAGGAGGAAGCCTATTGAGGAAACCAGCAAAGTCTCTGAACATGAAACGGGCATCAGGAATATTCCGAATAAAGAAACCATACGCCCAAATATAATCTTGATCGACTTTAGATCCACGGAAGGCAGCAAGCACAAAAAGCACAATAACCGCCAAACAGATAGCCAACGATTTTGACTTTTCATTCATCTTAGGGAAGGTCAAAGCCAACAACGTGATCAAAATAGCTATGATTATATAGATAAACATATTTTCGTTATTTCATTATGGACACAAAGGTAATTATTTTGCATCTTTTTTCCACAAAAGCAAACCTACTGCAATCGATATTTCCACCAACTCACAGAAGAGCCAAGAGTAAGCCGCACCCGGAGCCCCTATTTTGGGAATCAACAACCAGTTAAGCGACACGCTGCATACACAGACAGCCAAACCGATAGCAGGCGCAAAACGCTGAAGCTGCATGCCATAGAGTCCCTGTACGGTGAGCGTAGTGGCTAATGAGACTAAGAAAGGAAGTGGAGAAAGCAGTTGTAATAAGAATACCGCTTCAGTAAATTCACCACCCAACAATATAGCCACCACTATTGGAGCCATAAAATACGTCACTGCACTTACAGACAAAGAAAGTAACGAGATTATAGCAACACACTTTTTTAGATAGGCCAACCCCTTTTGACGCGACTCATTGAAATAATTACTAATGCGGGGAAACAAAGCAATGGTTATTGTTTGGCAAGTAATCATCATTACCGCCATTATAATTTTCTGAGCTCCAGAGAACGCCCCTATCTCGGCATTGCTCATATAAACACCAATAACAAACACACCAAGAACGGTATTGCAATTTATAAGAATAGCATTTAAGAAAATAGGCAGCCCTTTACGCACGGCCGGACATGTTGAAAAAGGCTGAGGTTTTTCCAACTTAACGCCATATTTTTTCTTTACATAATAAAACGAATAGCAGCCTACAAATATATTTGCCATCGTAAGACCCAACAGATATAACGGATAATCATCTGGTTGGTGCACCAACGCTATTACCAATAAAGCACCGCCTAATTTCACGCCAAACGAGAACAAGCTCATACGTGCCATATGCTCCATACCTTGAAAAAACCAAGTAGGGAACAACACCCAGCCCAAGTTTAGGAAAGCAACAATAAGCACTGAAGAAAAATCGTCCCACACCCTTGGCACACACACGGCTAAACCTGCGACAAACAACAATGATGCTAAGAACAGCAAAAACTTAAACGCAACCACCGTTGAGAAAATAGACTGTAGTTTAGCAGGATCATTTCTGTTTATTGAGATTTCTTGCGTTGCAGAATACTCAAAGCCGTAATTCACCAATAAAGTAAGATACATACCAATGTTTTGCGCGTAAGAAGCCTTACCGAACGAATCGAGTCCTAACACACGTGTAACATAAGGAATGAGCAACAAAGGAATGAGGTAGTTTGCCAACTGGACCAAACCCTGAGACGATATATTAACGAAAAGGACATTGTCCTTTAGTTTTGATAGTTTCTGCATGCAGTCTTATTATTTACAGCACAAATGTAGACAAAAAAGGAGGGTGAGACAAACAGAACAATAGAAAAGGAACATTTACAAAAAACGGAGGGACACGAACGAAAGGGAAAAAGAGGACATAATTGCAGCAATATATAGTTTGAAGGCTAAACAAAAATTAGTATATTCGCAGATAAAGATAAATAACCGAACATTATGGCACAGAAAAACTACTGCGTGATTATGGCAGGAGGTGTTGGCAGCCGCTTTTGGCCATTCAGCACGTCTAAACGTCCAAAACAGTTTCTCGATTTGTTTGGAACTGGAAGAACACTAATACAAATGACATTCGACCGTATGTGCAAAGTTATGCCTGCGGAAAACATATTTATTGCTTCAAACTCATCGTACAAAGACCTCATTCTCGAGCAGTTGCCCGAGATTAAGCCTTCGCAGTTGCTTTTGGAGCCAGCACGCCGCAACACCGCGCCATGCATTGCCTATGCGACCTATAAAATTGCAAGCCTTTGCCCTGACGCCAACATTGTTGTAGCCGCATCGGACCACCTCATTTTAAAGGAAGACGAGTTTGTGCAGTCCATCACCAAAGGTTTGGAGTACACCAGCACCCACAACGACTTGCTCACCCTCGGCATTAAACCAAGCCGCCCTGAAACAGGCTACGGCTACATTCAGACGGATGGTGAAAGTGACAATGGCGTTTACAAGGTAAAGACCTTTACCGAAAAACCAAACCTCGAAATGGCGACCATCTTCCTCGAAAGTGGCGACTTCCTTTGGAACTCGGGTATGTTCCTTTGGAATGTGAAGGCTATTTCTGAAGCATTCGACCTTTACGCACCTGAAATGGCACTCAAATTCCGTTCAGGAATGGAATTCTACAACACGCCAGCAGAACAAGGCTACATCGACAAGATTTACCAATCGTGCACCAACAAGAGCATCGACTACGTAATTATGGAAAAGGCCAAGAACGTTAAGGTAATTGAAGCCGACTTCGGCTGGAGCGACCTTGGCACGTGGGGATCGCTCTACGAATTGAGCGATAAGGATGAGGATGCCAATGTCCGCCAGAAGGGCAAGTTGATGCTATACGACTGCAAAGACAACATTATTACCCTTCCAGAAGGCAAACTCGCCGTTATTCAAGGGGCAGAAGACTTCATCATTGCAGAAACAGACAATGTGTTGCTCATCTGCAAGAAAGACCAAGAACAGCGCATCCGCGACTTTGTGAATGAGACCAAAGTCCAGATGGGAGATGAGTTTGTATAACAAGACTCAAGCAAGAACAAAATAGTAACGGGGTGTATCGCTTAATTGCAGATACACCCCGCTTTGTTATAGTATGATTTTTTATTGTCTGTCACCCTCTATTTTCGTATTTCGCGGCACATACTTTTTGTATACAGGGAACCCGAAGAACCCATTATGCAGATACAAGTCAACCACATCTGCATTTCTTAAATCGCATTCTTGCTCAACCCCGAAATCAAGGTCTTTGGTTGCCTTGTTAATCTCAATTTTCAGGTAATAGCCCGTCAAATCTCCACTTTTTGTTTTTCTAGTACCAAAATTCACGACTTTGTAAGTTCGCACTTTACTGGGAGAATTCCACTTGGCAAAATGATAATTCACATACAGGAATCCAAAAACAGAAAAACTCAACACAGGGACAGCCGCAAGAAAGATTCTGGAAATGTGCCTTTTAAGAACCTTACAGGCACAAACGGCACCTCCAACAACAACTAGAAGGAATGGCAACCAATACCAGTATGGGACCATTGTGTGTTCACTCAATTCGAGTGTAAACAAAGTAACAATAATACCAAGTACGAACAATCCACAAAGTAAATAATCGACAACACCTTCCTTATTCGCCGACTCATAGTTTTGTTCCAATTCAGCAGAAGGACTCAGGTTCCTGTATTTTGAGATTGCCAATGCAATAGGGTGTCCATGACCTTGCAAATGATCTAAGTTATAGGCTGATATTTCAGTTTCGCCCTCCAACTTAATTAAAAGGTGACAAACAACATCGCCCTTCGTTATGACATCATAAGTAGCGAATTGCTCAACTTTGTCCCACGGGATAAAGACTCTGCGGGGGGTTAAGAAGCAGAGACTGCTGTGAAGATAAAATTCCAAACCACCAGAAGATGCCTTTGCCCAATCTTTCAAACGCAAGCATGATACTATGGTCAGGTTCAATAAAAATAAAGAAACCGAACCTATAAACAGATTAATGAACAAAGCGCCTCCAGAATCGAACCCTTCAGGGAAAAACCAAGAAATAGGCCAAACACCCATCAAAACAGCAGTAAGAATACCGAATGTAATAATCAGTCCCCGCTGCGAACGAGCCTTAATCTCCACCTCGTCCGGCATTCCGAAATAAGTTGATTGTTGTGCAGAAACGGTCTTTTTATGTGGTTTTCTGGGATTGTGGTTCTTTCTCCTCATAAAGCAATTTAAAAATCGAACACCTCGTGCAACACATCCAGCGTTTTAAGTTGGCCAAAACCTTGGATGTGGAGTTGGTAATAGTGGATTATGCGGTTAAGCAAATTGCTACGCTCAGCACGAGAGAACATAAACAAATGCATATTCCGGTAATTGATACGCAACAACTTCCGTAAGAATTGTTGCTCTTCCGTATCAATCAAGTCCGAATTCGGTCGGGCATAATGCATATACTCGCTATGCTGCAAATCGAAAAAACGCATATTGGGCTGTTCAGGGCCCAAGTTGGGTGTAAAACCCAAGAAAACGCTTAAGCGGACCAAAAACGAGATATGGAAATTACCTATTTTATCGGAAGGCGTCAAATTCAGCCACAAAATAGAATCGCGAAGGAACATAAACAAGAAATTATCCTCTTCGTTTGTACGCAACGCATGCGACAAGAATTCGGCCAAAAACATTGCCATCGTATTCTTCACCGGATCGGCCAAGAGCGACATTAACGGCGTTGAGCAAGACACATCGCGCAGCACCTGCAAATCGCGTTTCGGCCTGTAGTCGGCCATAATAGTCACGATAGACATAGGTTGCAAGAAGGCCAGTTTCCGTCCACCCTGACGGCTATGGGCGCCATAAACGGTATAGTTCACCCTACCGAACTTTTCGGTATAGGCAGAAACGATAAAGTTCTCGTCCTTAAACTGTTTCTTCGACAGGATGATGGCAGCGGTTTCTTGTAACATATCACAAAATTAGCAAAAAACGCAAACAAACCGTTCATCCGTAAACGTCTAATTTATTAATTATATCTGCAAATATAGCCTAAAAACGCTATAA
>JAKSKS010000031.1 GCA_024401615.1 Paludibacteraceae bacterium
CACAAATTCATAAGGTATCATTCGATACCGCCTTCCCCGTTGCTGACGCTACCACGCTGCTAAAGCGTTTAGACTGCGTGGAACTAGTTGCCCCAAACTACCGTTACCAGTTGGCCGCCTTACCAAAAGCGCCTGAAAACAATGCTTTCTATGGCATTCAGAACAATGTGGACCCAACAAACATCAAGGCGTTGTGGAAGGTGCCGGTAAAGAATAGCAAAAGACCCGTAATTGCCATTGTTGACACAGGTGTTGACTCTGAACACCCCGATTTGAAAGATAATATGTGGAAAAACGATGCCGAAGCTGACGGGCTTCCTGGTGTTGATGATGACGGCAACGGATTTGTAGACGACGTTTACGGTTACAACTTTGCCTTTAACTCTCCCGATATTACCGATACTGAAGGGCATGGAAGCCATTGCGCCGGTATTGCCGCTGCCGTTAACAATAATATCGGTGTTGTGGGTATGAATCCCGACGCTCTTATTATGGGATTGCGAGTTTTTGACAATGACGGGGAGATGACTACTGAAATGTTGTTGTCTGCTGTTGACTATGCGGTGAAGAATGGGGCTGACATCATTAATATGAGTCTTGGCTCTTACTCCTATTCAGAGTTGGAAGAAGATTGCATGAAAGAAGCTTCGAAGCACTGTTTGCTGGTTGCTTCTGCGGGTAACTACGGACTTTCTATCTCCGATTCTCCCTTTTTCCCAGCCGCTTTCTCCTGCGTCCTTGGTGTTGAGTCTTCCGACGAGGAACTTAACTACGACCCCGACGGCCCTTATTTTAACCTTAACGGCTTTGGCTATCAGACAAAAGCCCCAGGCTCTTCCATCTGCAGCACTTCTAAAGGCAGTTACAAAACTATGTCGGGCACGTCTATGGCCGCACCATGCGTGGCAGGTATAGCTTCTCGCTTAATACAGTGTAAAGACTATGCCAACTGGCAAGTTCTGAAAAACGACATCATCAATGCGTCGTCTGACGGCTGTATCGATGCTTATAAAGCCTACCTGGGTGTTGACTACACCAAACCTAAGGTTGAACTGGGGGATTACAGATATGAGGTGAAAAAGAGTGAGGAGGGTGATGTCTTGTATTATATTTACCCTACTGTTCAGAACATAGCTTGCGATGTCGATAATGTGGTCGTTTCTGTCCCCGGCGTAATAGTTTCGCCTTCTTCTCAGAAAATAGAACACATCAACGCCGGTTGTGTTGCCGAATTGCCAGAACCCTTCGTTATTACATATAGAAATAATGGCATACATTCTGACGATTTGTTAAGATGCTCCATCTCTTTAAAAACAAATGGAGGACTTGCTTCCTCTAACAAACTCGTTTTCGAAGTTCCCGACTCGTTAAAAAACTACGAGAAAAGCAGCGGCAATATTGTCTGGGAGGGAATATATAGCTTTAATAAGAAGTTTGTCTTACAGCAGAAAGACACGTTGTTTATACGGCCAGGCGCAAAAATCGCAATAAACCCCGATGCTGTGTTTATAAACCATGGTACCATAATTGCGAAAGGAGAGGTCGATAACCGTATTTGTATGAGCGGAAACATCCTTTGCTTCACTTCTGGCTCTGTCATAGAAAATGTTGATTTTTCTGGTTTTGTCAACGGTTGTTTTATTGACTGCCACCTAAAAGACTGCTCTTTCAAAAATATAGATTGTTTTGGTGCCTTGGCCATAAACTCTGTGTTCGAACACTGCAATATCGTATCGGTCAACTCGCATTATTTGGAAGAAGGCTGCAGATTCTACAATTGTAATCTGTTTCTCAATAAGGCAATTGTGTCTGTTAACTACTTCTTGAACCCTGCGCATTTGTTTAACTGCAATGTGTTCAACAACAAATTCATCGAGTACAACGCCAATTTGTCGCTGACATATAGTTCTAACAATGCCGATACGGTTGCTATGGGTGCTCCTTGCTATTTGGGCGATGAGCAATTCACTCCTATTGAAGAACGGGTACTTGATGCGGAAAACCCTCTTTTCAGTGCCGGAAACGGAGTCGTCGATATTTCAAACCGCCTTACCCAGCCTACTGCCGAGGCTCCGACCTTCGCCTACAAAGTGTTTGCCGACGGCACCGACCTTCTCAGTTCTACAACCGACGAATTCCAACTGCCTTATTATATTGAAAACTTCGAAGTGCATTTTAATAACGCGATGGACGTCTCGAAACTTGCTACATTCGCAATCAATTGCGAAGTGACAAATGCGCAGTGGGTAAACGATTATTTGTATAAGGCAACAGTAGTTATAAAGGACAAGACTGAACTCTACGAAGAGCCTCTGCTGGGTCGTTTCTTCGATGCGGAAGGAAACGAAATTGACACCTATACCGACTTGAAAACATATAAGGGTATGCCTGCGGGCAGCGACCAACTTGGTTTCAAAGGCCGCTACAAAACGGGCCAGGTCATTTTAACATGGAAGACTGGCAATGAGGAAGTGCTGGGGTACAACCTCTACCGCTGTTCCGAGGAGGACTTCTTATCTCACTCCACGAAAATTAACCAAACGCTTCTGCCTGCATCTCAGAATTCCTTTATCGACAAAATTCCATCTTCGGTTAATGAGGAGTCGTTTGTTTACCGTTTGACAAAAGTTTTGAAAAACGGCACCGAACTTCAGGCCTACAACTGGGTATGCGTTCGCTATTCGAACACGGTATATGATGAGAATTTAGACGAGGATGCAATAGAAGATTCTCAAACTGACTGCGATGTTGAATACAACTTGAATGGTATTTTAGACTATATTGACATGCTTGGGCAAGATTTGTCGGACGTTGAATATCCATGCTACGACTTGAACGGTGACAATAGTTTCGATGTGCTCGACATGGTGCTCTATATGAACAATTTGTTCGAATCCCAACCAGATCAAGTTCCTTCCGTGCAGGCTTCATATTTCATAAAAGACAGCATGCTTTATATCAACACGCCTATTGACCTGCCTGCCCTCCAGGTTCAGTTCTCTTCCGTCGCATCTAACTTCAAGTATATGGAGGTGCTGAACGATATGGAACACGCTATCGACAATCTTGGTAATGACGAATACAGGCTTGTTGCCTATTCTTGTAACGGATTTTCTGTTCCGAAGGGTGTTCATCCGTTATTGAAATTGAACGATACGCTCACGGTCAACAAGGTTGTTCTGAGCAACGCCGCTGGCTTACCTTTAGATGTCTGCTATAAAGAATTGGAAGACGGGGAAGAACCTATAAGGCCTGTAGATGAATGCCAAGTGCGCTATTTTTCCTTCTTAGGCAAAGAAGTTACTGTTGAAACGGTTAAGCTTGTTCCTGGTTGTTATATTGTTGCGGCCTATAAAGACGGAAAGGTTATCTACTCAACAAAAATTTCTACAATAAAGTAGCTTTATTCCAATTCCTGCATACCTCTGGCTACTGAAAGTTTCCCGTTCTCGAGGCTTAGGCTTGGGCTGAATGTATAGCTTTCGCCGTTGCGGCTGGTCAATTCAATCTGCATATTCGGGCAGATGTCGCTGATGTTGCCCTTCACGATGAACGGACTGCCAGTCTCGCTCTTGTAGTAGACCATACCGCTTTTTTCTGGCTTCTCTTTGGTGGCCATTTCAAAGGTGTACTCGTAAACGGTAACTTTGGCGTCTTTGTCGCGTGGTACTATCAGGTATAGCTCTTCTCCTTGTGCTTTTACGGCTATTTCGTCTATTTTGTTAAGTTGTGGAAGACGCAATGCCAGACTCTTGAATGGTTCCGATGCCTTTATTCCATCTATTGTTTTCTCGTAACCGATGTAAGATACTGCAACAAACGAACTGTCTTTCCATTCTATTGCCCATTTCATTGCCGCTTTTTCTTTTGTCTCTGCCGGCATATTGCTGCTTTGCTCTTTTGCTGCGGTTGTGTCGGTTATTGCAACGGTATTTTCTGCTGGTTGGTTGCCACATGCGCTAAGGCCTAATGCGATTAACAGGCTAAAATAAAATTTTTGCATAATAGGTTGTTGTCTTAATGTTTTTGCGAAAATACATATAAAAAACCGGCGCTACAAACAAATAGCGCCGGTTCCCGTTTTATGTATTGCTCGTTTATCTTACTATTAGTTGTTTATGCCATATACCGGAAGCTGATTCTACCTTTACGGTATAGATGCCAGGCCTCAGGTCTATGTTTATAGCGTTTTGGCTGTTGCCAAGCGCTTGTTTGCATACCACTTGACCGTAGTTGTTGAAAATGGTTGCTTGGGCCATTTCTGTGTAGTACACAAGGTTCACTTCACCGTCTGTTGGGTTAGGGTAGAGTAGCGGTTCTGTCGTTTTAACGGTACCAGTACCGGTTTTGTCGGTTGGGTCAATCAACGTAATGGTACGCTCTATAGTAACGTTTTCATTCGGTCCGGTTGTCGTGATGGTGTAGACGTATTCGCCAACTTGGTCGTTTGCTGTGCCGCTAAAGGTTACTCTCTTCGCATTCTTGTCGATGGTTGCGGTAATGCCATTTGGCAAACCGCTGACAGTAACGCCAGTCGCATTTTCCCATTCGTAGTAGAATTCAACCAACGCAGAGTCTAAACCGATGGTTTGCTCTGATTTGCCGGCTCCGTGTTTGATGAGTTTCGCTGTGTCGGCATTGGCAATTTCGCCAGGAAGTAGGCTCTTGCCTGTGGTTTCTACCTCATAAAGTCGGGCAACATCGGCAGCGCTTAGTGCACGGTTCCAGATGATGAGGTCGTCGAACAATGCTGGTGTTGAACCCCAGAATGAGCCATAACCCAAGTAGAAGTTAGTGGCTTTCGAAAGGTGCTGTAACACCACTTTGTAGTCGATGGCTCCGCTTGAGTTATAGGCTGCGTAGCGAGACTGGTTTGCGGCAAACTTGCCGTTGATGTAAATGTTGAAGCCATTGCTGTTGTAAGATATGGTAACCAATGCCCATTCCTTTTCTGGAATTGTGTTAGGCTTAGCGGCATCTGGATGGTTGTAGTCGAACCATGTACCGTTGCCGTCGTTGTAGCCGATGTAGGTGTTGCCGGTGAGGTAGAAGCGGCTGTTCACATTGCCGAAACTGCCGTCGGTGAAAGCCCAAAGCGCATCCCATTGGTCGCTATCGAGTCTGTTAACCCATGCCGATACGGTTGCGCCAGTCAACTGTTGGCCTGCAAGAGGGTTGGCAAAAGAGGTGTAACTAATGCTTTTTGCGTCGTCATAACCAAAATACTGGTGCAAAACGGTGCCGCGCTGGCTGTCTTTGTCGAAAGATGGTTTGGTGCCGCTTGCTTGGGCGTTTGCGGTACCAACTTGTTTCTCGTTATACTGGTTAACCAAGTTGTTGTCGAAATTGTAATAGGCAACAATTCCGCTTGCAATGTCAGCATTGGCAAGTCCGCCTGCCTTAACGTTAACGGTAACCGTCTTGGTGTATTCGTAATCGCCCTTTTCCAGTTTTGCCGTAAGTTTAACCGGTGTGTCGGTGTCTTGTGGGGTTACGTTACCTTCGTTGTCTATAACGTCTGTGTTGCTACTGCTCCAAACAATGTTGCAGCCATTTGCTGTGGTCTGTTTGGTGAATGCAAGGTTGCTGTAAACATCGTCTCCATCTCTGAACTGAAGGCTTTGCATTGCGGCAACGTCTTTGGCAATGCACGCTTTACCGCTAAGTTTGCTTGCCCAAACGTTCACACCGTTGCTGGTGCTCATAGCGGTAATAGATACGGTAGGCACGTTGGTCGCGTCGAGGCAGCCTGGCACTGCAACACCGTTGTAGGTTACGTTGTTCAGCGTCATACTAATATAACTGGTACCCTCTGTCACTTTCCAAGTGCCGGTATAGGCTCCGCTAACGGTGCCGTTGGCATTCAGGGTGATGTTTACGGGTTTTACATATTCGTAGTTGGCGTAGTCAACATTGTATTTGTGCAAGATGAAGTTGTAGGTTCCTTCAATTTCGGCTTTGCTGCAGTGTGTCTGTTTGCCAACAGTGCTGGTGGTTGCCACGTCAAAGTCTCTGTTGTATTCGTGTGGAGCGGCTGTAATCCAACCGTCTTGGTTTACGAACAACTGGTGCACTCTTAGTTGGTGGGCAATTGTTCCGTTGTTCAGTTTGGTGTGGTAAAACAGCATGGCGTTGCCGTCTTCGTCCATCAGCGCGCTGTTGTGGCCTTGTGCAATTTCTGCTACACTCATACCTGCCCATTGGTAGCCGCCCATAATCTTCATACCACGGTTGGTGCCGGCTTTTGTGCCATAGTTCATCAAATATCTGGTGTACATTGCACTTTCTCCCTGGTGGTCGGTATATGGTCCGTCTGGATTTTCCGAGCGGAACACGCGCATTTCGTAACCGCCTTCTGGCGAGTAGAAACCGTACGACATAAATAGGTAGTAGTATTTTCCTATTTTTTCAATGTAACTGCCTTCACCGCTCACATAGCAGCCGCCGGCAATTTTTTTGCCGAAGTAGGCGTCGGTTGTAACGGCCGCCTTCTTGCTGTCGTAGTCGCTCGCATATTTATAGGTATAGTCGCGAAGACCGGTGTTCTTGTCGAGTTTGATGACGTAGATGCCGCCGCTCCACGAACCATAGTTCATCCACAAATCGCCCTTTTCATCGTAAAAAACGCCCGGATCGATGGCGTGTGGCCAGTTGTCGCCCCATTTTCCGCCCACTTTGTAGCGGTCGGGTAGCGATGTGGCATTGAAGGCCATCTTCATATCGGTTTTTGTCCAGTCGGTAGCCGCATTGTCGGTTACGTTGAAGCCCGAAAAGATGATGGGACCTTGGTATTGGAAAGGTCCTTCTATGTTATTACTGGTAAACAGCACGATGGCAGAATTCCATTTCTCACCGTTCAAACTCATGTAGTAGCACCACTTCTTCATCACAGGGTTGTAAATCATGTCTGGTGCCCATTGGTTGCCGCGTACTGTCATGTTGTTGATGGCTCCTTGGTAGGCTGGTATATTAAAGTTCCCCCAATTCACCATTTTCCCTTCATAGTTTTTTGCGCTGGTTACCTTATTGGTTGTGTAGGCCTTGTCGTATGAACAGATGTTGCCGTTTACGTCGCAGAAGAGTTTGCTGTCGGTGCGTTCGCTTGTTACAGGTGTCCAATTTTTAAAGTCTGTGGTTTTGTTAGCATCCATGTGGCTGCCAAAAACATAGTAGGTTTTTGTGCCGTTTACATTAGTATATGTAATAGATGGGTCGTGAACAGAACCTCTTCTCCAGTTCGTTGCTTCATTAATCTTGTTAATTTCTGCATCGGTTACCGGTGTTGCGGCTCCTGCTGTAAGCGTTGCAAATGCGAAAAGTGTAGTGAATAGTTGTTTCATGGTGTGGTAGTTAGTCCTAAAAAACGTTACGCAAATATAGGATTTTATAGATGTAAAGTTCTTGTATTTTTGTCTCAAACATCTTTTTTTTATCTCAAAATGAGGTGTTTTTTGTAACATCCGTTCTTTGTATGGTGTTTTTTTTAACAAGTCTTCCAACACGATTTGTCGTGGTTGACTTTTTTCTCCATATTTGTGGAAATGTACTTTTTTATAGTTATATCTTTTTGAAAAATAGTGTGTTGTTTGTTTTTGGGTATTCTTCTGCTCAATGCGTTTTTCTGCATATGGGTGACATTATTTTTGTCATTCAACACTGACTTTTTATTTTTTGTCCTTTCCCCTCTTCTGGATTTCTGTCATCTGTCAAAAATATTTTTGACAATACTAACTAATTTTTGACTTACACGAATCGTGAAGGGTCTTCTATATTTGCAATGCAATCGGGGCAGAACCCCACAAACACTAACATTAAATTATTTATTAAAAACTCAAATTAACTTCTATCGTTATGAAAGCAAACGCACTATTATTCATTATTCTTTTAATGACTTTCTTCTCTGCTAAAAGCATCGCTGCTGAATCTGTTAACATTGTATATAATGGTTTACAGTTGGAATGCTCTTATAAGGGTGTCAAGGTTGACTCTTTTAAAGTCGGTAATCAGATGCGTTATAACTATCGTGCTCTTTACGATGCTACTATTGTCGGTGTAGCCGCTTGCGAAAAGAACCGCGTTGATGTTTACAATCATCAAGATGTAACTATGAACGATTTTCTTTCTCTTTGTCCTAAATCATACAGCCTCCCATTCCAGAAGATGGACGAAAATATGAATGTGAGAATCTTTTATGTTAAAGTAAACGACAAAGTTTTCAATAACCTTAATGAATTACATACACTCCATTTTGCGAATTATCGCATTGCCTTAAACGATTCTATGTTTGTTGGTTGCTCAAACTTAAAGACAGTTTACCTCGAAGGTCCGGTTCTTTACCGCAACTACACTCCTTCTTACAACATTGGCAACTTCTTCCCTAATGTCGAGAAGTTGTACGTAAATGCAGGCACTGTAGGCATTGGCCGTTATGCCTTTTATGGTTGTCAGAAGTTGAAGTATGTTTCAAATACTTTCGGAGCAAAGGTTGCCGACTATGCTTTCGGTAATTGTAAAGAATTGAGCAGTTTCTATCCTAATAACCTTAAGTTCAAATATCCAAACGCTTTTGCCAACGATGCCGACAATTTGGCTTCTTTGATGGTAATTCGCGATGAAATGCTCGTAAACTCAAATTTTTAAATAATCGTTTTTTTTGTTACGAGTTAGTTTCAAAATCACAAGGAGTTGTCTGGCTTTGTCCGGACAACTTTTTTTATTTTTGCACTAAAGGCTGGATTTTTTCCACAGCCTATTATGTATAATTTTGGTTGATTATGGATTTTTCAGACATAACTCTTCATAACAGTTCAGAACTTGAACAATTAGTCTTGAAAGTGGGGTTTCTGCCGTTCTTTAAGAACAAGATAGCAGGCTTTTCTGTTGAAGAAATGACTCCGCGCGAGTATTGGTTCGACGATGAAAACGAAGGCCCGTGGGAATGGAAGATGACGATTGTTCGGAATTGGAATTGTGCTTATGGTACGCTTTTCGGAGGAAAATCGGGTTACGTCAGTCTCCAATGGTACCCGCATCTTATAAACTATCGCCGTAGCAAGTTCTCTTTCGACGCTGCTCCGCTTGATGCTGGGGGCATTAACCGCCAAAAGTTCATTTACGACATGGTTATTGCCAACGAGTCGATGCAGAGCCGCGATATTAAGCGTGCTTGCCCGTTCATCGATTTCCCAAAGAAGAAACTCACGCCTCAAGAAAAATTATTGGGAATAAAGAAGGAAAAAGACAAGGGCGAGTCCTTCGATAAAGTTATAACCACGTTGCAGATGTCTACAATGTTGGCTATTGCCGATTTTGAGTACGAGTACGACAAACATGGCAATCCGTATGGTTGGGGACTGGCGCGTTATGCGGCTCCCGAAGTCCTTTACGGTGAGCACGTTTTGTCGGCTGGATGTTCGCCAGAGGAATCTTTTGCAAAAATGTTGGAACATCTGAAAGGTTTGTTGCCAGAAGCAGAGGAAAAAGACTTGTTGAAAATGCTTTTGTAGTAGGGTGGCGCTTTTTCTATTAATGCTGAAAAGATGTTGCTTCTCAGTTGCTTTTTATCGACAAAAAGTTGCTGACTTCTAATTTTTTATTATTTTTGTAATGGATTATAGATGTATTTATTCCTTTTAAACGGGTCACAGATTTATGAAAGCAATCAATAAAATATTGTTTTTTATTTTTACTGCTTGCGCCGCTTTGTGTGGCGTGGGTAGTGCTAGTGCTGTGCCAGTTTCTAAAATAGATACCACTATTATCGATACTTTTATTTGTAAGAGTGCCGTTTATCAGTTTGGCGACGAAACGATAAGCGAAACGGGTACTTATACAAAAACTTTCACCACTGCTGCTGGGGGCGACAGTACTGTTGTGCTGTATTTGTCGGTTGAAGATTGTAATGAGTCTTTTGATGAAGGCGAACCAGAGGCGAAAGAGAAAAAGTCAAATTTGAATTGCGATAAGGTGATTGCTCCGCATTCTTCTTTTGGCGCAGGTTCTGATGTGCGCGAGGCGGTGTGGATAATAGACAACATCGAGAAATACAACAATGTGGTTGCTATTTACGATCGTTGGGGAAACTTGGTCTACCAAAAGAAGAATTACACAAATGCAGAAGGGTGGGATGGCACTTGCCGTGGCTCGGAATTGTCTTCCAACGATTACTGGTATGCTATTACCTTAAACGATTTAGGCCGTATCTGCTACGGTCACTTCTCTTTCAAGAAAAAATAATTAGGACTAATTAATTATAAGAAAGGGCGAAAGTTTGAAACTTCCGCCCTTTCTGTTCTTGTTAGTGTTGTGATCTTATAGAAAAAAGCACCTTTTGTTTTCTAATTCCAGTTATTTTGAACATATTTATAGTAGAATTAAAATTAGATTTGTTTAAATATGTTAGGAGCTATTATTGGAGATATGGCGGGTTCTATCTATGAATTCGACAATATAAAGACGACCGATTTTGAGTTGTTAAGTAAGGATTGTGAATTTACCGACGATTCTGTTCTTTCTGTTGCTGTTGCTGATTGGCTGTTAAGCGATAAAGAGAATTTGTCGCACAAGGTGCTCGAAGAAAAGTTGCTGGCTTATGCCAAAAAGTACAAATACCCAATGGGTGGTTATGGAGGTGGTTTCCTTAACTGGGCATTCTCGCCTGAACGTCTTTACGACTATGGCAGCAAAAGCGCTAATGGCCGCAAACCTTACAATTCTTGGGGCAATGGCTCGGCTATGCGTTGTAGCGCGGTGGGGTGGATGTTCGATACACTCGAGGATACTGAACGTGCGGCTGAAATTTCGGCTAACATAACCCACAATCACCCCGAAGGTGTGAAGGGTGCCCAAGCAACTGCTGCCGCTATCTTTATGGCAAGAACAGGTAAGACAAAAGATGAGATCACCGACTACATCGAGGAAAAATATGGTTACGACCTTCAGCGCACTTGCGACGATATTCGCCCTACATACGACTTTGAAGGCAGTTGCCAGAAAACTGTTCCGGAAGCGATTATCGCGTTTCTCGATTCTACCGATTTCGAGTCTGCCATCCGTTTGGCGGTGAGCCTTGGCGGCGACAGCGACACGCTTACTTGTATTACTGGTGGTATTGCCGAGGCTTTCTACAAATCCATCCCTACCGATTTGGCCGAGAAAGCGTTGGACAAACTGCCTGATGAGTTCAAGTCGATTCTCGAGCAGTTGAGAAAGAACAGCAATTACATTCAAACTTATTAATCTAAAGCCTTCGCAAAAGCGGAGGCTTTCTTTTTTGTGACATTTCCGTACCTTTGTAGTAAGGGTATTACCCAAACTCAAAATAGTTGTTAATATGAATCCACTATATATTATCCGCAAAGCTGTGCCCGCCGACATTGATGTTATGATGGACATTTTCGAATGTGGCAAACAAATTATGCGCTCCGATAATAATATGACGCAGTGGACGGGCGGATATCCACAACGCGAACTGGTGATTGCTGAAATTGAACGCGGTAACAGTTATGTAATGGTCGCGCCCAATGGGGTGGTGGCTGCTACTTTCGCTTTTATCTTGACCGATGACCCTACTTATAAAGTTATATACAATGGTAGTTGGACCGACGATGTGCTGCCTTACGGTACCATTCACCGTATAGCCAGTAGGGCCGATTATTGCGATGTGGCCCGCCAGTGCTTCAATTATGCTTGGTCGGTACGGCCTAACCTCCGTGTCGACACACACGCCGATAACCACATCATGCAGCACGTGTTGCTAAAGAACGGTTTTAAGTATTGTGGTATTATACACTTGGTGAACGGCGACGAACGATTGGCTTTCCAAAAGGTTGATGCGCTTAATTGCATTACTCCGTCGTTGCTCAACTATGTGGAAATGCAAATTCTACCGCAATACGCTGCGTTCGACGAGGCCCATCAGTTGCAACATGCACGTACTGTCGTTCGCGAAAGTCTCGATTTGGCAATGCGTTATAACGCGAATACCAATATGGCGTATGCTATTGCGGCATTCCACGATTTAGGTCTTTCTGCAGGACGTGAAATTCACCATATAAAGTCTGCCGAAATCATTCGTGCCGACAAGGCGTTGGCTACTTGGTTCTCTCTAACTCAAATTAACGTGATGGCCGATGCGGCTGAAGACCATCGTGCTTCTGCCAAAACAGACCCTCGTACCCTTTACGGACGCATTGTGGCCGAGGCAGACCGCTTTATTGATGGCGAAGACATTATGCGGAGGACTTTGCTGTATGGTAAGAAGCATTACCCAGAATTGAGCCTAGAGCAGCATTTGCAACGCGCAAAAGAGCACTTGGCCGAAAAGTATGCCGAGGGCGGATACCTGAAGCTGTGGTTCCCTGAATCTTCAAACGCCACCCGGTTAAAACAGTTCCAGCGCAATTTGAAAAATTGGGATTGGGTTGATGCATATTTGCGGCAATTGGCCGCCTGTTTAGGACTATATTGACTTATTTTTAGTAACTTTGTACCGACAAAATTAAAAACAAGTATGAAAAAAGTATTATTTCTTCTTTGTGCTGTTTTGAGTGTTATCTCTTTCAGCGCTTGCAAGTCTTCTAAATCGGCTTCTGTTCCTGGTTCAGACGACATCGCTTATGTTTATTTCGTTAGCGGTGGTCAGTATGTTGGTAAAACAGTTAACGTAAAGGTTGACGATTACACCAATCTCGAGGCTACTCCAGCAAAGTCAAAGGCTGATGCTGAAGCTAAAGGTGTTGCTGCTGGTACCCGTCACCTTGTTGTTTCTTGCAACGGCAAGAACATCTACGACGAAACTATCAGTGTTAAGACTGGTGCTAAAAAGTACATCAAACTTCCTTAATTTAGGTAAAGTTTAATACTTTCAATATAGCGTGTCGGTTGTTCTTCCGACACGCTTTTTTTGTATCTTTGTTTCTATAATAAAACTCAAAAATGAAAAAAATAAATCTTTTTACGGGTATTGCCTGTGTGGTGGCTTTCCTTGTGGCTGGTGTGCTGGTTGCGTTAGGTAAGTTCCCGAAAGTTACCGAAGAGTCGTACGATCAGATGAACCAAATCGCTTTGCTTTGGATTTTGGTTGCGATGGGTGTGAACTTCTTTGTATATGGTGGGTCTTTCTCTCCGCTGCTCGACCGTTTCTTCAATGTGGCGCGTGTGCTTGCTGTTGTTGGCGCAATTACAGCTATATTGACTTATTTTATTGAATATACGCTCGACTTCGAGGCACGTTTCCTTTTCCAGTCTTCTATTATTCTGGTGGTGCTCACGGTTGCATTCTATTTTATGGTGCGCCACTTCGACGACGACCTTGAATGAATTTTTTTTATATGATACCTTCTTTTCAAAAGTTTTTATATCCCTTTTTACTCGCTATCAAAAATGGTAAATCAACAACTGGTGAAGTTAAAGAATACCTTAAGGACTATTTTAAGTTGACTGAGGATGATTGCCTTTTGAAGACAAAGGGAGGGAAAACCTATCAACTATCGGATAGAATTAATTGGTGCAGGCAGTATTTCCGAAGAGCATTGTTTATTGATATTCCGCAAAGAGGAACTTATCAGTTAACTGATCGTGCAAAAGAGTATTTAAAGCATAATAATGAATTGACAATAGATTCTTTATGTAATTACCCTGAATTTGTTTCTTTCGCCAATGGTCATGCGATAAAAAAAGTAGAAACTACTACTGGCACATCTTCTACAGATAAAACACCAACAGAACTATTAGAAGATGCCTATCTAACAATAAAAGACTCGTTAAAAGATGAACTTCTATCCCAAATACTAGAGAAAGATCCGTCTTTTTTTGAACAATTGGTAGTTGATTTGTTACAAGCTATGGGTTATGGGGGAACTTTTGATGGTTCTGCTTTAGTAACTAAGCCTACTAAAGATGGAGGCATTGATGGTATTATTAAAGAAGATAAATTAGGTTTAGATAGCATATATATACAAGCGAAGAAATGGAGTGACTCACATGCGGTTGATGCTCCGGAAATTCAAAAATTTTCAGGGGCTTTATTAAGTAGTAATGCTACCAAGGGTGTTTTTATAACTACTTCACATTTTACTAGTGGTGCTGTTGATATTGCCAAAAAAGTGCAACAAACTCAAAAGATTATTCTAATTGATGGAAGTTCTTTGACTGATTATATGATTGAATTTAATGTGGGTGTATCAACTCAAAAAACCTATTTCTTGAAAAAAATAGATAAAGACTATTTTGATGATGAAGATTAAACTTTATTCTGTTGTTTTATTGACGACTTTCAATAATAAAGTTCTTTTATGAAGATTATCATTGCTCTCTTTCTCTCCCTGTTGTCCATCCCCTCCTTTGCTTTTAGGAGAACAGAGGTGGTGGAACCAACGGCCGGCCAACTCTATTACTCTGTAATAAAGAAAAATGATGTTGCTCGGTTGGGATTGAAAGGCCCTGTGAAGTCGTGCAAGAAGATAAATCAGTCGGATTCTGTGCTACCTTATTATTTGTTCGATGAAAAGGGGTACCTTAAACACGAAGAGTTTGGTTACTTTGTCAGAACTTACCAGTCTGAATACGACGGACAGGGTAATCAGATTGAGGTGAGGAAAATGGAACTGCAACCTCAAATAAGGACATGGATTGAGCAGTATGTCTACGATAAGAATAACCGTGTCCTCGAGGAAATCCATTTTTCTCCTTTCGATGGTTCTGTTATTGAGTATTATCACTACTTCTATAATAAGAATGGCCACCTGGTTAAGATGGAACAGTTGCGTGATGGAAAACCTGTTCCTGAAAAGGTCAAACTCTGTCCTGGTTGCACATTGACGTCTGGCCCCTTGGTTATGCAATACGATAGTATTGGCGCTTTGAAATGCAAGAGGATGGAATACCCTGATAATTCGTATGAATTTGTATGTGCCGATTCTTCTGTTTATGTTAGACCCGGATTCAAAGGTGTTACATTTTATAAAGATGGGAAAAAGCGTACCTCGCTTGAATATGAATACAAACAGGGTGCCTATAAATTGACCGATAAGCAAGAGTTTGTTTACAATGCCGGTGGGCAATTGACGTCTGTTGAAGGCCAACATTTCATCATCACTTACGAATACGATGCTTTTGGCAATGTGGTTCGTGAACAGAAATCTTTCTTCGAATCAAAAAAAGAAGAGACTGTTAGCTATATCATTGAATACTATTAATTGACTGAAAAATAGAAAAGCCATTGCCGCGTTGCGGTAATGGCTTTTTCTGTATTAGGTTGCGAAGTCTTATTTCTTCTTCTTCTTTTTCTTCGATTTCCCACCTCCCTGTTGGTTGTTGGCAGGTGCTGGTGTGCTCAAAATAGTTTGCGCTTCAACCAACTTTATTTCACCGTCTTTAATGACCAATTTGCCATTGCTCATTTTTTCGAGGTCGTCAAATATCTTGTTGTCTGTAACGGTGTCTTTGTTGTAGAGCACATAGCAGCGCTTCATTTGGTTGGCAATCATCACAGTCAACTTTCTTCTGTTCACCTCATCTTCCATCTCAATGGCCTTCTGAATGGCCAACTGTATGTTGTTGCCGTAGTGGCGGAAGCGGAAACCGTTTTTAGGGTATGGTACGGTTTCGGTTGCAGATGTAAGGGTACCTAACTTTTGTGGCACATAACCATTCGGATAGTCAATGTCTAGTTTATATCCAGAAATGAAGTAGATGTGGTCCCACAAGGTGTTTTGTGCGTAACCCATAGGGCGTACACGTTCCATAGTCTTTATAATAGAGCAGGCACAACGTGTGCGTTCGGCACGGTCTTCAATGCCGAGGCAGTGCTCTACCATTTTCTGTATATTTCTTCCGTACCCCCTCAACTCAATCTTATCCTTGCTGGTATTGTAGTCGGAGTGGAAGTTGGAATATGTTTCTTGAATTACTTCTTGTTCCATTTCTTTCTGTTTAATTGCTGTGAAATTTAATAACAGGCATCATCACTCCAAGTGTGAAGGTGAACAATTGGTTGTTTGAACGCTGAAACACGGCACTGCGGTCGTGCTCAAATACGTCTTTCAAACCCCAGTGCCAACGCGCCTCGGCTAAAATGTTGACTTTGCTGAGGTGAAATTCATAACCTGCGCCTACGCATAGGCCTAAATCCACTTTGTTTTCTTCTATTGTTTCGTTCAAACGTGGGTCATTCCAGTTGTTGGTCAGTATGGCTTGCTGCTGCTCTGGTGTCAGGTTGGTTTTGTTGTCACCTGTTCCAAGCAGGAATCCTATTTTTGGACCAAAATTAAAGAACATGCGGTGGGTGTTGCCGAAGTAGATGTGTGCTAAAAGCGGAACGTTCAAATAATCAATCTCACGTTCTATGGTTCCATCTACCATTTGTTGTTCGTTAATTGTGGTCGGATCGTTCCATTTTTCCTTCCAACCGCTTTGGGTGTAGTTCGCTTCGAGTTGCAAACCGAAGTGTTTTTGGGCTATGAAGCGTACCATTGCACCAAAGTCAGCCCCTTTTCGGTAACCGAGGTCTCCTAAATTGTTTGAGTAGGTAACATCGTTATGTAGGAAGCGTACTTGCGACAAGGCCAAACCGCCTTGTACGCCTACACCTATTTCTTCTTCAAATCGGCTTCTAACCTGACTGGTGGCGGTGTTTGCCCATCCCAATAGGACGATTAGGCTGATTGCGAGTTTTTTTAGCATTTTATTCCTGTTGTTTGTTCATTAACACGTGTCCCTCTGTTCCGTTGTTTCTCGAAATGGTGACATCGCTGTTATAGAAACCGCCTTCATCGCAGAACTTCTTGAACTTGAAGTCGCTTTGAATAGTGTGGACGTTTCCTTTGTTTAGTTGTTCTAATCCGTGCTCAAAGTTTTTGCCGAAATTGGCAACTGCTTGGCCGAAGTAGAGCATTATGTCGTAGCCGAGGGCTCCGTACATTGGCTGGGTGTTTCCTGGCTCCTGTCCGTAGTATTTACGGAAGTTGCTGATGAAATTCTTGCTGTCGTTGCTTTCAAAGTCAATGTCGTAGGTTGAACCTATGTAGGTTTCTGCCACAAACAAGTCTTTGGCAATTGTTTGGTACTTTGTCCATTCGTTGTAACCAAGTATCTGTACTTTGTATTTAAGCAACAACATTGAGTTCACGCTCGGAATAAGTTGGGTGAGGGCAACTTGGTCGGAACTGGTGGTGAGGATGAGGTTTTCTGCATCCTCTTTCAAACATGCCTTCATGTCCTCGGCGTTGGTGAATTCAATTTCTTTTACAGATGTTCCGAGAGAGCGCAATTTAGCGACTATTGAATCGGCAATTTCCTGTTTGTCGTTCTGTTTCTCTCCTTTGAACTTTGCAAGCACCACGTTCTTGCCCTTAAATTCGTTTGCGAAGAGTGCTGCTGTTTCTTGCGCCATTTTCGATTTTGGGGCGTTGATGAGGAAGATGTTAGGGTTGGTCTTCATCTCGTCTGTTCTTGAAGAGAATGGTACCACCATCTTAATGTTGTTCTCGAGGGCAAAATTGCTCATTGGCGCAAATTGCGCTTTGTAGGCCGGACCAATCATAAAGTCCATAGTCTTCATCTCTTCCTTTGCCAACAGTGCTTTGATGTCGCTTTCTGTTTTCCCTGAATTATAGACATGGATGTTTACCCATATATTGTGCTCCTTCAAATTCTTAACTGCAAGCAATATACCCTGGTAAAATTCAAGGAACTTGTCGGTGTTGTTGTCTATCTGTCCGTCTTCTGAATTAAATGGAAGTAGTAGTGCTACGTTTACTTTGTTGTTGCCTTGTGTGCTTACAAAATAACTGCTGCTCCATGCGTATTTTCTTTCTGAAGCACGGGGTATAAAGACAATTTTGCCTGCCTTTAGTCCGTCTTTCTTTAATTCCGGATTGACAGAAACAATTTCGTTTTCTGTAACCTTGTAGGCTCTGCAGAGGCTAAACATGGTTTCGCCTTTCTGCACGGTGTGCGCTACATTGCTGTGCTTGGGTTCGCTGGCTGTGGCATTTTGGCGGTAAACGCTGGCAACACCTGTCTTTTCCTTGTTTTTTGCGCTTGGTGGCAATGCCAATATCTGGCCCACTTTCACACCGTTCTTTACGTCGTTGTTAGCGGCAACTTCGCTCGGACTAACATTGAACTTCTTGCTGATGCTGAAAACGGTCTCATCTTTTTGCACTTTGTGCACACGGTAGTCGGGTGCGGAATTTTTGTCGGCAATGTATTTGCTGGTCGATGGCATAATGAGTGCCTTACCTGCCTTTATGCCTCCTTTTTTCACGCCTGGATTCAAACGCTCAATATCGTCGGCGCTGACTTTGTATTCGTTGGCAATGCCGTATAGGGTTTCTCCCTTTTTCACTTCGTGAACGGTGAGGCCGCTTTGGTCGTTTTTCTTTTTTGCCGATGCGCTGCTGAACGGAGCTGGCAATGTTAGTACTTCTCCCTCAATTATGGCGCGTTTCTTAAGTTTAGGATTCAATTCCTCCACTTCGCTAACCGAACAGCCCTGGCGTTTGCAGATGGCAAACAGGGTTTCACCTTTCTTTACCTTATATTTTGTTTCGCCTTTCGTTGCCGAATGGTTGGCTGTTTCTGTTTGTTTTGCAGGTTTTACGCTTGTGTTGGTCGCAACTGTAGTGCTCTTAGCCGGTGCTGGTGTGGCAGGTGCGCTTGCGGTTTCTGTCTTTTTAGTAGGAGGTACTGCATTTTTGATAGCGTTGTTCACAGCTTTGGAACTGTAAGAAGCACCGGAAGTAACATAATCACCGCTATTTTCGATATATTTTGCAAGTTCTTTACCGCTGAATTGGCTCATCAAGGTCTGTTTATCATATG
>JAKSKS010000032.1 GCA_024401615.1 Paludibacteraceae bacterium
GTAAATCTTGTCAATACCGCTTTGTTCGGCGAATACAAAATCCAAGCAGTCTATGTTGACGTAGTTTCCGGCAATTTCCAACTTTAGAATGTGTTGGCCCTCTTCGATGTTTGTTTCGCAGATTTTTACTTTACCGTAAGTGTCCCAGTCGTCTCCTGTTTTTTCAAGCGTGTAGTCGCTGGTTATTTTCTTGTCGTCGATGTAGAGGTGAAATCCGTCTTTCTCGTCCGGATTGGCCACTTTAGCGAATATGGCGTACTTGTGGGTGTCTTTAACGTCGATGGTGTATTCCAACCATTCGCCCTTTTCTGTGTAGCCAATAGCGTATCCGTCGTTTGAGGTTACAATGTCCACACCATCTTCACGGTAGTTTCCCCCTTTGTTTTCGGTGTCGTTATCGTAGTACGAGAATCCTTGTCCGGCTACATCATAGTCTTCTGCTTCTATTTTGCCAGGTACTTCTGCTGCCTGGTCTTTATAGGGGGTCTGTTTCACATCGACTGGTGTCATAAAGATGCGGTAGCCGTAGAGCTTGCTTTCTATCTTTACGGGCACGGTAAGTGTGGTGCCTTCAAGTGTCATCACTTTTTCCGAAATCAAGTCGGTGCCGTTTACGGGGGTGTCTTTGCTTTGCCAGGTTACGCGTTCAATCTTTACGTTCACCTTGCCGCCCATAAATGCTGGCAGACTTTGGAAAACAACATTCACATCGCCTTCTGTATTACCTCCTAATACAAGGCTCGCACAGTTGTTTTTCTTGTCTACGGCTGCAAAACCGTCTACCTTGTCGCTATAGTCGTTTGGTGGGGTTACTTTTGCCATGTAGCCTTCCATATCGCCGTACCATTTGTAGAGCCACCAACCGCCGCCACGCTGGTTCTTGTCGGTGAGCAGACTACCTAAACGGCCAGGTAGGCCTGTAAACCACCACGAAATGGTGGCGCTTTCTACGCCGTGGCGCTCAAATTTTGCAATGAAGGGTACAGAATAACCAGGACAGCCTTCAAACTTCTTTTTACTGTCGTCGGAACCTGCACAGTATTCGTTGATGCAGATAGGTCGGTGCCCAATGCCCAATTCGTCTTCCAGTTTGCGTACGCTTTCAACAGCGCCTGCCAAACCTTCGCTTCCCCATTGGTGCCAGCAAATTTCGTCGGGCAGACAGTTGTTCGCTTTACAGAACTGTAGGAATTTTTTCATTCGGTCGCCGTGGTAGTAGGCTATACATGGACCCACAATTGGTGTTTCAGGGTCCATCTGTCTAATCAAGTCGTATGTTGGTTTCCAAACAGTGGTGGTGAGTTCGCCGTTTGCGTCTTTCCAAGTGCCGTCTGGCTCGTTCCAAATCACATAACTGTGAATATTCTCTATACCAAGGTCGTGTTTTCGGTTAATCTGTCTGGCTACAGCGTCTGACCATGTGTGCTGTCCGGGCCACTGGTAAGGCCAGTAGGGCAGCAAGTCGGGTAGGGTAATTTGTACCTTGGCTGTGGTTCCTTTCAATCGGTCTGCTATAATAAAACCGTCACCATAAGGGTGCTGGTTGTTTTTTGTGCCTTCGGGTGGTTGGCAGAACATATGTGGTTTCAAAGGTTCAACCAAACCTTTAATGTCGGTTGGCAGGTCTTCGGTCATACCATATAGAGAACCCGATGCGCAGTGCGTAACGGGTCTTATGCTGTCGGCTAAACTGACTTTTAAGGTCTCGGCTGAGTTCGCATTCATCGCACTTGTGCCTGCTAACAGCGCAATAGATATGAATGTGTTAATGGTGTGTTTCATGATTGCTTCGTTTTTTCTTGCATGGCAAATTTAGAGTCAATCTTGTAATTTAATTTTTAAAAAAAAGTCATTGATTGTTCTTTTTCCTCCATTTCCTGTCCACATAGATTTTTCTTTCTGCAATTTGTACTTTTTTTTCTTATAGTCTAATTTTGTAAAAAAATGACTGCATTATCTATGATGCTGTTTTTTTAAGTGATTCCAATTTGCTGGATATGAGTAAATATATATACTTGGTAATAATTATCCTTTTGTTGGTTGTTAAGTACTATCAACTAGATTCTAAGTTGTTTGGCAGTTCGATGTCTGATGCTGATTTAACAACGGAAGAGGTTGACGAACGCTCTGCTGATTTCAATGACAATGGTTTTGTTGAATACTGTTATGTTAGAATGGATGTTACGTACGATTATGTGCCCGTTTCTGCCGATAAGGATCCAAAATCGGGTGGTATTAGGAGGATGACGAAATGTTGGCTTAATGCTAATAAAAAGCCTATATGTGAATGTATTTACGCTTCCGACACTGTTACCGTTTTGAAAATGCGCAGGTTTGAGTATAAGGATTCTTTTCTCTCCAAGGAGACCATTGTCGACCGTGGACGAACTTCTTATGTGCTTTATGAGTACGATGACGATGGACGTTGCATTGCGGAAACTACAAAGTCAGATAGCCTTGGCATTACCCATGTGACCAAATTTTCTTATACTGATGAAGGGTTTATCGCTAGTAGGGCCGATTTCAATGGAAAGGGGAAATTGCTGGTTAAGTATGAAGCTGTTTATTCGAATATGGAAAAGAATGATAACTATCAAAATGGATATTCCTATAAACTGCGATGGAAAACGACTCCTGAAAAATTGCCAGACTCTCTTAGCTCTTTTTATTATAAGCATAATGAGTATGTTGCCTATTTAAAAAGGCTAAATGTAAAAACAGGACATTTTGATGTTGATAGTTTCCCTCTTAAAGGTGGTGAAAGCGGATGCTCTACATTGTATAAATACTCAAAATTCGAAAATGGCGACTATTTTTTCTATAGAGAAACTTTTCACCGGTCGGGGATTTTACCTGAATAATACATAAGCGGTGGTCAACTATGTGAATACTTCTTACTTCTTAGTTCTTCGTAGGCTTTCTTTATTTCTTTGAATTTCTCTGCCATCATCTCTTTCAAATTTTCGTCTTGAACGGTATCGGGGTGATATCTCTTGGCGAGTTTGATGTAGGCATTGTGGATTTCTTCCTGGCTGGCCTGTGCTGTTAATCCAAGTGTGGCGTATGCAATGTTGTTCTGTTGTTGTTTTGTCTGTTGACTCGTATTCTGTGTGTCATGCTGGTTTGCCTTTGCCTCTTCTCTATATCGATGCCTTGCTTTGTATTTCGTGTAGAGATAGTTTATTTCTTCCACATCAGCGGGTGCCAGTTTGATGAGCACAGTTTGTAACGTATCCCATTCTTTATCGGTAATTATTTCGTCTGCGATAATAACAGAGAATAGCATTTCTATCAGGGCAACTCTTTCCGAATGCTTTATGTAGGCGTTTAAGGTGTCTAATACAGGTGCTACGTTTTTGTGATTTATATGTTTATATATATCACAGAAGGTGTCTCTCTCCTCATCTGTTTTATATAGTTTGTTGACGAACCTTCTTACGATATTTTTTTCCTCCTCTTGTGTCTTATTGTCCGCATTAACAATTGCGGAAATCACAGCAGCGTATGCCTCCATTATAGTCTTCTTTCTCAACTTAGCCGCTTCTTCCCGTTCTCTTACTATAGAGTCTGGCGTATCAGCAATAGACTTTACTATTAGTCTTGCAACGGATGAAATAACCATAATACCGCCAGAATAAATAAAAACATAGATTGCCCAAAAACTATGAAATAGTTCTGTGTTCTTATAAAGTACCGGGGTAATAAGGAACAATAGCATACTAACAACTCCTATTATTAAGAGCCGATCAGAAATTTTCTCTTTTTGTTTCTTGTTCATTCTTCTTGAAAGAAAAGGGGCACATCATGTTTTAATGATATGCCCCAGTTACTTATAGAGGTTGTGCTCTAATTACTTGTTTGCAATTTTTGCCCAGCTGTCTTTCAAACCTACTGTGCGGTTGAATACCAATGCGCCTGGTTTGCTGTCTGGGTCTACATTGAAGTAACCAATACGCTGGAACTGGTAGTGGTCGAGTGCCTTTGCGTTTGCCAATGATGGCTCTACGTAAGCCTTCACAATCTTCAATGAATCTGGATTCAACATTTCGTGGAAGTCGCGTTCTTTGTCTTCTCCCGGATTTTCGCAACTGAACAAGCGGTCGTAAAGGCGTACTTCTGCTTCAAGGGCGTGTTTAACGCTTACCCAGTGAATGGTACCCTTAATCTTGCGGTTGCTTTCTGGAGTGCCGCTGCCGCTCTTGCTCAACGGATCGTATTCTGCGTAAACTTCTACCACATTGCCGTTTTCGTCCTTCTTGCAGCCGGTACATTTTACAATGTACGCACCCTTCAAGCGGACCTCGTTACCTGGGGTAAGGCGGAAGTACTTCTTAGGAGCGTCTTCCATGAAGTCGTCTTGCTCAATCCAGCATTCTTTGCTGAATGGAACGTCACGCATACCTGCGTTCTCGTCTTCCTGGTTGTTCTCCATCTGCACGGTTTCTTCCTGGTCTTCTGGGTAGTTGGTGAGGACCAACTTAACCGGATTAACCACACCGCAAACACGGTTGGCGCGCTTGTTCAAATCCTCGCGGATGCAGCTTTCCAACACGCTCATGTCGATGAGGCCGACATACTTAGTGAAACCAATCTTGTTGTATACGAAGTCGTGAATACTTTCTGGGGTATAACCGCGACGGCGCAAACCGCAAATAGTCGGCATACGTGGGTCGTCCCAACCACGAACCAAACCTTCCTTCACCAACTGGAGCATCTTGCGCTTGCTCATAACGGTGTAGGTGAGGTTCAAACGGTTGAACTCACGCTGTTTTGGACGGTAGTCGCTGTCGGCAAACTGGTCGATGAACCAATCGTAAAGCGGACGGTGAACTTCGAACTCGAGGGTACAGAGTGAGTGGGTAACACCTTCAAAGTAGTCGCTCTGTCCGTGTGCGAAGTCATACATAGGGTACACCTTCCACTTCCAGCCTGTGCGGTGGTGTGGGTGGGTGGTGATGATGCGGTACATAATTGGGTCGCGGAAGTGCATGTTTGGCGATGCCATATCAATCTTGGCACGCAACACCATCTTTCCGTCTTCTACCTTGCCATCTGTCATGTCTTGGAAGAGTTTCAAGTTCTCTTCTACGCTGCGGTCGCGGTAAGGGCTGTTGGTGCCTGGTACGGTAGGTGAACCCTTTTGTGCGGCAATCTGTTCTGCGCTCTGCTCGTCTACATAAGCCTTGCCTTCCTTAATGAAGCGGATGGTCAAGTCGTAGAGCTGCTGGAAGTAGTCAGACGCATAGTAGATGTTCTTCCACTGGTAACCCAACCACTGGATGTCTTCCTTAATGCTGTCTACATACTCCACATCTTCCTTTACCGGATTGGTATCGTCGAAACGGAGGTTGCAGCTGCCGTTAAATTTTCTGGCAATGCCGAAGTCCATGCAGATGGCCTTCGCATGTCCGATATGGAGGTAGCCGTTTGGTTCTGGCGGGAAACGGGTTTGAATGCGGCCATTGTTACGGCCTTCTTCCAAATCTTTCGCCACTTCGGCTTCAATGAAGTTCAGTCCCTGTACTTCATTCTCTTCTTTCTTCTCATCCATATTGTTAAACAAATCGTTTTTTGTCTTTTTTATCTGTTCACGACGGTCATTCCCGTCTTTTGCGATTTTCGCTAATCAAAGATACCTCTTTTTGTGCTATGTGCTACTAATTTGTCCTTTTTTATCTGCTAAAATAGGACTAAAGTTCTTATTTGGAACTTTTTTCGGCCAATAATGCGTAATCGAGCACTTCGCTGGCGTCTTCTACATAGTGGAATGAAAGTCCTTTCAGGTAGATTGGCTTAATTTCTTCCACGTCTTTCTGGTTCACCTTGCACATCACAATCTCCTTAATACCCGCACGTTTGGCAGCAAGTATCTTTTCCTTGATGCCGCCCACTGGCAGCACTTTGCCACGGAGGGTTATTTCACCGGTCATGGCTAAATTCTTGCGCACTTTGCGGTTGGTGAAGGCCGATGCGAGCGAGGTGAGGATGGTGATGCCGGCTGAAGGTCCGTCTTTTGGAGTGGCACCTTCTGGCACGTGCATGTGCACGTCGTTGGTCTCGAATGCTTCGCTGTCTAAACCGTATTTGTCGGCGTGTGCTTTCAAGTATTCCATGGCAATCATGGCACTTTCCTTCATCACGTTGCCCAAGTTTCCGGTCATGGTCAGTTTGCCAGCCTTGCTCTTGCTCAAACTGGTCTCAATGAAGAGGATTTCACCGCCTACACTGGTCCAAGCCAAACCGGTTACCACGCCGGCATACTCGTTGCCTTCGTATATTTCGCGGGTGAAGCGTTCGTTGCCAAGCAGTTCCTTCAAGTCGGCAATGCCAATTTCGGCATTGTATTCCTCTTTCAGAACCACTTTCTTGGCGGTCTTGCGCAACACTTTGGTAATCTGTTTGTCCAGTTCGCGCACACCGCTTTCGCGGGTGTAGTGCTCTATAATGTAGTTGATGGTCTCTTTGCCGAGTTTTACCTGCTCTGCGTTGAGTCCCACCTCTTCCATTTCTTTCGGAACAAGGTGCTGTAGGGCAATCTCCACCTTCTCTTCCTGAATGTAGCCGCTGATGTCAATCAACTCCATACGGTCGAGTAGGGGTTTCGAAATAGCGCTAACGTCGTTGGCGGTGGCAATAAACATCACCTTGCTCAAGTCGTAGTCTACGTCGAGGAAGTTGTCGTGGAAGGTGTTGTTCTGTTCAGGGTCCAACACTTCCAAAAGGGCTGCCTCTGGGTCGCCCTTAAAGTCTTTCGAAACCTTGTCTATCTCGTCGAGGATGAAGACGGGGTTCGAGGTGCCCGCTTTCTGCAGGCTCTGGATGATGCGGCCAGGCATTGCACCAATGTAGGTGCGGCGGTGTCCGCGTATTTCGCTTTCGTCGTGGAGTCCGCCTAACGAGATGCGCACATATTTGCGGTTTAGCGCTTCTGCTATTGACTTGCCCAACGAGGTCTTACCTACACCCGGAGGGCCGTATAGGCAGATGATTGGCGACTTCATGTCGTTTTTCAACTTAAGCACGGCCAAGTGTTCCAAAATTCGGTCTTTCACCTGGTCCATACCATAGTGGTCGCGGTTCAGCACTTTCTGTGCCTTCTTCAGGTTGATGCTGTCTTTGCTGAATTCGCCCCATGGCAGGCTGACGAGGGTTTCCAGGTAGTTGGCCTGTACGCCGTATTCGGGTGAGTGTGGTGAAAGGCGCTTCAGTTTCTTCAACTCTTTGTTGAAGATTTCGGCTACGGCCTCGCTCCATTTCTTCTCGCTGGCGCGCTGCTTAAAGTTCTCGTAGTCTTGGCTGGCGTCGTCGCTGTCGCCCAACTCGTCTTGTATGGTCTTAATCTGCTGGTGCAGGAAGTATTCGCGCTGTTGCTTTTCAATGCCGTTTTGGGTTTTGCTCTGAATTTCGAGTTTCAGTTCAAGCAACTGCAACTCTTCGTTGGGCAGTCCCCTCAGTTTGAAGGCGCGTTTCTTTATGCTGTCTTGGTCAAGCAGTGTCTGCTTGTCTTTGAGTCCGAAGTTGAGGTTGGCGCTGATGAAGTTGATGAGCTGGCGCGTGCTTTCTATGTTGCTGATGGCAAACGATGCCTCTGGTGGTACGTTGCCTCCGCTCTTCACCAACTTAATGGCGCTTTCCTTTATTGATTTCTGCAGAGCCTTGAATTCTGCGTCGTTGTCGTCGGCTTTTTCCTCTGCTCTCAATTCCACATTACCTCTAACGAAAGGGTCGCTGTTGTCGAGCGAAAGCAATCCAATGCGGGCCTTGCCCTGAAGAATGGCGCTCGACGTTCCATCGGGCATTTCCAATATCTTCAGCACTGTTGCCATTGTGCCGTGGGTGTAGAGGTCGTTGATGCTTGGGTCTTCAACCTTCGCGTCTTTTTGTGCGAATACGCCTATTGGGGTATTCTTCTTGTGACAGAATTTTATTGCGTTCAGCGACTTTTTGCGGCCAAGCGCTACGGGCAGTATTACCCCAGGAAAGAGTACCATGTTTCGACGGTGCAGAATGGGCATGTTTTCGCCATCGCCTTCTTCAAACTTGTAGTTCGCGTCTGCGTCTCCGCTAATCGATATGATTCCTGTTGTTACTTCTTCTCGCATCATAAGGTCTTCTATTAGGCTCTTTAGGTGTCCTATAGTAGTTGTTGTTTTTATTTTGATTATTCCCCAATATAAGCAGTTCTCGTCTGTTATTTGGGGTTATAGCCTGATTCTTCCAATAACTTTTGGCTGTTGGTTTCTGCCATCAAATCGGCAAGGGTGGCATTCTTGTTGCGGGCCATATAGCTCGACACGATGCGCCAACCAAGCCAGATGCCGCCTTTGCCAGGGGCTTCCGGTGTGCTCATGTCTGCCTCGTTGAAAGGGAAGAACACGGTGTGCGGTGCCGGATTGATGTATTTAGAAATGGTGAGGTGGTCGTAGGTATACAGGTGGTTCATGTCTTTCACCTTGTTCCACATGTTGCCTTCGTTTTTCACGCTCCATTCCCATTGGTCTTTGGTGTAGCCCATCAGCTTTTCTGGCTTCTCGTTAGGCATGCAGGCTTCTACAAGGTAGAGCAACTTGCCCTGGTAGAGCATCTGGTCCAGTAGTCTGCCGTTGCCTTCGGTTGGGTCTGCGAATGTGTAGTAGGCCCAGCCAAGCATCATGTCCCTAACCATCATTTCGCGGGTCAGGTTAATGGCGTCGTAGTCGTTTATGCCGTCCACTGCCTTGTAGTAGGGGTATTTCGAACCGATGTAGTATTCCATTGAAATCATCAGTTCGTTGTGGTCGCCTACAGCCATTTTCGGGCCGAAGCAACTGAACATAGCCAGTATGTTGCTGGGAACTTCTTTTTCTGGAAAGAATTTGTGGAAACGCTGCATGGCGTTGGTCAGGTCTTGCATCTCCTTGTCCAATCCATTGGCAAATACCGAGTCTTCGGCGTGGAAGAAGGTCTGATAACCCTTGTGGCTCAAAATCTCTTCTTTCAGCACCTTGGCAGTCTGCTTGTTGATGGTAAACTTGCTGCTGTCGCCCTGCACGGGAACAATGGCTGTTCCTACTTCCACGCCCTTTTGCAAATACATGTCGAAGAGGTCGCCGTATTTTTCTTCAAGCGCGGTCATACCTTCCTCTACCTTGTTCGGGTCGAGGCTCATCACCTCTTTGTCGAAGCGAACAATAGAGTAGGGCTTGAACGACGGATCGTTCTCTATCTGCTCGTTTGCGAAGCGGTTGTTGGTTTTACTGCAACTGCCTAGTGATAATGCCAAGAAGCCCATGGCAATAGATGCCAGGGCTACAAGGCGGTTTCCGTTATTTCTTTTCATTTGGGTGCTCCCCATTTGTTTTATTTTGCGTATAATTTCTCACGCAATGCGGCTACGTTGGCGTCTGTAATATAGTCGTCGTAGTCCATGCGCTTGTCGATAATACCGTTTGGTGTCAACTCAATCACACGGTTACATACAGTCTGGATGAACTCGTGGTCGTGGCTGGTGAAGAGGATGTTACCCTTGAAACTCTTCAATGAGTTGTTAAATGCCTGGATTGATTCCAAGTCCAAGTGGTTGGTTGGAGAGTCGAGGATGAGGCAGTTCGCGTTGGTCATCATCATCTTCGAAATCATACAACGCATCTTTTCACCACCGGAACATACACTGGCCTTCTTGTAGATTTCTTCGCCCTGGAACAACATACGGCCCAAGAAGCCACGCACGAATGTCTCGTGGGTGTCTGGTGAGTATTGTGTCAACCAGTCCATAAGGCTCATGTCGTTCTGGAAGTACTTGGTGTTATCCAATGGAAGGTAAGAGGTTGTGATGGTAACACCCCAAGAGAAGGTACCGTCGTCAGCCTGTTCTTCGTTGTTGATAATCTGGAAGAATGCGGTCATTGCACGAGGGTCGTGTGAAAGGAACACAACTTTGTCGTCCTTTTCTACGTTGAAGGTTACATCCTTGAACAATACATCGCTACCGATGCTCTTACTCAAACCCTTTACTTCCAAAATTACATTACCCGGATCGCGGTCCTGGGTGAAGATGATGCCTGGGTACTTACGGGTTGAAGGCTGGATTTCCTCAATGTTGAGTTTCTCCAACATCTTCTTACGGCTGGTAGTCTGCTTTGACTTTGCAACGTTGGCAGAGAAACGCTGGATGAACTCCATGAGTTCCTTCTTCTTTTCTTCTGCCTTCTTGTTCTGCTGTGCCTGCTGGCGGAGTGCCAACTGGCTAGATTCGTACCAGAAGCTATAGTTACCTGCGTAGAGGGTAATCTTGTTGTAGTCGATATCTACAGTGTGGGTGCTCACTGCGTCGAGGAAGTGACGGTCGTGTGAGATTACCAACACGGTGTTCTCAAATTCAGAGAGGTAGTTTTCCAACCAGGTTACAGTGTCCAAGTCCAAGTCGTTGGTAGGCTCGTCGAGGAGCAGGTTGTCTGGCTTGCCGAAGAGGGCCTGTGCCAACAATACACGCACTTTATGCTTACCGCTGAGGTCGCCCATCAACTGGTAGTGGAGGTCTTCCTTAATGCCGAGGCCGCTCAACAAGCTTGCTGCGTCGCTTTCTGCGTTCCAACCGTCCATTTCAGCAAACTTTTCTTCCAATTCCGATGCGCGGATACCGTCTGCATCGCTGAAGTCTGCCTTTTCATAAAGGGCGTCTTTTTCCTTCATTACGGCATACAATGGAGCGTGACCGCGAAGTACGGTGTCCATAACTGTGCAGTCGTCGTACTTAAAGTGGTCCTGTTCCAACACTGACAAGCGTTCGCCCGGACCAATGCTGATGTTACCCTTGTTAGGGGCAAGTTCGCCGCTGATAACCTTCAAGAAGGTTGATTTACCGGCACCGTTGGCACCAATAATACCATAGCAGTTTCCCTTTGTGAACTTCAGGTTTACATCCTGGAACAATACTCGCTTACCGAATTGTACTACAATGTCTGTCGCTGTAATCATCTCTATATTTTTATCTTAATTATTTTTCTATTTCGTTATTGCGCTAATACGCTAATGTATAAAAAGTTTGCAAATGTACGAATTTTCCAATCCATTTCAAAATGAAAGCTGTTTCTGGTGGTTTTCTCTTGTTGTGGCATACTAAAAACACAACTATATCGACCGACACTGAGGTCCTCTTGCTATTTTCTGGCGCATATAATACAATAAAAGCGGCAAACATCGGTCTGCCGCTTTTTCTTCATCTTTTGTATTGTTCTCACATCGCAGTGTCTATTGCTGGACGGCTGCTGTTTTTGTCTTTTTCTATGTCGATGTTTTTCTTGTTGATGAGTAGAGGAATCTTAACTGTAGTGTCATATAAGTTCTCATTCAGCTTGTCGTCAAACTTTATTGCTATTGTTCGTAATCTGACGGCTACAGGGCTCAGATAGTCGTTCTTCCCATCGTAAATAAAGTTTTTTGAAGATTGCTTACAATTTACGCGCTTAATCGTAAATTGATAACCTTCGCAGGTTTCAGCTATCAACTTTATTGGTTTGCTACCGTCTATTTTTGGCTTCTTCGTTATCAATTCTAACTCTTTTCCCGATAAAGGAGGGTAAATTTGTTCTGTCCTTTTTGCTCCCGTTGTATCTGTAAATTGTAGTTTGCAGATAAGGTCATTTGTATAGAAGGTGGTAATGCCGATTAGTGAGTCTCTTTTTGCAATACCAAATTCTTCGTCCTGGTAAATCTCGTACAAGTCAATAACATGTTTGTGCTCATTAGGTTTTAACCAGATTGATTTACAAGCCCAATAGGCCCTTTCGCTTAATGAGTCCCAGTATTTAGAGGTGTCAATTCTCGAAATTGTAGCACCATCTGGTGCCAGCCTTATTTTATGGTACCTGTAGTCATCTACAAAACATTCAATCACATCAGGTCTTGGCATGTTTATTTTACTACATTTCTCAAAATACTTTTTCTGCTCTCCTTTTCTGGTCAATTTAATTTTATTTTCTAGCCATAAACTGCTAGGGTCTACCTTAAAGGTTTCTCCAAGTCCGGCATACCTTGACTTCCCTCCCCAGAATATTTCGTTTCTGTTGTTATTCTCACGAGTGTAGGCTATCTGCATTTTCGCAGGTTTTGGGTCCTTCTTTAAGCAGTTATTCTTCTCCTCTATAATGGTAGAGTCTATATCAGTTTCTTCAAGGGCTTGGTCTGGTGCGTCTCCTACTGTTAAAACAATATTGTAGTCTTTCCCATTATCAAATGTAGCAATGTCATCAATTGTTGTCATGTCGTCCCAATACTGATATGTATTGCTTGCGCTTGCGCTGAAATATATAGTTTGTCCTGATGTTATGTAACCTTTAGCAATGCCATTGCTATCGGTTGGTGTGTATAAAATGCCAAAATATTTAGTTTTTGCGCTTACCCATGCGGATACTGGTTTCCCACTGGCGTCTACAGTCTGTATGGTTAAAAATGCAAATGGTTTCATCATGCAGTCACAGTTCCACCAACTGAAGTGCTTTACTTCTCCTTCGTAAGTGTCGCCTTTGTGTAGTGAGTAGCCTTCCTCTTCCCATAGTCCGTTGGCTTCGTTAAAATGCCAGAGCGGAATGGTGTCTGGGGTGTTGCTCTTGACGCAGTTAGGTATTTTATAGGTAAGTTTCGCGCGTTTGCCTTCTTTTAACTGCAATTTCTGGCTGTTCTCGCCCTTCAACTGCACATTCACCATTCCGTATGAAATAAGGGCAACCGTGTCTCTATTCGTATTCAATGCCAATAGGTCGCCGCCTGGCATCTGGTTGCGGAAGTTGATGTCGTCTGGTGTTAGATAGAGTACATCTGCTTTCACATGGCCTTTGTAGTCAGTTCCCTTATCATCAACAAGTGCATTTTCAGGAATTGCCACCTCTATGCCGCTTAATTTGATGGTAGTGCCTTTGGTTGCGTCAAACTCAAACTGGTCGCAGTTCTCGCTCTTGGCTTTTGGTGACAGCTTTATGTTGATGCGGGTTGTGTCATTTGCCTCTCTCGAACAGATAAAGTCGAAGAATCCCTCTTTTTCGAGTTTGAGCACAAAGCGCTTGTCGGCGTTGTGCTTTATGTATCTGAAGGTACCTGTGCTGTCGGTGGTCATAATGGTGTCGGCGGCGCTAATCCTCACGCCTTCCAGCCTCACACCCTCGTTGTTGGTCACTGTCCCCTTATAGGTGATGGTGGAGGCTGTGTCCGTTTTGCTGTGGCAACTTGCTAACAGACAAAGCACAGCCGCAATAAACATGTGTGTTGTTAATTTCATAATCGAATTTTTTATTAAAGATATAAAAAGTATAGAAAGGCGGCAAACAAAATTTACTTTTTGCAATATGATTTGTGCTTTTTTATGGCAGGAAAAAGCATTAATTATCTAGCAGATTTTCAGACTTGATTGCTGTCTTTTTTTCTGCTTTTTTGTAATTTTGCTCGTTTTTTTCGGGTATTTCTGTGTTTAGAAAGGACTCGAACATTGGCATTTGTAATTTGTTGTTTGGTCTATTTGTAACTAACTGTTATTCAGAGTTTATTATGGCTCATAAGATAAGCCTTCACGAAATAATCCTGTCTTGACGAAATAGACTGCATAAACGGGGATGAAAAAAATATACGAAAATGAAATATTATTCTCTCAAAAAGAACTTTTTCAAAAGAGTTATGGTGATGACAGCAATGCTGTTAGTCCCGTTGTTTGTTTCGGCAAAAAGTTTGATTGTTAAAACAGTTGCCGATTTATCTGAACTAAGAACTGATTTGTATGAAGATGTGTCGATAGGTGCCGATCTGGATTTTTCTGGTATTGGAAACTGGGAGCCTATTGAATGTACTAAACTTCGCATTCATGGTAATGGACACACTTTCCGAAACATTCGTTCAACTGGTTCTACTTTTGGTGGATTGTTCTCAAAAGTCAATATCCTTCGTGTAGATTCTCTGACTATTCTGAACCCTATAATTACCGATTTTAGTCATTCGGGTGCTTTTGCCGGTTGGGTGGGCTCTGCTGAATTCAATAGTTGTTTCGTAAACAAGACAGCCGAATCTCGCATCACAGCTTCTACTTATGCTGGTGGCTTTGTTGGAAGGGTATCTTCATCGGTCAGTTTCGACTATTGTGGTAGCAATATGTTAGTGAACGGTGCTAAACGCGCTGGTGGTTTTGTTGGAGACTGTATGGTTGAATTTAAATTCAATCATTGTTATTGCAACTCTGAAGTGCGTTCTTCTGTTTTGTCTGCGGGTTTTCTGTGTGGTTCTGTTAGTGGCATTAACTCCATAAATAACTGTTTTATGGGCGGCGATGTGGCTAATGGCTATGCTTTTGTTCCTTACACTAACAATTCGCAGTCCGATAGTGACTTCCTGAAGAATTGTATCTGTGAATATGGTCGGGCGCAATATGACAATACAAGTATCGGTGCACAGTTATTCGATTATCGTTCAATCGTTTCTGGTCGTGCTTGCTGGCAGTTGAATCACGAGAATTATCCTGAACTTGAAACCAGTTGTGTGTGGAAACAGACTATTGGCGAAGATGTTACTCCTATGTTCGATGGTAAAACTGTTTACAAGAAGAAGGATGGAACTTTCTCCAACATCGACAATGATGTTGAAAAGACATACGATGTAAAAGGTTTTTGTGTCGAAGACGGATCTTTTGAAAAACCAGCCTCTAAAAATGGCAGTTACCTGATTAAGAATTATGGTAACCTGATGTGGTTTGCCAAAGAGGTCAATGCTGGCAACAGCCGCATTAGCGCTACTTTAGTCAACGACATATCATGTCTCTTGTTCAACAGAAAAGTCGATTGGGTTCCGATAGGTGCCTCTCCTGCAACTCCTTATGCGGGCTCTTTCGATGGCGCTGGTTATACTATTGAGTCCTTAGCCGCAAAAGAAGGTAATTACCAGGGATTGTTTGGCTTTTTGAAGAATGCGGCTGTGTCAAACTTGAATCTTGAGGGTGCTATTGTCTGGTCAAATTCTTATGCAGGTGCTATCGCTGGTTATGCCGAAAGCAGTTCTATTCTTAACTGTAAGGTGCAGTGCCAGTTGTATGCCCAAAAGTATTCTGGCGGTGCGGTTGGTTATGCCAAGTCTTCTACATTCGAGAAAGTTGATGTAAGCACTCAAGCTTATGCATTGCATGTTTTTGATTCTGATAATAAAAACTGTGGTTTTGTAGGTTATGCCGACAAGTGCAGTTTTAATGCATGTTTGAATAGGCTTCGAAATTTTGGTGTACTGAACGGTGGTTCTTTGACCAACTCGCTTAGTATAGGGTCTTCTTGGACAGTGGGTACAAGCATACCTACAATCGATAATTCATACTATATCGTATCAGTCGCTACTAGCGCCTATGAACAGACCGACGCCCAGTTGTGCAGTGGTGAGGTTTGTTATAAGTTGAACAGAAGCAGCGAGGCTGACGATGTGGCCTGGCGACAGAAAGTCGTGGTTAATGCCGTCAATTCGTACCCATGCTTCACCGGACCGGTAGTTATCAAAACTACGGCTTGCGACGGAACAACTATAGTTTTCTGCAATAGCGATACTAAACCAAACGCTCATTCTTTCAACCGAAATGGTGTCTGCTGTTTTTGTAATAATGCCTACCAGCCTGCCGATGAAAATGGAGGGTGCTTTGAAATTAGCAACGCCGGTCAGTTGTGCTGGTTCTCTGAATATCAGGAAAAACATAGGGATGATGAACGTACCAGAGTAATACTTCTGAACGATATTTTGTTGGGAACTTACAAAAAGGGACAGTCAGAGTGGAAACCTATACCTCAGTTTAAGGGTGTCTTCGATGGCCAGAATCACACTATCAGAGGCATCAGTGTTGATAAGAAAAGTCGTGCGGGCTTCTTCGATTATCTGGCTGGCTCGGCAAAAGTTCAGAATCTGATTTTAGATCAGGGAGAAATTAGAGGAAGTGATGAAGTTGGAGCGTTTACTGCTACTGTTTCTGGCTCTGCACAACTGATAAATTGTGTGAACAGGGGTATTCGTGTTGAGGCTAAAAATGGTCGTGCGGGTGGCTTGATAGGTTTTATTTATAGCACAAATAGCAACACATATACCATTGAGAATTGTGCGAACTTTGCTCCTGTTAGTGGTAATACATGTGGAGGCCTTGCTTCCAACCGTGTCAAAGCGCGTGGCTCCTTTACTTATAATACCCGTCAAATGGAGTTGCCTTTGGTGGGTGGAAATGCAAACTACGATATTGTCAGATGTTTCTCTTTGTCAAGCAGTGATGGCAATCTTGGAAAAACTATTGAGCAGTTCAAGAGTGGCGAGGTTTGCTATCTGTTGAATGACGCTTCTTCTGAAAATCCGGTGTGGAAACAGATGTTACAAGCCGATTCTGTCCCTTCTGTTCTTGCTAAATATATTGTTTATGGCGTAAAGGGGTGCAATTCTACCGAGGAAGTAGAAATGTTGTTCTATACCAACAATGAGGCAGAAAAAGATAAAGCTCAATATCACAGTTTCAACCAGTATGGTCTTTGCACCAAGTGCCAGACTTCCTACCAGGAACCCCTTCTTGTAAATAGCACCTATATGGTCTCAAATCAGGGAAATCTGTGCTGGATTGCTGAACACAGTAACATGGTTGTTGGAAAAGTGGTTCTTGTCTACGACATAAAGTTGATGCCAGAGAATTACAGAATGGGTCAGCAGCAATGGAACAGCTTTGTATGTGGCTTCCATTTCGACGGTGCCGGACATTCCATCAGTGGTATTGATGCTCCTTTGGTAGATTCTTTGAAAGCCAATGGTTGCATAACCAATCTCAATCTTATAGATGGTGCAATTCTGTCACAAGACAAGTATGTGGGTGCTTTTGCGGCAGTTGCCGAAGGCTCGGTCTCTAAATGCGTAAACGCTTCTGTTGTTATTAATGGCGCTAACTCTCAATTTATTGGTGGCATTGTTGGTGAACTTAATGGCGATAGTGCTTCGGTTGCATATTGTGCAAACATGGCTAATGTAAAAGGTTATGGCCTTGTTGCCAAAGTTACAAAGGGTAGTGTTGAACGCAGTTTCTGCTATTCAGAAAATACATGTGTAGGCTCTGGTGCGTCTGCTGCCAGTCGTTGCTTTTATCTGCTTCCTGACAAAGAAACAGCTGATGGTGGACGAACTGCTAACTGTTTCAAGAGTGGTGAGGTTTGTTATCTGCTGAACGATAGTCTCGATAAGGCTGTTTGGAAACAGGATTTGAGCAAGGACACAATCCCTTCTCTTACTGCCACTCAGCAAGTGTTCGGTGCGTTCACTTGCCATGAAAATGAGTCCGAAAGATACCGAGTTTACAGCAACGACTCCAATCTTCAAGATTGGGAACATAATTTCGCCGATGGCGTCTGTACTGTGTGCAGAGCTGGTTTGCAAGAACCTGAACATGATGCTGATGGCTTCTATTTGATCAAGAAACAGAGTGAATTGCTATGGTTTGCCAATTATTTGAATGAATCAAGCAAAAAGAATGTAAATGCAAGACTTGGCGACGACATCACTTTGGGCAAAGATTTCGCATGGACTCCAATTTCTGAGTTCTCTGGCGAATTTGATGGTAATGGAAAATCTATCAGTGGTTTAAAAGTTAACGGACATGTTCGTAATGGAGCAGGATTTGTTGCTCTTCTTGATGATGGCGGATACATTCATGACTTGACTTTGAAGTCAGGAAGTGTAAATGCCGAGGTGGAAACTCCATCCCAAAATTTTGGAGTGGGTGCTTTTGTTGGGTACGCTAATCTTGCAAGAATCGAAAAGTGTGTTAACGAAGGAGTGGCAGTTACAGCAAGCAACATTGATGCTGGTGGTATAGTCGGATATTTGGCTAGAAGTTCTTCTATCACTTATTGCGCTGATTTTGCTGCGGTGAACTCTTCTCTGCATGCTGGTTGTATTGTTGGTAATGCTGCTAGTGGCAGTATAACATCATGTTTCGCATACGGTATCAATAACTCTTTGTTCGGTAATGTAAATGAAAAAAGCGTGGAAATAAATAATTGCTATAGTACGAATAAGAATGATGGCAGTTATTATAAACCATACGATAAATTTAACAACGGCGAGGTTTGTTGGTTGCTGAATGACTCAAGTTCGGAAAATCCTATATGGAAACAAAATCTTAATTCTATAGTTAGGTATCCTGTTTTATCGGGTAATTATGTCATTTACGCATCTGAAAAATGCGATGGGGAAACTCATTATACCAATAACAAACAATATTCAGAGATTGCTCATATTGATGAGTCTAAGTATTATAAGCCTTATGGTTACTGCCCAACTTGCAACGGCATGGAACCGGCCTATTTGAATGATGGCTATTACGAAATCTCAAAACCAGGTCATCGTTATTGGTTTGCCAATATGGTAAAGAGCAGTGCTGGCAAGTCGGTGAAAGGTAAACTGACTGGTGACATCTCTTGTGGATATGTCATCCATGTAATTATTGTGGATATAATCTAGCATTTTTTTTTTTTTTTCTCTATGTGAAGGTTCATGCGCATCGCATTTTTTGATATTCCTA
>JAKSKS010000033.1 GCA_024401615.1 Paludibacteraceae bacterium
TAAACTCAGGACTAATTTATTACTTGCACCTAAGTTTCTAGATTCAATTTAAGTATAACCTTGTATTAATTATCTGATGCGTACATTACTTAGCATATTTTTTGTTATCTTATCCTTCTTTCCTGCTTTTGCGGGTGGGGGTGATACCTATAAACATACTACAACTATTGGTACTGATGAAGGAGACCGATTGGAAATGGTTATGGTTCGAGGGCGTAACTCTAAAGGTTCTAATGGTATGATTATTTTAGTTTGTGGTATTAAAGATACACACAATTATAGAGCCTTTGTTGAATTACGTACGCGTAAGGGTAATAATGTTCTCGCACAGCCTATTACCCCTCGTGGTGGTAATAATATCGACCGTCATAAAGATATTGTGTTCTTCGAATGCTATTTTAAAGATAGTGAATTAGATATTATTAAGTATGACGATATTGAAACTGTTATTGTTGGTGGTGTTACCTTCAAACTGACAGATTCTGGTAACAAAAAGTTACATGCGGTTATCGACAAAATGGACGCTAGAGATTAATGCTGATAAATACAAAAATGGCGGTGTGTCATACTTAAACTTGATACACCGCCATTTTTTGTTTCTTCTATTTTAATTTATTCTCGAAGTCATCCATTATTTTCAGCATGTCGGGTGTTAGCCTGTCTCTACATGCTTTCACGTATTCTTCTGGTATTGTATAACTGCATTGGGCTATTGCGCCTGCCATTGCGCCAATAGTGTCAGAATCTCCGCCAACTGAAATGGCAAGACGTATTACTTCTTCGAACGAATTCCCCTCTAAATAGGCTATTATCGCTACTGGCACGCTCCCTTGGCACGAAACGTCGAATGTATAATCCGGACGTATGCTCTCGCAAGTGCGGTTTAGGTCGTAACCGAATGTATCTTCAATAAACTGCTTAATCTCGGCTTTGCTTTTCCCTTCTCGCGCTAATACCATTGCTGTTGCTATGGCTTGTGCGCCTTTAATCCCCTCAGGATGGTTGTGCGATACTTCAGCCGATGTCTTTGCCCAACGCATCGCCTCGTCTACATTCTTAGCCATAAGGCCTACCGGACTTACTCTCATTGCTGAACCGTTGCCCCAGCTGTTGTAGGGGGTTGTGTCGTGATAAATTAACCATCGTTCATAGAACGTGCGTCCGTATCCAGCGCGTGGATGTGCTTTGGCTAATTCAACAATACATTCAGTGCACCTTTTATGTGTGCGTTCTTCGTCTTCCAACAACCATTTTGCAATGGCTAATGTAAGCACGCTGTCGTCTGTGAAACGGCTGTTTGTAACGATTAGTGGAATGTCTGTGCGTTTTATGTTATGGAATTCATAAACCGATCCCATAATGTCTCCTACAATTGCTCCTAACATATCTATATCAGTTTTATTATTGGTAAGTATGTCCGGCAGTTTTCAAACAAAAAAAGAAAACGGCTACTTTTTTGAAGTAGCCGTTGACTTTATCTATGGTGTTATACAGAAACCTTTCCACTGATGTGTGGCCATGGGTCGTAATCTTCTAATTGGAAATCCTCGTATTTAAAGTCGAAGATGTTTTTAACATTAGGATTGATAACCATTTTAGGCAGTTTTCGTGGCGTGCGTTCCAATTGGGTGTGAACCTGTTCCATATGGTTCAGGTATATGTGTGTGTCGCCCGTAGTGTGAACGAATTCGCCAGGTTTTAAACCGGTTACTTGTGCCACCATCATCAAAAGTAATGCATACGAAGCAATGTTGAATGGAACGCCCAAGAAAACGTCAGCGCTTCTCTGGTAGAGTTGCAGGCTGAGTTTGCCGTCTGCCACATAGAATTGGAAGAGGAGGTGGCAAGGTGGTAACTTCATTTTATCAACATCAGCCACATTCCATGCGCTAACAATCAGTCGGCGGGAGTTAGGGTTGTTCTTTATGTCGTTAATCAAGTTGGTTATTTGGTCGATGTGGCCACCATTATAGTCAGGCCATGAACGCCACTGGTAACCGTAAATAGGTCCTAATTCTCCGTTCTCATCTGCCCATTCATTCCAAATACGGACTCCGTTGTCTTGAAGGTACTTTACATTCGTGTCGCCTTGCAAAAACCACAATAGTTCGTAAATGATAGATTTGAGGTGCAGTTTCTTTGTGGTCAGAAGTGGGAATCCATCTTCCAAGTTAAAGCGCATCTGGTGGCCGAAAACGCTTTTAGTTCCGGTACCGGTACGGTCTCCTTTTTCTGCGCCTTCGGTAAGTATGCGGTTTAATAAGTCTAAATATTGTTTCATCTTAAATAATAAATGTCGACTATAGCGCAGGGATTATGCTTCGTGCCAGTCTCCGTTATTTTTTATCAATTCAATCAGTTTGTCTACGGCCTCTTCTGCAGGAATCATCTTTTCAACACATTCCTGGCCTTTGTAGAGGTTTACTTTGCCGACCCCCGAACCTACATAGCCGTAGTCTGCGTCTGCCATTTCGCCTGGTCCATTCACAATACAGCCCATAATGCCTATTTTTAGGTTCTTTAAATGGCTTGTTTTGGCCTTTATTTGGGCAATAGTGCTTTGCATGTCGTAGAGTGTTCTGCCGCAACTTGGGCATGAGATGTACTCTGTCTTGCTCATACGGCTGCGTGAGGCCTGAAGAATGGCGAATGCGCCCGATGTTACATCTGCTGCTGGTAGGTTGTTGTTTTCTAACCATAGGCCGTCTGCAATACCGTCAATAAAGAAAGAACCCATGTCGGCACCGCATTTAACCTGGAAGTCGCCTTTTTCGCTGTCTGTGTAGGTCTGTTTCAAAACCACAGGATTCTCCATCCCCTTACTTAGCAATGCGTGTATAAAGGCTCTCTGTTCGCCTACGGGGTTAATGTGGCTGCTTTCTATAATAAACACACATTTGTTGTCGGCGGCAGCCAGTGTCTCTTCTATAGAAGGGTAGTTGGTCAACACAAACTTGGTGTTTGCCTTGCAACTTTTTATCTTGCTGTAGTCTTTAGCGGTAAAGAGGGGGTAGAGGTTGGCGCAGTCTTGCCAAAGGTTGTTGTCTATAATGGTTGGTAGCACAATGTGGCTTGGCAGTGCGTCAGCCAACACATAGTCTGGCTTTAATATGCCTTCGGTGCTGCTTGCTATAACGATTGGCACGTTTGTTCCGCCGATGTTGCCAATTTTTGTTGTTTTTCGGCGGCTGTAGGCAAATGGGTTTACCTTGCCACTGTCTGTTCCGTTAATCGCGCTATGGCCGCATCTGCGGGAAACGTAGTCGGCCAGTTTTTTTGCCACAGGTATCTCTTTCTCGGGGTCTTCGCTTAACGATACACGAATAGTGTCGCCAATACCGTCGCTTAACAGGGCACCAATGCCTACCGCGCTCTTTATTCGGCCATCTTCTCCGTCGCCGGCTTCAGTTACGCCGATGTGTAGCGGAAAGTCCATACCTTCTTCTGCCATGGTGGCAACAAGTAAGCGCACGGTCTCTACCATTATAACGGTGTTTGATGCTTTTATAGAGATAACCACATTCATAAAGTTCTCATCGCGGCAAATGCGCAGAAATTCCATGCACGATGCCACCATACCTTCTTGTGTGTCGCCGTAGCGGCTGAGGATGCGGTCGCTTAAAGATCCGTGGTTAACGCCAATTCGAATGGCGGTGTTGTTCTCTTTACAGATGTTGAGGAATGGCACGAGGCGTTCGCGTATTTTACCAATCTCTTGCTGGTATTCTTCGTCGGTGTACGAGAATCGCTTCTGGGTGTGTACGCTGTCGACGTAGTTGCCTGGATTGATGCGCACTTTCTCAACGTGGAGTGCTGCCTCGTCGGCTGCTTTAGGGTTGAAGTGGATATCTGCAACTAATGGTTGGCGGAATCCACGGCGGGTTAACTCTTCTCTAATGGGTTGAAGGTTTTTCGCTTCTTTAATGCCTTGGGCGGTGAAGCGGACCAGTTCGCCTCCCTCTTTAATAATGCGGATGCATTGCTCTACGCTGTCTGTTGTCTCGTTAGTGTTGGTGTTGGCCATCGATTGTATTCTAATCGGCTGGCTGCTGCCCATTACGAGGTTTCCAATCTTAACATCGTGCGCTGTCCTGCGTTTGTAGTTGAACAGTGCGCTGCTGTCTCTGCCGGGTAAATAGTTCTTCATCTGTTTTGTTTATTTTAGAACTGCTTTGTCGGTGGCTACTCGCTCTACCGCATTTATATCTTTAATCTTTAAAATATTCATACATAGGTTGTTCACATCTTCTACGTCGCGTATGTAGACGGTGATGTTTGCTGTGAACAAGCCATCATCGGTGTCAAGGGTCAGACGGCTGATGTTGATCTTCAGCATACTTGATATCACATCGATGATTTCTCCTAAAATGCCAATACGGTCCATACCTTTCACCTGGATGGTTGCTGGGAACGACAAAACGCGGTGGGTTTCCCACGATGCCGACACTATCTGGCTGCCGTAGTTCGATTTTAGTTTCAAGGCTACTGGACATTGGCGTTTGTGCACAATATATACGCCGCTTTCATCCAAGAAGCCTAAAATGTCGTCTCCTGGAATCGGGCAGCAACATTCGGCTATTCGGTATTTAGGTCCGTTGCCGTCTTCGTTCTTGTTGTTTTCTGTAACCTTCAGCCCGTTTTTGGTAGTCTTCTTTGTTTCTTCTTTGCTTGGGTTGTTCAGCAGATTGTTGTTATTGTTGCCGGTCAACTTGCCAAAGGTCAAATCCCAGATCTTTACCCAGCGGCTGCTCTTCTTGTCCTTGAACATGGTCTTTGTCAGTTCTTGCAAGTCGAGGCTGCCTTTACCTATCTTGTACATCATTTCGTCCTTGTTAGGCTCGCCATAATGTTCAATAATGCGGTTTACGGTGTCGTGGTCGTCAGAGATGTTGTATTTTTTTAAGAATTCCTGCAGTTTTTTCACACCCATTGCTATAAGAGTGTGGTATTCTTTGCGGAACATCTGTCTGATGCAGTTGCGCGCTTTGGCTGTCTGCACAATTTCAATCCAGTCAGATTTTGGCTGTTGGCGTTTAGATGTTAGAATCTCCACTTGGTCGCCGCTCTGCAGTTTGTAGGTGATAGGCACCAGTTTGTGGCTCACTTTGGCACCTATACACTGCATGCCTAATTCAGTATGTAGGTCGAAAGCGAGGTCGAGCACGGTAGAGCCTTGTGGCATCGTCTTAATGTCTCCTTTAGGGGTGTACACGAAGATTTCCGATGCGAAAAGGTTCATCTTGAAGGTGTCGAGGAAGTCGATAGCGTTGCTGTCTGGATTTTCCAACTGCTCTTTAATGGTTTGTAGCCATTTCTCAAGTTCAGAGTCGTCTTGTTCGCCAGTCTTGTATTTCCAGTGTGCGGCAAAACCCTTTTCTGCAATGTCGTCCATTCGTCGGCTTCTAATCTGGACTTCAATCCACTTGTTGTCTGGACCCATCACTGTTAGGTGTAGGGCTTCGTAACCATTGGCCTTTGGGGTGTTCACCCAGTCGCGTATGCGGTCCGGGCGTGGTTTGTATAAGTCGGTAACTGCCGAGTAAATAGCCCAGCAGTGCTGCTTTTCCTCTTTTAAGTCCGGACAGTCAAATACAATTCTTATGGCAAGTATGTCGTATACTTCTTCAAACGGAATCGCCTTTTTCTCCATCTTCTTCCAGATCGAGTAGACGGATTTGATACGCGATTGAATTTCAGCGCTGATGCCTAATTCTGCTAATTTTTCGCGGATCGGCTGCTTGATGTCTGCAAACAGTTTGTCGCGCTCGTTACTGGTCGCTTCCAGTTTCTTGCTAAGCTCAACATATTTGTCCGGATGCTCGTATTTGAAACTGAGGTCCTCTAATTCGGTCTTAATGGCATAAAGTCCAAGTCGGTTGGCCAGAGGGGCATAAATATATTGGGTTTCGCCCGCAATCTTCAACTGCTTGTGTGGGGGCATCGAACCCAAAGTGCGCATGTTGTGCAAACGGTCTGCCATTTTAATCAACACTACGCGTATATCCTCGCTCATGGTGAGCAGTAGTTTTCTGAAGTTCTCAGCCTGGGCCGAGGCTTGGGTGCCGAACACGCCGCCTGAAATTTTGGTGAGTCCGTCAACAATAATGGAGATTTTGTCTCCAAAAAGGTTCTTAATGTCTTCAACACTTGTGTCGGTGTCTTCCACCACGTCGTGAAGTAGGGCTGAACAAATAGATGTGGAACCTAATCCTAATTCTTCTGCCACAATCTGTGCCACGGCAATTGGGTGCATAATATAGGGCTCGCCGCTTCTACGGCGTACACCTGCGTGTGCGTGCTTCGCATAGCGGAAGGCCTTGTTGATGATGTCGATGTGCTTGCGGTGGTTCGAATTGAGGTATGTCTCTTTCAACTTGGCGTAAGCCGCCTCAATCATCGCTTCTTCCTCGGGCGTGTTTTTGACCTTTTCTTCCATAAGTTTTTGTCTTTGCTCAACGTTTTGCAACTTGGTTGCTGCTGTTTTGCCAATGCTTTTCCCAACATTTGGCCGTCAGTGCGCAACTTATTACAATATTCGGCATTTTTGGCGAGAAAAACAAAAAAAATGTCCTCTTCGTCGTTTTACGTTCTTTGTTGAAAAAAAACATCTATCTTTCTTTTTGCTTACTGATGCATTTTCTTACATTTGTGAAAATTAATACAACAAGGGGAATGTTTACAATTTTTTGAATTCTCCATTAACTGATCTCTAACCCTTAAAGTTTTGTGGCTATGGCTGAAAAAACAAGATATACTGACGAAGAATTGGCCGAGTTCAAGGCGCTAATCCTTGAAAAACTTGAAAAAGCCAAACAAGAATACGAGGCTTTGCGCGCAAGTATGAACAATACCGACGGTAACGATATCACCGATACATCTCCTACTTTCAAGGCTCTCGAAGAGGGTCAGACAACTATGTCGAAAGAAGAAGACGGACGTTTGGCTCAGCGCCAGATGAAGTTCATACAGCATCTGCAAGAGGCCCTTATCCGTATCGAAAACAAAACATATGGCATCTGCCGTGTTACGGGCAAACTCATTCCGAAGGAACGTCTTCGTGCTGTTCCGCACGCAACACTTAGCATCGATGCTAAAAACAGTGGTGCTAAATAAGCACTTCGATAACTGCTTATGCTAATCCGGCAAGTTGGGCTTTCTGACTTGCCTTTTTGGCGTTATTTATATACAGATGACACTCGATATTTCAAAAAAACAGATAATTGCCCTTTCAGTGGCCCTTTTTGTCATAGTCGTTGACCAACTTATTAAGTATTGGGTCCGCTTAAACCTTTCCGATGGTTCCGATATTGAGGTGGCCAGTTGGTTTAAGTTGTGCTATGTCCAAAATCCGGGTGCCGCTTTTGGCATGACTTTCGGACCTAAAATTTTCTTGACCCTTTTCCGCATTGTCGCGGTGGGATGCCTTTCTTATTGCACTTACCGTATAATTCGCAGAAAAGATTTTACCTTCTCGTTTGTCATTGCCTTTGTGCTGATTACAGCGGGTGCCGCTGGCAATATCATTGACTGCATCTTCTTTGCTAAGATATTCGATGGCGGAGACTGGTTTGTTGGAAAAGTGGTAGACATGTTCTACTTCCCAATTATTAGAACTACCTGGCCTCATTGGGTGCCTGCGTGGAGCGGTGAACCGTTGATCTTTTTCCGTCCGGTGTTTAATTTTGCCGACGCTGCCATTACTTGTGGCACTGCTTACATGCTGATTTTCCACCTGAAGGAACTTACTTTTTTTATGGATCTTTGTTCCGAGAAAATCGAGGGGATCTTTTCAAAGAAAAAAGATGTAAATTCACAGAATGATAAGAACGATGAAAATAGTTAATAGAAAATTGGTTTTGCTGGCTTCGTTTGTCAGCATTCTATTTCTTGCTTCTTGCAAACCAGATAAAGGGAAACCGCCTATTGGGAAGCACAAAATGGCCTTGATTTTGACCGATGTCCACATCGCTCAATCTCTAAATTACCGACAGACTACTATCCCAGCCGACAAACTCGAGAAGAACCGTTATTATAAGTCTGTGCTCGACAAACACAATGTGAGTGAGGCGCTTTTCGATTCTGCTGTGGCGTGGTACTCGCGTAACACTGGCGACTACAAACAGGTTTATATAGAAGTTCTCGACTCTCTGAATCACCGTCGCATAAGAATGTAGGTGGTCTCTATAAATTAATTTCAAACGTATTCCCACGTTGTTATGTTGAAACGTGTAGCTGCTCATTGGCTAATTGTTCGTCACGGTGAGGTGAAAACCTGCGCGGGCGTCTCTCTTGACCATGAGGGCGTCGTTCGGGAAATTTTTTCTTTGGCCGATGTCTCGTGTGAACCCGCCGGCACAACTTTTCTCGATGGCTATATAGCCCCTTTCCTCGCAGATGTCTCAACTGTTCCTGCCGATGAACTGAAAAACTACCTTCAAGACGTGGCGCGTCTAAATAACGCCTCGTTGTGTGTCGGCGCTGCCGCAACGCTTTTCAACTATAGTGTCGCTGAAGATGGTACGGTTGTTGTTACTTCAATCAGTGATTTGTTTACGAATAAAAAATAGATTATAATGATGAATAAATGTCGAACCTTTACAAATCTTCTGGCTGCTTCGTTGCTGTCTTGTAACGCTGCGTTTGCTGCTGGTGCCGACTCTGCCGCAGTCGCTAAACCAAAGGAATCGCATGACTTTCAAATATCGAAGAGTCTCGATATCTTCAACTCTGTGATTAAAGAGTTGGACTTGTTCTATGTCGACACCATTAAACCCGAAGAAACAGTAAAATACGGTATCGATGCTATGCTCGCTACTGCCGATCCTTACACCACTTATTTCCCTGAAAGTGAAATGAAGGATTTGAAGTTTATGACTACTGGCTCTTATGCTGGTGTGGGCGCTGTTATCTCTGCTAAAGACAAAAAGGTATTTATTACTGAAATATACGAGGGTAAGCCTGCCTATAAGGCGGGTTTGCGTGCTGGCGACGTCTTTGTGTCGGTTGGTGGCGTTGTCACCGACGGGAAGTCTACTTCCGACGTTAGCCAGTTGCTGCGTGGCGAACCGCTCACTACCGTAAAGGTGGTGGTCGACCGTCCGGGCAAGGGAATCGTTAAGGTCGATGTCGTTCGCGAGAAAATCGTAATCGACCCTGTTGTTTATTACGGAATGGTCAATAATTCGGTTGGCTTCATCAACCTGACCCAGTTCACCGACCAGTCGTACTCTTCTTTCCACAACGCGTTCCTTGCTTTGAAGGCAAAGGGTATGAAGTCGTTGGTCATCGACTTGCGTGGCAATCCGGGCGGTTTGTTGTCTGAAGCAACCCGCATTTTGAATATGTTTGTTCCTAAAGGCTCTAAACTGGTATACACCAAGGGTAAAGACGATAAGTGGAACACTACTTACAAGGCAACAGAGGCGCCAATAGATACCGTAATGCCAATCGCTGTGTTGGTGAATCGTAATTCTGCTTCTGCTGCTGAAATCGTTTCCGGAACTCTGCAAGACCTCGACCGCGCTGTTGTTATTGGTGAGCGCACTTATGGTAAGGGCCTTGTGCAGACTACCCGCGACTTGCCTTACGGCGGATCGCTTAAGGTGACTATCTCTAAATACTATATCCCTTCCGACCGCTGCATTCAGGCAATCGACTATGCGAAGCGCGACAAAGACGGCTTGGTGGCCCGAATCCCCGATAGTCTGACGCATGAGTTTAAAACTTTGCACGGACGAATTGTGCGCGATGGTTGTGGTATCAGTCCAGATGTGTTCGTTAAGACGGAGAAGAACGCTCCAATTTCTTACTACCTTTATTCCAAGAACGTTATTTTCGATTACGTTACCCACTATCAGCAGTTGCATCCATCTATCCTTTCTGAGGCTGATGTTAGACTTTCCGATGCCGATTACGCTGACTTTAAGAAATTTGTAAAGGAGTCTGGTTTCTCTTACAAGACCAAAACACAGGAAACGCTCGAAAAACTGCGTAAGGTGGCTGAAGAGGATGGCTGTCTCGAGAAGTCGAAGGCAGAGTTTGATGCCTTGGCTGCACGAATTAATCCTGATCTTGATGCCGATTTGGAGGCGAACCGCGCCGATATTTCTAAATACATCTGCTTCGAAATTGCAAGACGCTATTTCTACCAGCGTGGTGTGGTGCAGGAACAGTTGAAGGACGATAGCGGTGTGAACAAGGCCGTTGAAATCTTGTCTGACCTTAAGGCTTATACGGGTTGGCTGACAAAGGAAAAAGTTGGCGATGAGGCTGCAGATGCGGCCGAAAAGGAAGCTTTGAAGTCAACTGAAGAAGATTTGACTGAAGAGGAGGGCGAGGCTGAATGAAAGCCATGATTTTCGCTGCGGGTATGGGCACTCGTTTAAAGCCCATCACCGATTCTCTGCCAAAGGCGTTGGTCCCTATCGCCGGTAAAACTTTGCTCGAAAGGGTAGTGGCCCGTTTGGCCAATGCTGGCTTCGACCATATTGTAATTAACGTCCACCATTTTGGCGATTTAATTATAGATTACCTGAAGGAACACGAGAATTTCGGGTTGGATATACAAGTGTCTGACGAGAGGGAATGTTTGTTAGATACTGGTGGTGGCATACGAAAGGCGACCTCCCTTTTGGAAGGCGACGAACCGTTCTTGGTGCATAATGTGGATATCTTGTCGAATATCGATTTGGCAAAATGCTACAACGACCATATTGCCAGCGGAGCCGATGTGTCTCTTTTGGTGAGTGAACGCGACACACAGCGATATTTGTTGTTCGATGAAGGTAACAATCTGCGACTGATGGGGTGGACCAACATTGCTACTGGCGATGTGAAGTCTCCGTTCCCTGGCTTCAACCCCAATGGTTATCGACGTTTGGCTTTTTCTGGAGTTCATGTTATTTCTCCGGGTGTGTTGAAGTCAATGGTGCCGTATCCCGATAAATTTCCAATCATGGATTTTTATTTATCAGAGGCTGCTAAACTGAATATAGTGGGGCAAACCGCAAATAATTTACAAATGGTAGATGTGGGTAAGCTCTATGCCATTCAACAGGCGGAAGATTTTGTCGCCGCTCATCCTGAGTGATTTTGTTGGCGGTAACTTTCAGTATTTTATACGGTTGTTGATAAAAATGTAGTTTCTGTTGTGCAATACAATAGAATTTCTTATTATATTTGAGGAAATTTTAAAAATTAGTGATATGAAGAAAATTTTTACTGCTGCATTGTTCTTGTTGTCAGCATCTTCTTTGTTTGCTCAGAACAAGATTACATACAAAGTGAACGGCCTGAATGCGGGCGATGTTCGCGCAATGAAACAGATTGAGTACCAGCCACAGGGTAATGGTGGCGCAAACCAGTATTGGAACTTCTCTGGCGCTAAGGAAGTAAAGGCTATGTCTATTGCACAGGCTGAAAACGTTGCTACCCAGATTGGTAATATCGACCTTTCTTCACGCAACACGCTTTTGGCTGTAGACGAAGGTGGTGAAAAGACCACTTACTTCGAAATCACCAATACCGAAAAGCGTTACTGGGGTCTTAGCCATGGTGCTGTAAAGATTGAATTCGAACAGCCAATTGTTGACATGAAGTTCCCTATGGCATACCAAGATGTCATTTCTGGTTCAATGAACGGTTCTTACAACACAGGTGCTACAGTTGAACCTATTACTGGTTCTTACACTTCTGAGGCCGACGCGTGGGGTACACTCGAATTGCCTGATGGCAACATCTACAACAATGTGCTCCGTGTTAAGTTGACTAAGAACTACCAGCAGCAGTCTGGTTCGCTTACTTACACTATTCAGACTGTTCGCTATCAGTACTACGCTGAAGGTGTTCGCTATCCAGTGTTGATTGTTTTGGAAAACCATGTTGCAAGCGACTGCAATTGCACTTGTGGCAACTATACTACCGAACAGGCTTATTATTTGCCAGGTGCACAGGCTGAGTCTAAGCAGGTTCTTAGCGGCAAGTCTGTTGCTGACAACAGCGTTAGAATCAATGTTTACCCTAACCCATTCCGCGAAACTTTGAATGCTTCGGTTAAGATCAATAACGCAACAGAGGCTAATGTTGACATTGTTGATGCGGCTGGTCGTAAGATTAAGGATTTCGGTTCTTACAATTTGGTTGAGGGTGAGAACGCTGTAACTCTTGAAACAGCAGACATCGTTCCTGGTAATTACTTCATCCGTGTTTCTGTCGATGGCGTAAACTATGCTAAGGGCGTATTCAAGAAATAATTATACAGATTAGTTATAGTAGAAGGGAAGGGCGGCAATCGTCCTTCCCTTCTTTTTTTCTCCCACTTGCGTACATAGGTGTCTCGCTTCAAGAATTAACGGATATGCGACTTTTTGACCATTAAATTCCTTTTTTAGAATAATTCTTCTTAAAAAATTAGTAATTTGTATGTAATAAAACTTATTTTCTGTAATTTTGCGATTGCTATTGGGGACTAGTGCCACGTGTTGGGATTAGTTGCTTGAATAGCAGCTAACTAACTTTAGTTTTTTATTTCAAATGGGTTTATTACAAGAGAATATGGCCAGGTACGCTGAACCTCAGCGAGTAAAGGCTTTAGGTTTGTATCCTTATTTCCGTGAAATCTGTAGCGCTCAAGATAGCGAGGTAATCATGGATGGGAAAAAAGTCCTTATGTTTGGTTCTAACAGCTACATGGGCCTAACTAATCACCCTAAAATTAAGCAGGCGGCCATCGACGCTACTGAAAAGTATGGTACTGGTTGTGCTGGTTCTCGTTTCTTGAATGGTACTCTCGATATCCATATCGAACTTGAAAAGAAGTTGGCGGAGTACGTTGGTAAGGACGAGGCTATCTGTGTATCTGCTGGTTTCAACGTAAATATGGGTGTTATCCCTAAGTTGGTAGGTATTCACGATTATATCATTTACGACGAACGCGACCACGCTTCTATCATCACTGGTATCCAGTTGGCTATGATTCCTTCAAAGAACAAGTTGAAGTTCAAGCACAACGATATGGAAAGCCTTGAACAGAAGTTGAAGATGTGCGAACCTAAGGCTATCAAGATTATTGTGGTCGATGGCGTTTACAGCATGGAAGGTGATGTTGCTAAACTTCCTAAAATTGTAGAATTGGCTAAAAAGTACGATGCTGCAGTTTATGTCGACGAAGCACACAGCCTTGGCGTATTCGGCAATCAGGGTCGTGGCGTTTGCGATCACTTTGGTTTGACTAAGGATGTTGACCTCATTATGGGTACCTTCTCAAAGTCTATGGCTTCAATTGGTGGTTTCTGTGCTGCCGATTCAAGTGTAATCAACGTGTTGCGTCACTCTGCATATTCTTATATCTTCAGTGCAAGTATGACTCCTGCTGCAACTGCTGCGGCTTTGGCTTCTCTCGAAATCATCAAGAGCGAACCTGAACGTCAGAAGCACCTTTGGGAGATTACTCGTTATGCAATCGATGGTTTCCGTAACCTCGGTTTCGAAATTGGTCCTACCGAAACTCCTATCATTCCATTGTATATCCGCGATAACGACAAGACTTATATGTTTACAAAGATGGCTTTCGACGAGGGCGTCTTTATCAATCCTGTCGTTTCTCCGGCTGTTCCACCTGAAGATACACTTATCCGTTTCTCTTTGATGGCAACTAACACTAAGGAACAGATTGACTTCGCACTCGACAAACTCAGCAAGTGCGCTCGTGAATTGGGTATCATCAAGTAAATCTAATTTTCACACTATAGAAAAGGCGAATCCTAATGGGTTCGCCTTTTTTTGTAGTATGGTTATTTTGATAAATAACCTTGTTTTTGCTTAGTAATAGTGGCGTCTTTTCTACTTGTTCAAGAACTTATAGTCGTTCAAAATGTCTTTAAGGAAAAGGGTGGCAGAAGGCGATTTGCGCGCTATGTTTAAAGATTCTTCTATTTTTCTTGCAGTTTCTTCCGCTCTGCCTTGGAAACTCGTATGGTAGAGTACTTTGGTTATGACGGTTATGTCGTCCTTATTGAGTTGTGCTGCCTTTGGGTATTGTACTTTATAGTTTGGCTGAAGATATTTGAATTCTTCATCCAAATCTACTTTGTCTTGATATTTATCAGCAGTGCAAATGCATTGGCAACCCGATGCCATATCGCCCAACCTTTGCCCCTTTTGTGCCATAAGTATTAATCCTACTACAATGTAGTCTATCGGAAAGAGTAGCCATCTCATGAAGCATTGTAGGAAACTTGGCGCTGTGCATTCGTCGCTTATAATGCGCAGGCCTAATATCTTTTTCCCTATGGTGTATCCTTTTGTTTTATATTCAATAAATAAATTGAAGAAGGGTAAAAGGGAAAAGTATATATATTCGAAGAATGTTAAATTCACCTCTTCAATAAGGGCTATTATAAAATAACTTGCCACTCCAAGTATTAGCCAGTCTAACAAAAATGCGCCAATACGTTGCCCCACATCTGCTTTCTTAAAACTTAGGGTAACATATTCTCCTGTTAGTATATCTATTTTTTCGTTACTCATCAAAGAATTTTTTATAACTTTGTTTTATTGGCAATAGTGCTGTATAATACAAAAATGCAAAAAAATAGTTGTATTACAAAATCAGATTTGGCTTAAGGTGACCTCTATAAATTAATTTCACACGGTTTTTGGAATTGTTGCGAGCAGATTGCTGTGCGGAAGGAAGGAGCAGTGCGTGCACTGTGACTGACTGACAAATAGCAAGATGCCGCAAGAAAACAGAAAACGCTGAAAAGTTGAAAAAAGCCCACAACATAGAAAATAATTATCAACGGTGAATTTGTAGAGGTTACCTTAATTGTGATTGTTAGTCTGATTTGTATTTAGCAACTCTGTCTATATGAAAGAAGATGCTTTTATTCGAAACAATGCAGAAAAATGGAAACAGATAGAGGGCAACTTGGGCATTTTCAAGTCGATGAAGGCCGAAGAACTTTCTAATTCTTATCAGGAAGTGTTGTCCGACTTGGCTTATGCGCAAACACAGTTCCCGAACTCTCGTATCGTTTTTTATTTAAACACAATGGCAAAGCAACTGCATCAAAAGGTGTATGCTTCGCGTGTGAATTCATTCCAGCATTTTATCCACATTTTAACTGATGAAGTGCCGGGCATTATTGTTCGTGCGCGTTACGAGTTGCTGCTGGCTCTGGTTTTATTCTCGGCGTTTGTTATTGCTGGCGTTATCTTTTCAGTACGCGACGAGTCTTATATCTCTGAAGTGTTGGGCGACGATTATGTGAAAATGACACTCGAAAATATTGCTGCTGGAAAGCCTACCGATGTTTACAGTGGTGGATCTATGCTGGGATCGTTCCTACAAATTATGGAGAATAACCTTTGGGTTACTTTCAAAATGTATGGCTGTGGCATGCTTCCTTTTGTTGGTCCATTACTATATATTAAGGCCAATGGCTTAATGTTAGGTTGCTTCCAAACCATATTTTTCTTGCATGGCGCTGGGTTCCAGTCGATGACTGCCATATGGATTCATGGTGCATTCGAAATATCGTCTTTGGTCGTTGCGGCTGGGGCGGCTTTCCGCTTGAGTCGTGGTTGGATTTTCCCTGGTTCATACCCTCGTATTGTGGCATTTCGCCGTTCGGGTATGGAGTCTGTCAAAATTTTGGCTTCGGTCATACCTCTATTTGTAGTTGCGGCATTTTTCGAGGGCTTTGTAACACGCCAAGTCCAGTATCCGCTTATAGTTAAACTGTTTCTCATCTTCGGTTCTTTCTCGTTCTTCTACTATGTGGTAATGCCGTATCGAATTTATCGAAGTCAAAAAAATAGTGCCCTGAAATGAAAAAGTTTGTACTTCTATTAATCACACTTTGTCTTTCTTGTGTTCTTTTCGGCTGCGATGGCAATTCAAATACGAATGATAAGCCTGAAAGCACTGAGTTGGAAAGACTGATGGAAAAGAATGTTGATTATCGCCCTAAAGACAAGTTTACTAAATATTATCCGAAAGTCCGCCGTTCAAACGGATTTGCCGATTTGATATTAAGCCTCTTTCAAACTATAGTTAATTATGGGGCCTATATTTTGGCTTTTTTCTTAGTTGTTGGTCTTATATTCTTGGTGTACCGTTTGGTTCCACAGATTAAAGGAGAAACAGCGGATAATGATGCTGGTGCCGATGCTGATAGTGCCGATTCTAATACCATTTTCAACCACAATTATCAGAAGGAAATTGATGTGCTGGTGCAAAATAAGAATTATAAGGGCGCCATCAGGTTGTTGTACCTTTACACGCTATACAATCTCAACAATTATAATTTGGTGAAATGGGATGTTTCAAAGACTCCAACTGAATACTATTATGAATTGGAGCGCCCTAATTTGAAGTCTGTATTCTTCCATCTTACCAATGTATTCCTTCAAGTTGTCTATGGTAATGTTGAGGCTTCTGCCGAACTTTTTTCACAGGCTAACGAAGACGCGCGTTCTATTGTTAAATGTATAACTCCAGTAACAAAATAAGTGTTATGAAGAATTTTCTTTTATTTGTGAGGTTCGTAGCGCTTTTGTCGCTGGGAGGGCTTTTGTCGTCTTGCAATAATGATTATAAGGACTTTGCACCTTCGTTTGAACGGTCTACTTCGGCTCCGCTGGGCAACAATTTGTTCCTTGAGGTCATAGATGCTCAAAGTGATTCTGTTTGCAAGGAAGTTAGGTCTATGTCTTATAGCGACGGTTACTCCATTAATATCGATTCCACTACTATTCTTTTCTCTGAAGATGCTGTCCTTTTGGGGGGCTTTAAACCAAATATCCGTAATCTTATACTGCTTGGTATGAAGCATATCGCTATTACTGATACCTTTTTTCGGCGTGCCGAAGGTGGTTGTAATACGATTATAGCCTGTGAATTCGACCGTTTGGGAACTCCTGCTTGTGCTGATTTAGTGCTGGGGGAGCGATTCTCAGTTCCCGATTTTGTTTATCAGTTGAATTCAGATCAAATACCGTTGGCTACTGTTAAATTAGCGAATTCAGAAAAGGTTTATCGGGTACCTTCTATTCTTTGCTCTCGATATTTTAGTCAGAAGGGTATTGATTATTTATTCGATATGCTGAAAGGGTCAGGATACGAGGGTAAAGTATTGGCTTATGCCGATGGCAAACCTATTGCAATTACATTCCAAGATGAGGCTGGCGGATTTCTTACACTGGTGACTGCACCTTTGCTCTTCTCTAATTTTGGCATTAGTTACAATCATTGGGAGGCTGTTCCATTTGTTAATAGTATACTCCGTCAGTCTGGTTTCTATTCAAAAGTGAAAGATAAGGCCAACCGTTTAGAGAGTCTTTCTTATTTTACGGTTCCTTTAACTTATGAAGTATGGTATGAGGGTGATTTTAGAGAACTGCCTAAAGTTAACTCAAATAACAGAAAGTCTTTTTGGACTGTAATTTTTGGAGAATTGGCAAAACACATACTCTTGATTTTGTTGCTCATTTTCTCTGTTTTCCTTATTCGTCGTCGCCATCAGGCTATTCCTTTGTTTGAAGGTTATAGGAATCGTACGGCCGACTATGTTCGTCAGGTGGGTGTCCTGTATTACGATGATGGTGACTTGAACCTTGTTTTAAGGAAAAAGGTTGTGTTTTTCTTTAGTGAGGTGGCCGATCGTCTTCACATTCAGTTGTCGGAAAAAGAAAACGTTGAGGAACATGCTGCTCGTTTGGCTGCTGCTCTGGGGTGTCCCGACCTTAATTTGGTGCCTTTCCTTAAAGTTTCCATACGGGTGCTCGATAATAAACTTGATGTAGATGCGAAAACTTTGGCTGAAATGAGCGATAAGATGAATGTTATCGTAAAAGTCTTGTGTGGAGAGCAGGGACGAGAATTGTTGTTTGTTCTATTTAAAATAAAGGATATAAAAGATTAAAAATATATGGATATAATCAATCCCGTTTCAGAAAATGTAGGTGATGCTTTTTCTCAGCATCTTTATAATGAAAAAATCCAGCAGATTCGTGAAAAGATTGCTGGTGTTATTATTGGTCAGGAATTAGGTACCGACCTTATTTTAACGGCTCTTTTAGCCAACGGCCATGTCCTCATCGAGGGTGTACCTGGTGTGGCTAAAACCCTTACTGCTCGTTTGGTTGCCAAATTGGTTAATGCGGATTTCTCTCGCATT
>JAKSKS010000034.1 GCA_024401615.1 Paludibacteraceae bacterium
TAAGGATCTTTCTAATGGTGATGTGTTCATTTCTCGCTCTTGCGCTGATGCAAAGGACACTATCGAAATCGACGGTGAAACTCTTCCGCTCATCAAGCTCGAAATCTCTAACACTTCTCACCCATTCTACACTGGTAAGCAGAAGCTCGATGACACAGCTGGTATGGTCGACAAGTTCAACAGCCGTTACGGTGCTCGCAAGAAGTAATCGTATTTTTTACGGTTTATAACTTATAGGGTACTTTCTAATTTTAGAAAGTACCCTTTTTTTTATTAACTTTGTTACTGTTAGTAATTATTAAGTCTTTTTTTGAATGAAGGCCGTTATTTTTGGTAATACCCTCCGTAACGAGGTCGCTCTGTTTTCTTTTAAACTGCTCGAAGCTCTTAACCGTCACAAAGTGGAGGTGCTTATGGAGCGCGACTTCTTAATGTTCCTGCGTGAATGCGGATATGAGGCGGACCAATATGTAAACGAGAGAAACCTCATTGACTATCGAGACTATGAGGCTGATCTCGCTTTCTCGGTAGGCGGTGACGGTAAGTTTATTCATAGTACGGCAAAATTAGGCCGACGCAGTATTCCTATGATTGGTGTCAACGCTGGTCGTTTAGGATGCTTGACCGATATTGACGGCGCACAGATTGACGATGTGGTGCAGCACTTGGTAGAAGGTGACTATACCCTTACCGAAAGACCTTTGCTACACTTGCACACCGACGAGAAGGTTTATACCGACTTCACTTATGCGCTGAACGAGATTGCCATTACAAAGCAAGATACGGCGTCGCTAATTACCATACACACTTGGGTGGATGGCACATACTTGACGTCTTACCAAGCCGACGGTTTGATTGTTTCGACAGCGACAGGCTCGACGGCTTATGCTATGAGCGTTGGCGGACCTATTCTGATGCCAAATATGCCTGGTATCATAATTATTCCGGTCGCTCCCCACAGCTTGACGAGTCGCCCGCTTATTGTACCCGACACTTCGGTTATTGAATTGCAGGTGGAAAGCCGAAACAACCGTTATTTAATCGCTCTTGACGGACGACCTAATGTCTTTGACGAACGAATTAAATGTAAAATATTCAAATCGTCTTCACGTACAGTTAAGACGGTTAAACTTAATAACCACCACTTCTTCGATACTTTGCACGAAAAACTCCACTGGGGTGCCGATAACCGAAAGTATTTGAAGAAGGGATACGATGATGACCTTGTTAGCAAGGGTGATTGATTTAGAACTTTATTTTTTCTTGGATTATGAATAAGAATGACCTCAAAATAGTATACATGGGTACGCCCGATTTCGCAGTTGAACCGCTTCGCCGCTTGGTGGAGGGTGGTTACAATGTGGTGGGTGTTATCACTATGCCCGACAAACCTGCAGGACGTGGTCACAAAATACAGTTCTCTCCGGTTAAGCAATATGCGCTCGACAATAATTTGCGCTTGTTGCAGCCTGTAAAACTTAAGGATGAGGAGTTCGTTGCGGAACTTCGTAGCCTGAATGCCGATTTGCAGGTGGTGGTGGCATTCCGTATGCTTCCTGAGGTGGTTTGGAATATGCCGCGTTTGGGCACATTCAACTTGCACGCTTCGTTGTTGCCACAATATCGTGGCGCTGCCCCTATCAACTGGGCAATCATTAATGGCGATACGGAAACAGGTGTGACTACCTTCTTCCTTACACATGAAATTGACACTGGTAAGATCATCCAACAAGAAAGAATCCCTATTTCTGATACAGATACCGCTGAGACTATTCACGATGCCTTGATGTATAAAGGATCTGACTTGCTGATTCAAACGGTCGATAACATTATTGCTGGCACTGTAACCCCTAAACCGCAAGAGGAACTCTACCAGTCGGAAGACGAACTCCGACCTGCGCCTAAAATCTTCAAGGATACTTGTTATATCGATTTCGACCAACCGGCTAAGAAAGTGTATGACCTTATTCGTGGCCTTTCTCCTTATCCTGCCGCATGGTGTAATTTGAAGTCTCCTGCCGGCGAGGTGTTGGCCGTAAAGGTGTATGAGACTGCCAAACTAGCAAGTTGCTCAGCAAAAACAGCGGGTGCTATCGATACCGATGGAAAAACTTATATTCGTGTGGCTTGCGCCGATGGTGCCATTGAACTCCGTTCTGTGTTGCTGCCAGGAAAGAAGAGAATGGCTGTGGCCGATTTACTTCGCGGCTTCCACATCGATAACTCTTATACATTTGTTTTGAAAAGTGAGGTCTCTTTTGAATAAGTGGCAAACTTGTTGATGTTTTATAGGGGTTGGTGCATTTTCTATATTTTATAGGGATTATATATATTGTAATTAAACATTTTTTTGTTTCTTTGCAGTGCGTTTGTTTCTGAAAGGTATAGTTTTTGCATACCTCATATTGTTACAATTCTTTTTTTACTAATTAAATCTTTACGCCTATAGATAACATTCTTACTTTGAACTTTTAAATAAGACAAAGATGATGAATGCGTTGAACGAATGCGCCGACGAACAGTTGGTGCAGTTGTACGCCGACGGCAATGCTGCTGCTTTCGACGTGCTTTTGTCTCGATATAAGCGTAAGGTATTTTCCTATATCATGCTGAGCGTGAAAGATCACGACTTGGCTAATGATATTTTCCAAGATACTTTCATTAAGGCGATTACTACCATCCGTAACCGAAAATATGCCGAAATGGGCAAATTCTCGGCGTGGATAATGCGTATTGCTCATAATCTTGTTATTGATCAGTACAGACGCAATAACACGGAAAATATGGTTCCTGGCGAGGTCGAAGACGAATTTGGGCACACTGTGTTTGACACTCTGCCTGTTTACGACAGAAATGTGGAGGACGTTATGTTGGAAAACCAGGTTTTGGAAGATGTAAAGCAATTGGTGGAATTGTTGCCTGAATCGCAGCGTACTGTGCTGCTGATGCGTTTTTATCAAGACTTATCCTTTAAGGAAATAGCAGAAAAGCAGGGGGTTAGTATTAATACTGCTTTAGGACGTATGCGCTATGCGTTGATGAACCTCCGCCGTATGGCCGAGGAACACAATGTGACTTTCGCATGACAGTTTCCCACTTTGCAGTGGGGATCGTAGGTTAAATAAACGCCCGTTGTTTCAGATAGGAACAACGGGCGCTTTTTTGTTTATATGCTGCTGATTTATTTTGCGGTAACAATGTTTAAAAGTACGCTTACGGCCGCATGCAACGATGGGACTGGCACAAATTCGAATCGTCCGTGGAAATTTAATCCGCCGGCGAAAAGATTCGGGCAAGGTAGGCCTTTGAATGACAATTGCGCACCGTCTGTTCCGCCTCTGATGGGTTGCTCTATGGGGGTGACGCCAGCATCGAGCATAGCCTGCTTAGCGCGGTCAACAATGTGCATTACGGGGGCTATCTGCTCTATCATATTGCGGTATTGGTCGCGTATGGTTAGCATGACAGTTTTCTCTCCGTACTTTTCTTGCAGATAGTTTGTTATTTGCTGCATCTGTTCTTTGCGCTTGTTGAAGCGGTCGCTGTCGTGGTCGCGTATTATGTAGCATAATGTGGCATTCTCTACTTCGCCCTCTATGCAGGTGAGGTGGAAAAAGCCTTCTCGTCCCTCTGTATGTTCTGGCACTTCGTTGGTTGGAAGCATAGCGTTGAACTCCATGGCAAGTTTGGCGGCATTAATCATACGGTCTTTTGCCGAACCGGGATGAATGTTTCTGCCGCTAAACTTAACGGTAGCCGCTGCCGCATTAAAGTTCTCATATTCCAATTCGCCAATTTCTCCGCCATCGACAGTGTAGGCCCAGTCGGCACCGAATTTGGCTACATCGAAGAGGTCGCTGCCTCGTCCTATTTCCTCGTCGGGTGTAAATGCTATTTTTACCGTTCCGTGCTTTATTTCCGGGTGTTCCTGCAAATATGCGGCTGCCGTTACAATTTCCGCCACACCGGCTTTGTCGTCCGCGCCCAGTAGGGTGGTGCCGTCTGTTACAATCAGTTCTTGCCCTTTATATTTTGCCATCTCCGGATAGTCGGAAGGGCTGAGGTAGATATTCTGCTCCTTGTTGAGCAAAATGGGGTCTCCGTCGAAAAGGATTGTTTTCGCTTTGATGTTGGCTCCGCTTGCATCCGGACTGGTGTCTAAATGGGCAATTAAGCCAATTGTTGGAAGACCTTGTTGGTTGGCGGGTAGGGTGGCGTAAACGTAGCCGTTTTGGTCTTGCTCAACCTCAGTTAAACCCATATTCTTCAGTTCCTCAACCAAATAGGCACCTAACTTTAATTGCTTGTCGGTCGATGGACAAGTTTCGCTCTCCTCATTGCTCTGGGTGTCGAAACTTACGTATTTCAAGAACCTTTCGGTTAGTCCGTTATAGCGGTGTTCCTTATTCATAAGCGTAGTGTTATTTTACTAAACCTTCTTCTGCAAATTTGTTGAAGCGGTTCTTTACTTCTTCTATAGTTTCCCCTTCTAGCGAGAGCACACTCTCTTCTTTAAGTGTGGCGATAAAGTCGTTGAGTCCTAACTCTTTTGCTCCAATATTCACACCTTCTGCCTTATTGCTGGCTATTCTTGCTAATTGCTGGTTGTTGCTCTGACGCAGATAGTCGAGCAGAGATCCGGTTTTCCTAACAGTGTATGCGGCCTCTTGGAGCAAGTTCTGCAACCAGATGAAGAACGTTATGGCGTAATGGCGGCGCATAATTTCGCGTTTGCAGACTACAATGTCTTCGGCTTCTTTTACTATCTTTTTCAACAGTGTGCCCTTTGTGCTTGCATCTCTGTTCCCGTTGGCAAGCATTGCGCAGCGGTCGCGAAGGTCTTGTTCTTCTTTGGGCAGATTAATCTCGTTTTTAATCTTTATTTCGTCGTGCATTTCCAGCAAGAATGCTTTAACCTGGTCGTTAATAGCTCCAAGCACGTCCATTGCATAGCCTATACCTCCTTTTTGATTGGCGCAAAGGGTCAATTCCTTTTTTAACTCATTGTTGATGCGGTTCTTCAACTCAGCCATCTTTTTGTTCATTTCAGACTTGCTTGGCACCATCTCTTCAATGTATTTGCTAACGGTGGCAAAAGCGGGTTCGCCATCTTGCAGGGGTTTCATCGGCTCTTTTGGAACAGGGCTCATAAAGTAGTCAATGGTGCAGTCGAAGTCGTTATTCTCTCTGATGTGGACCTCGTCTTTGTCAATCCATTCGTTTGCGGTTTGTGAAGCGTTTTTCTCTACGTCAGACTCTAACATAAAGTCAATTAGTCTGTTTACCGTAAGTAGGTGTAGGGCTTCTTTTTCTGACTCTTTTTTGAAGAAAAAGTTTTCCTTCTCTATATCGCTAACCCAATTTTTATAGCTCTGTCCGTTGCTGAACAGCATTTTTTTCAAAGTTGCAAACATAATTCCTATTTTAATTATGCAGGGCGTTTTTTGGCGCCTGCGCTTATTTTTCTCCTAATTCTATAACTTCCATATCGCGGATTTCTGCACCGTCGATTGTGAAGCGTAACAGCGTTCTAACTTGTTGCATTCCATAACGGCCTGCTGCTCCTGGATTAACGCAAAGCATGTCACGTTTCTGGTCGTATTTCACACGAAGGATGTGGGAATGCCCACACACGAACAACTTGGGCTTCTCTGCATCGATTCTTGCGGGAATGCCTGGTGCGTATTTGCCCGGATAACCGCCGATGTGGGTCATATAGACTTTGACATCCTCAATTTCGAAAATGGCTTCTTTCTTGTATCGTAGGCGGATGTCTTGCCCGTCGATGTTCCCATAAACGGCCCTAAACATTTTGTAATGCTCGAATTTCTCTGCCAGTTCCAAGTTGCCAATGTCGCCTGCGTGCCAAACTTCGTCGCATTCGTCGAAGTATTTGGTGTAACGCTCGTCCCAGTAGGCATGCGTGTCTGAAAGTAAGCCGATCCTTGTCATTCTTTCTCCTTAATGAGTTTATACAAAGTTACTATTTTTAGTTAAATTATGCCCGCTTTTTTATTAATCAGCGCGCGCATTAAGCCTCTGAGCCTGCTAAAGTAGGGTAAAAATTGCCATTTTTTATATAAATAGGCATAAAATGGTAATTTTCAGATACTCTGTATGAAAAAATATTGTAACTTTGTCTCAATTCAAACATTACTTTTTTATAAACACATAAAAAGGTCTTTCGTTGTGAAACGAGAGACCTTTTACATTTTACAGCTATCAAGTGCCAATTTATACTATATAAAAAACGGACACCGTTTTGCGGTGTCCGTTTTTATTGAGTTAGTATTGACTGCTATTTATTATTTGAAAGTACCCTTCAAACTTACACCTGAAGTTGAGTTGTTAGGGTCGTTGCAAATGATGGTTGCGCGGTAGTTGAAGTCGCCTGGCTTTGAGTTGCCTGCAGTTACCTGGAATTCAACATCAGCCTTCTTGCCTGGCTTGATAGCCTTGGTTGGCCAAGAAACAACCTTTGCGTTCTCGTTGTTAGTCTTTACCTTGTGGATGAGCAATTCGCTCTTACCGTTGTTGGTAACGGTGAGTTTGAACTTCTTCTTTGCGCCCTTTTCAATTGTGCCAAGGTCGTTTGAAGTTGCAACTGAAAGTACAGGAGCGTTTGCCTTGTCTTCAGCAGTCATGTTTGCGAAGTTCTCGCGGATGGTTGCGTGAACAGTTACCTTCTTGTTCTTTTCAACATTGCCGTTTACTGCTACGTCGAAAGTAGGAAGAATCTCACCCCAGTCGTTTGCTGCTTCGCTGTTGAATGTTACTTCGATGGTACCCTTTTCTTTAGGAGCCAACTTTTCTGGAGTTGCCTTCAAAGTGAGGTATTTAGGAGCGTTTGCGAAGGTGATTACAGCTTCTTTGTCGCTGTTGTTCATTACCTGGATCTTCTCGGTCTTTGAAGTAGGGTATTCAATGGTACGCATGTAAACGTTCATTGTCTTCAAACGGAAGTCGCCGATGTTTGAAGGGTATTCTTCTTCAGGAGTCTTCACCTTTGGAATTACCTCACCCTTGATGGTCAAACGCTGGTTTGCGTCTGCGTTAGAAGTTACAGTAATAGTTTTGTTGAAAGCACCTGGACGGCCGCTTGCGTTATAAGTTGCGGTAACGAAACCTGTGTCACCAGGAGCAACTGGAGTCTTGGTCCAGTTTGGAGTGGTACAACCACAACTTGCTCTAACTTTCTGGAGCACCAAGTCGCTCTTACCTGTATTCTTGAATGAGAAGGTACATGTAACCTTGCCGCGTTCTTCTGGGAATGTGCCGAAGTCGTGGCTTGTTTTTGTAAATGTAATCTGTGGAGCGAGTGCTGCAGAATCGGTTGCTGCTTTCTTGATAGCGGCTGGATCTTCAGCTGCATTTACGTTCGCAATGTTAGCAATGCCGCAAGTTAGTGCTGCTGCCAACATCCATACAGTTCTTTTCATTTCTATCTTGTGTTTTTATTTGTTCTCGATTTATTTTACTTCTTCTTTGTTGGCGTCTCTTTCCAAAAGAACTTCACCTACAATCTGCAAACGGGTAACACCCTGGTTTGATGTAACGGTGATGGTCTTTGAGAATGCACCTGGGCGGCCTTTTGCATTGTAAGTCACTTCAACCTGTCCCTTTTCGCCTGGGCCAACTGGAGTCTTTGTCCAAGTTGGGGTAGTGCAACCGCAACTTGCCTTCACGTCTTGCAACACAACTGGAGCGTTGCTGTTGTTGGTGAATTCAAATACGTGGGTTACCTTGCCTTTTGCTTCTGAAAATGTGCCGAAGTCGTGCTTAATCTGTGCAAATGATGCTGCTTCTTCTGCAACTGCGCTTACTGCAAATGCAATAAGGGCGGCGAAAATCATAAAAATCTTTTTCATTGCGTTTATCTTTTTTGTTTCTTTTCTATGTTTGGGCAACTCTGCTGCCTTATTTCTGGCAAATATACAAATAATATGGTTTATTTCGTCATTTTAATTCGTACTAAATACCATTCAAAGGACGGCTATGCTGCCACTCGATTTTATAATTCCAAAAACCGTGCCGCACTTTCGCATTTCTCCCAACTAATCTGTAATTTTGTATATTAATGTAACATTGAGGTGAACAACTGCTCTAAAACATGTTTCGTGCCGTGTTTCATCCTTTTTTATGATTTCGATTGATGATTTTCAGAACTGTCCGTAATTTACTTTCCGCTGCTGCGTGCTTGGTCGCTTCTTCGGCTTCTGCATTGCAGTATGCGCTTCCTTTGCCCGAAGTGAACACTTTGGCTGGCTCTTTCGCCGAACTCCGACCTAACCATTTCCACGGTGGATGGGACTTCCGCACTGGTGGTAAGGAAAATTTGCCTATATATGCATTTGCCGATGGATTCATTTCGCATGTTGTGATTACACCTGGTGGCTATGGAAAAATGGTTATGATTGACCATCCTGACGGCACAACATCGCTTTACGGCCATTTGAACGGATTTGTGGGTGAACTTGATTCGGTGGTCCGTATGGAACAGTATAAACAGCGTGCCTATGCGGTTACGCTCGACTTTCCGGCTAACCGTTTCCCCGTTAAGGCTGGCCAACAGTTCGCAATTTCAGGTAATACTGGCGGTTCGGCAGGCCCACACCTCCATTTCGAAATCAGGAGGACTTCTGACGGACTGATGCTGAACCCTGCCAAACACAACAGTCTTTTCGGTGTGCAAGACAATATGAAACCGACTATTTACGGCGTTAAAATCTACGGTGTTCCGGGTAAGGGTGAGGTGAATGGTATTGCTGAAAAGAAGTATGCCACCAATGCGGGCAAAGCCACCACACTCCGCGAGGGTACCACGGTGCGCGCGTGGGGTAAACTAACGCTTGCGGTGAAGGCTTCCGATAAGATGAATAACACTTGGTTCAATTACGGCATCCGCAAATACCGCTTGTTTTTCAACCATGCGCTGATTTCTGAAATCCATTTGGCGAACTTCTTGTTCGACGACAAGCGTGCGGTTAACTCGCTTGTCGATTTCAAACAACGTGCCCTCTCTAAAGAGTTTTTTGTAAAGTTTAGCCGTGAACCGGGTAACCCTTTGTCTGTTTATTCGCATATGGTGGACAATGCGGTGATTGATATTAACGAGGAAGATAAATCGTATCCTGTTTCAATTGAGGTGGAAGACGACTTTGGTAATGTGGACACTTTCTCTTTCATTATCCGTGGCGAAAAGAACGATTTTCCGGCGGCTCCTACTGGCTATACCCAGTTGCTTAAACAAGGCAAACACAACACGTTCAGCCGTCCTTCAATTCTCTTGAATTTCCCTGCCGACGCGCTGTATACCGACGTGCCACTATTTTTCAAGCAAGACACGGTAAAGAATATGTTCTCGAGGGTGTACGATTTTGGCACTGATTTTGTTCCTATCCACAGCAAGTTCGATGTGTCGGTCAGAATAGACACCGACACGCTTACCGACAAGTCGAAATACGTTTTGGCCCGTCTCAACGAGAAGAATTTGGTGACTGGCGTTATACCTGCACAATATATAAAGGGCTATATGGTCGGCGAGGCGAAATACTTGAGCCGTATGGCTGTTTATAAAGATGTTACTCCGCCTACCATTGGCACCGAGCACATCCTTAAACTCCGCCAGTTCCCGGTGATGAAGTTGAAGATTCGCGACAACCTTTCGGGCATTGAAACATATAATGGCTACATCGACGGTAAGTGGGTCTTGTTTGAATACGACCCTAAAACTTCGCGCATTTCTTGCGACTTGCGAAAATTAGGACTCGAGGAAGGACGCACGCACACCCTTCGTGTTGAGGTGGGCGATGCCTGTGGAAATGTGGGTGTCCTTGAAACTAATATTTATTATTGATTGTTCTTTCTATAACAATAAGTTGGTCTTATGAGATTAAAACAACTACTGCTGTGGGGCGCCCTTATGGTTACGGGCCACGCTTTCGCTGGTACAAACATAATGGTGGGCAAATCGTGCTCGGCCGATGGTTCCACTTTCTGCACATACTCGGTTGACTCTTACTACCAGTATGGCGAACTTACGCACTATCCGGCTGCCGAAAATCCGAAATATGCAAAGCGTAAGATTTACGGTTGGGAAACAAAGAAGTACCAGGGCATTATATCCGAATCGCCGGTTACGTATGCCGTTCTTGGTAATATGAACGAATACCAGGTCTGCATTACCGAATCTACTTTTGGCGGACGTGAGGAGTTGTTAGACACCACTGGCATTCTCGACTATGGTAACCTTATTTATATAACCCTGCAACGCTCTAAAACGGCAGAAGAGGCCATACGTGTGATGACTGACTTGGTTGCCGAGTATGGTTACCGCAGTAAGGGTGAAACGTTCTCTATTGCCGACCCTAATAATGTCTGGATTCTCGAGCTGATTGGTAAGGGACCCGATGTGAAGGGGGCCGTTTGGGTGGCACGCCGTGTGCCTGACGACTGCGTCTGCGCGCATGCCAACCACTCGCGCATCACCACTTTCCCGTTGAACGACCGTGCTAACTGCCGTTTCTCGAAGGATGTGATTTCTTTCGCTCGTGAGAAGGGTTATTTCAAAGGCCGTAATGCCGAATTCAGCTTCTCTGACGCTTACGATCCGCTTTCTTTCTCGGCACACCGTTTTTGCGACGCCAAGGTATGGTCGGTTTTCCACAAGATTGCCGACGATATGGACCAGTACTTCGATTATATTCAAGGCAAGTCTAACAAGCCGCTTCCTTTGTGGGTGAAGCCTAAGAACAAGCTGACGATTAACCAACTTAAAAATTTGATGCGCGACCATTTCGAAGGCACTCCTCTGGCTACTACCAACGACCCCGGTGCTGAACCTTTCGGCACGCCTAACCGCTTCGCTCCTCGTGTCTGGACGGTCGATAGCGTCTATTACTTTAACGAGACTCCTACCGCTGGTCCACAGAATGCATTTTCGTTTGTGGCGCAGATGCGCTCGTGGCTGCCTAATATGGTGGGCGGTGTGCTTTGGTATGGTGTAGACGATGCCACTTTCAATGTGTATTGCCCTATCTACTGCGGTGTGACTGAAGTGCCAGAATGTTTCCGCAAGGACAATGGCTCAATGCTCAAGTTCTCGTGGAACTCGGCTTATTGGGTATTCAACTGGGTGTCTAATATGGCCTACAACCGATACGGACCAATGTCGAAAGATATTCTGCGTGTGCAGAGCGAGGTGGAAAAGAACTTCGAAGACAACCTCGATGTTATTGAAGAGGCGGCTAAATCGCTTTACCGCAAGTCGCCCGACTATGCGGCCGCTTTCCTTACAGAGTATTCTGTCAACAAGGCGCGTGCCACTGTAGAACGTTGGCAGTTGTTGGGTCAGTTCCTTTTGGTGAAGTATACCGATGGAGTAGTGAAGAAGGAGCGTAACGGGCGCTTTATTGATAATGGTGAGGGTGTGCCCGAACTTATTCTACAGCCTGGTTACAGCGACTGGTTCTACCGCCAGATTGTAAAGGAAACGGGCGACCGTTACCGCTTGCCTGACGAGTTCCAAGGCAAGCAGTTGAAGTAATCGGTCTTGTTGCTATAACAAAAAACGGAAGGTCTGCCCGGCCTTCCGTTTTTGTTTGTTATGTAGTGTTGTGAATGTCCTATAAAAAAAGAAGGAAGTCTCCCGACTTCCAATCTTCTAACCTTAAATCTAATACCATGAAAAACACATTGCAAAGATACAAACTTTTTGAAATTCCAAAAACAAAAACGATAAATTTTTATGTTTTTCAGCAATGTTTTTTATCATATTTTTAAAACATATTTCTAATATGTTCTAAAACTCCACTCGAGTGTTCCTTTTTTCTGGAGGACAACAAAAAAGCAGAAAACTTGCGTTTCCTGCTTTTAGTCGTTGTTTAAATTATAATTTCCACCTCAAGGTGGTGGTTTTACGTTAAGTGTGCCTTAATGGCAGTTATTTTACTACAATGCGTTTAACCTCCGCACCTACGCGTACAATATAGAGCCCTTTGCGTAAGAATATGTTAAAGTCGGTTTTGTCTTGTGTGGTGACTGCTGTGTAAACCTTCACTCCAAGCATATTCGACACTTCTACGCGTGTGTGCTCTTCCACGCCTTTCACGGTCAAGCGCCCGCTGTCGTAGTTGACGATCAGGCTCGATTCGCGAACCTCGTCTTCTTTTCCCGCAGCATTGGCTGTAATTGAACTTATTGTCAAGCACATCACAACAGCCACGGAAATTATATGTTTAATATAGTGTTTCATATTGCTGTTGTTACTTTTCTTACAAATATAGCAATTTTCTATACATAAAAAACGGTTTTACACAATTTTTGTGTGTTTTTCGCCGTTTCTAACTGTTAGGGTCTGAATTGCTCGTATTTATAGACTTTTTCTTTCCACTCGTCGCGTATCTCTATCGACTGCTGTTCTTTCAAGTTGAAACCGCACATCACCGTGCGTCCTACGGTCTTGATGTGGCCGCTTTTGGTGTCGGTGAGCACTTGTATCATTTTCAAACTCTTGTGTCCTATCTTGAAGATCTTGGTCCACACTTCCAGTTCGTCTTCAAAGAATACCTGTTCGAGGAAGTCAACGTTAACGTTTACGTTGACAATGAAGTCGCCGTTCTCTTCCGGAAAGTTGAATTTCACGGCGTTCATGTATTCTATCTTGCCATAGTCGAAGTAGGTGAGTTGCACGGCGTTGTTCACGTGGCCGAGCATGTCTACGTCGTTAAATCGTTTCTGAATTTTCACCTTGTGGTTAAACTCAAGGCCTTTCAACTCTTCAATATCGTCTATTCCCATCGCGATTATCTCTCTTATATGTTACAGACAAGGGTGTTTCACACCAATGCTTTGTTTACAAATGCAAATTTACTAATTTTTTCCGTATCACAAGTTTTCTATTTCTCCCCAACTCCTATCTAAATTTCCAAACCCTCATACCTTGTCCCTATTACCTCGTACCTAGTACCTATTCCCTCTTCCCTATTCCCTATTACCTATAACCTATTCCCTATTACCTAGTTCTGATTTCCTTCACCACAGTCACGCCTAACTCTTTGTTCATTTTGTCGATGAGTTCTTGTTGTTGGGTGCGGATGGCTTCTGCGGCAATGCTGCTTTTCAGTTGTACAAACAGGGTCCCGTTGTAGATGGTTACGTTTTGGGTGTATTTAGCAATTGCCTCCCCAGCCACCTTGGGCCAGAGCACAATGGCCTCTTGTTGGCTCATACTCGAGCCGATGGAAGTGCTTTCCAGCAGTTGTTTCAGCACATTCCCCGCCATCTCCATATTCGTCCGTTTCATATTCTTTTTTATCTGTTATACGTAAAAATCAATAGTCTATTCCTACCCCTAGCACCTATTCCCTATAACCTATTACTTATAACCTATTACCTCGTCCCTAGTCCCTAGTACCTCTTCCCTATTACCTATAACCTCTTCCCTATTCCTTAATCTCCCCTCTTTCCACATGCCAGATCTTGTATTCGCTGCCGGTTTGTTCCAGAATGCGGGCAATGTGTTCGCGGTCGGTGTCCGAAATAAAGGTTTGTCCGAATCGGTCTTGTTTCATCAGTTCCACCAGTTGTTCCACGCGTTCGGCATCCAGTTTGTCGAAGATGTCGTCGAAGAGCAAGATGGGTAGGGTGCCGTTCAGGTGGCTCAGAAAGTCAAATTGGGCCAGTTTCAGGGCAATGAGGTAGGTTTTTGCCTGGCCTTGGCTGGCGGTGCCGCGCAGCGGATAATCGCCCAGACGCATTTCCAGGTCGTCGCGGTGGCAGCCTTTGGTGGTGTAGCCTATCAGGCGGTCGGTAGCGCGGTGGCTGCGTAGCAGGTCGGCCAGTGGGGTGCTGCCTTGCAGGTGGCTGGTGTAGCCGAAGCTTACCTGTTCCTTATCTTCGCTGATGAAGCTGTAGAACTGTTGGAAGATAGGGGTAAAGCGTTCCACAAAATCCTTGCGTCGGTCGAAGAGGTATTGGCTGCTGATGTCCATCTGTTGTTCCAGCACGTCGAAGAGACTGTCGTCGGTACATTCCTGCTTCAGCAGACTGTTGCGCTGTTTCAGTGCGCGTCCGTAGGCCAGCAGGTGGTTGAGGTAAGGGTGGTCGTATTGTGCGATGACGCCGTCCATAAACTTGCGTCGTTCCTCGCTTCCGCCGATGATCAGCACTTGGTCGGCCGGACTGACCAGCACCAGAGGAATCTCGCCAATATGGTCGGCCTGTCGGTCATATTCCTTCTTGTTTTTCTTCAGCACCTTTCGTCCTTTGCGTTTCATACCCACGGTTATTTCCATAAGGTTGTCTTCGCTTTTCTGGTAGGTGCCGGTCAGCATGGCGTATTCTTGGTCGTGCCTGATGTTGAGGCTGTCGAATGCGTTGTTGTGGCTTTTGCAGAACGAGAGGAAGTACACCGAATCCAGCAGATTGGTCTTACCCTCTCCGTTGTTCCCGATGAAGCAGTTAATCTTGGGGCTGAGCTCCAAATCCGCCTCCCCAATGTTCTTATAGTTTAAAACCGTCAGGTGCTTTAGAAACATTTTTTAGGTAATAAGTAATAGGTAATAGGGAATAGGTGATAGTGAATAAGTAATAGAGGGTATATGTGATTGGGTATAGATCCGATATTTGTTTCCTTCTATGATTCTTATTCGTATCAAGGCCTTTACTGTTTGCTTAATCCCCGTTGCTTATTTTTGCTTTTAGGGTTTTTAGAGTTTTTGTTAGTAATTTTATTAATTCTTCGCAATCGTTGTTAAGACTTTCGTATTCTTCAACCGAAATATAACTTGTTTCTTTATATATGATTAACCAATAAGCGGTCTCATTCGCTTCTTTAAGGGCTATACTATATTTCGAGACCATATCGGCTGTCGATTGGGCATATTGGGCTTCTCTTGCGTTCGCACCAATGCTTGTTCCGCTTTTAAGAATCTGCTTCGACAATACGAATTCTTTCTTCTGTTCGCTCATATATTTAAACAGGTTTACAATTCGTATGGCAAAAGCCAAACTCTTATCTTGAATAACCATATATAATTATATTTGTATTATTTTTTTATTTATAACCTATAACCTCTTCCCTATTACCTATTCCCTAATCACCCGTAGTTCCACTCGTCTGTTTTTGGCACGGCCTTTTTCGGTATCGTTTTTGGCGATAGGTTTGTTTTTGCCGTAGCCTTTGGCGCTGATGGTGTTGGCATTGCAGCCTTGGCTGATCAGGAAGTTGCGCACGGCGTCGGCACGGGCTTGGCTGAGTCGGTCGTTCACCTCGTCGCTACCCACATCGTCGGTGTGTCCGCCAATTTCCACATTCAGGTTCATTTTCTTCAGCAGGCGTGCAAGGCGGTGGAGTTCCGGATACGAGTAACTCAGCAATTCGCTCTTGCCGAAGTCGAAGAAGATATTGTTGATGGTCACCTCCTTGCCCTGTTTCAGTTCCTCGATGGTGGTCACGTGGAAGGTTTTCTCCACCGCCACGCTTTCCTGCACTTTGCGTAGGTCCACATGTCGGGTTTCGGGGTAGACGCTGGTGTCGCTCACGAACACGCCATACATCTTGCCGGCGGGCAGCACAATGAAGTAGCTGCCGTCTTCGGGGTCGCTTTGTGCCATACCCACAATCTTGTGTGTTTCCAGGTCTTCCCACATCAGTTTGGTCGCCACTTTTTTGCCGCCGCGGTCCACCATTTTTCCGCTCACGGTCACCACTTTGTAGGGGCGTTGTTCGGTAGGCAGGTTTATGCTGTAAATGCGGCTTTCGTTGCTGTCTTGCTCTTTCTGGCTGAAGTAGGCGGTTGTTCCGTCGGTGCTTATTTTGTAGGTCCAGTCGTCGGCGGCAGTGTTAATCTCCTTGCCCAGGTTTTCGGGTTCGCTCCAGCAGTTCCAGCAGGTGTCGCTCAGGCGCACGCTCTTGTAGACGTCGTAGCCGCCCAGACCGCCTCGTCCGTCGGTGCTGAAGTAGAGGGTGCGCATGTCGGGGTGCATGAACGGGGTGCGTTCGCTGTACATCGTGTTGATGGTTGGTCCCAGGTTCACAGGCTCGCTCCATTGGCCCAGACTGTCGCGCTGGCTCACGTAGAGGTCGCTCTCGTAGTGGTTGTGTCCGTGGTAGATGGCCACCTTGTTGATGTCCGACGCCGACGGCCTTATGCTGGTGAAGAGCAGGGTCTTGCCGTCGCTGCAGAGGGTGGCGTCGCTGTTCCATGTGCCGCGGTTGATGTTTGGCGGGAAGAATTCCACCGGTTGCCATCCTTCCTCGGTTTTGGTGCAGAGGCCCATCACGCCGTTCTCGAATTTCAGCATCTGCGTGCCGTCGGCGCTCACGGCCAGAATGCCGTCGTTGCTGTTCTTGTTGCTCAGTGGGGCGAATATGGTGGGTTTGCTCCAGCCTTTGGCGGTGCGTTCGGTCACGAACACGTCCTCGCCGCCAAGGTTGTCCTCGCGGTCTCTTCCGCAGAAGTAGAGGCGTTTGCCGTCGGCGCTGATGATGGGGTAGTACTGGTTGCCCTTGTCGCTGTTGGTGGCGGCAATGTTCTTAATGGTTATGGTGTTGTTCAGCGGGCGTTCCAACACGCCCACCAGTTCGTTGTAGAGGGGGTTGCCCTTCATTATGTGGGCGTATTTCTTTGCCGTTTGCAGGGCCTTGTCCCAGTCTTTGGCCTTCACAGCGTCGCGAATCAGCACTTGCAGGGCCACAATGGCGAGGTCCTTGTCGCTGGCCATCTGCATGTATTGTTCCAGTCGCACTAAGTCTTCTCCATAGGGCACGATTGTGCGGAAGTCGATGTCGCTGGCATATTTGGCCGCCGCCCAGTCTTTCTGCCAGTTGGGGTGTTTGGTCACCTCGGGGTAGTTGGTCTTCAAGAAGTCCAGCGTGCTGCTTTCGCCGTCTTTCGCCATCATCGGGTAGAGTTTCTTCAGCAGTTCGCTGCGTTTTGCGGGGTCGTTCTCGTTTTCGAGGCTCATCAGCGTGCCTTTGGCCACCCCGTCGCGCAGGCTCAGTTTCAGCAGGCTGTCGGCTGCTGCTTTGCGGAATTCCCTGTTGTTGGGGAAGAGGGTCAGGAAGGTCACGTAACTGCTCCACAGTCCGGGCACAATCAGGTCGCGGTAGGCGTGTTGCTGTCCCAGGCTGTCGGCAAGGTGCGCGTAGGGACTGTCGGGGTAGGTCTCTGCATACCACAGGTAGTTGTTGGTCTTGTTGGCGTTGCGTATCATGCGGAAGGCCTTGCGCCATATGCTGTCTTGCACCTCGGCCTTGCGTGTTGTTTCCGGAAATCGGCTCAGGAACATCTCGTAGCCGTGTCGGGTGTTCGTTTTGCTGGCGAACTTGTAGGCGAGGGTTTCAATGCGTGCCTTGGCGTCGGGCACCTGTGTGGCGTAGGGGTAGGTGGTCACAAAGTTCTCGTAGCCTTCTTCGGTGTCGCTGTTCAGTGCGCGTTCGAAGGCGAGTTCGTACACCTTGTTTTGTGCGCGGTCCTTCCATTCCTGTCGTGCCAGTTCAAAGTAGTGCAGGTAGTGGTTGAAGGCCTCCACGGTGTTGGCTTTTTCAGCCTTGCGCAGTCCCCACAGGCAGGTGGTGTCGGCTATGTCGCGTATGCTTTCGTTGGTGAATCCCGCCTTTTGCAGGCGTTCCAACTTCTTGCTGTCGGTAATGCCAATCAGTCGTCGTTGCAGGTTGTTGGCAATGTTGTAGGCCTTTAGCGGATTGAAGTTTTTGTAGTCGGGTTTGCAGAAGAGCACGCAGCGCCAGTAGTTGAACTCGAAGAAGTCCTCTTCGGTGGTCATCTTGTCTTTTTGGCTGTCCAGTTCCTTTTCGGCCTTGGCGTAGTTGTGTTGTTCGTTGATGAGTTTGCCCATGTTGGCACCCGCTGCGCTGAAGGTGCCCGCGCCCATAAGGGCGAAGAGGGCTATTGGGGCGAGAATGTGTTTCAGAATGCACGCCCATGGTCTGTTTATTTCGAAGTCTTTCTGCACGTTGAATACTGAATTGCTCTAATCTTCAAATTTACATTTTTTTCGGCAGAAACCCAAACTCACATGTAGGCACAAAAACAAAAAAGCAAGCCGATTTTCATCAACTTGCTTTCGCGGAGAGAGAGGGATTCGAACCCCCGGTACCTCTCAGTACGTCGGTTTTCAAG
>JAKSKS010000035.1 GCA_024401615.1 Paludibacteraceae bacterium
GCTTGAAGAAGTCGTTACCCTTGTCGTCAACGAGGATGAATGCAGGGAAGTCTTCAACCTGGATCTTCCAGATGGCTTCCATACCCAATTCAGGATATTCTACACATTCAATGCTCTTGATGTTGTTCTGAGCCAAGATTGCAGCAGGACCACCAATTGAACCGAGGTAGAAACCTCCGTGGTCTTTACATGCGTTAGTAACGTCAATTGAACGGTTACCCTTAGCCAACATAATCATAGAACCACCGTTGTCTTGGAACTCGTAAACGTATGGGTCCATACGGCCAGCGGTAGTTGGGCCCATTGAGCCACAAGCCATACCTGCAGGAGTCTTAGCAGGACCTGCGTAGTAAATTGGGTGATCCTTCAAGTACTGAGGCATACCTTCACCAGCATCCAAACGAGCCTTAATCTTAGCATGTGCGATATCACGGCCTACGATGATGGTTCCGTTCAAGCTCAAACGGGTACCGATTGGGTACTTGGTCAAAATCTTGCAAACATCAGCCATTGGCTGGTTCAAGTCGATCTTAACAGCATCGCCTTCGCCTGCGTTACGGAGTTCTTCTGGAATAAGTTCGTATGGTTTGTCATCCATCTTTTCAATCCAGATACCATCCTTGTTGATCTTAGCCTTGATGTTACGGTCAGCAGAGCAGCTAACGCCCAAACCGATAGGGCAAGATGCACCGTGACGTGGCAAACGAACGACACGAACGTCGTGAGCCATATACTTGCCACCGAACTGAGCACCCAAACCAATCTTGTATGCTTCCTGAAGCAACTGCTCTTCGAGAGCTACATCGCGGAATGCACGACCAGTTTCGTCACCAGTGGTTGGAAGTGAATCGTAGTAGTGGGTAGAAGCCAACTTAACAGTAAGAAGGTTCTTTTCAGCAGAAGTACCACCAATAACAATTGCGATATGGTAAGGAGGGCAAGCAGCAGTACCAAGGCTCTTCATCTTTTCTACCAAGAAAGGAATGAGGGTGCCAGGATTCTGGATACGTGCCTTTGTTTCCTGATACAAGTAAGTCTTGTTGGCAGAACCACCACCCTTGGTTACGCAAAGGAAGCGGTATTCCATACCCTGAGTTGCTTCGATATCGATCTGTGCAGGCAAGTTACACTTGGTGTTAACTTCGTTGTACATATCGAGCGGAGCATTCTGGCTGTAACGGAGGTTTTCTTCGGTGTAAGTCTTGTACACACCTTTTGCAATAGCTTCTTCATCTTCGAAGCCGGTCCAAACCTGCTGTCCCTTTTCACCGTGAACGATGGCAGTACCTGTATCTTGGCAAAGAGGCAACTTACCCTTAGCTGCGATTTCTGCATTGCGGAGGAAAGTAAGCGCTACATACTTGTCGTTTGCTGATGCTTCTGGGTCACGAAGGATTTTAGCAACCTGTTCGTTGTGAGAACGACGGAGCAAGAAGCTAACGTCGCGGAATGCGGCATTAGTCATCTTAGTAAGGGCTTCTTCAGTAACCTTAAGGATTGGTTTGCCTTCGAACTCGCTTACAGAAACGCCCTCTTTGGTCAAGAGGTAATATTCAGTATCATCCTTGCCCAACTGGAACATAGGAGCATACTTGAATTCTGGAATATTTGCCATAATTTTTATATTGTTTTTGTTTTTTAGTTTCAATTATGAATCTATATGCAAATATAAACATTCGGGGACAAAAGACAATTACATTCGCGCTTTTTTGAGCAAGTCGTCACACCCCCTTTTTTTTACAATAAAAAAGCCCCACCGTTTCCGGTAGGGCCGTTATGCTTTTTGGGTATAATAGATTAGAAATCTACTTTACCAGAGTGTACGTTGTAGTAGCCGGCTTTAACAACCAACTTGCCTCCAGCAACTTCTTTCTGAACGTGCTTGCTTGCCATGATGCGTTCAACCTGAGTCTTCGCATTCAAACGAATTGCAGCATCGAGGCTGTCCTTCTGACCTACATACTGCTTAACGTCGTTACGGATAACAGAAAGCAACTCGTCTACCTTGCTGTCATCATCCTTACCAGATTCAGTGATTGCGCCGGTAACACCGCCACAAGATTCGTGGCCAAGAACGATTACTGCCTTAACGCCGAGGTGTTCAACTGCGTAGTCAACACTACCCATAACAACATCGTCGTTTACAGAGTTACCTGCAGTACGAATTACAAAGACATCGCCGATACCCTGGTCGAACAAAAGTTCAACTGGCACACGTGAGTCAGAACAAGCAACAACCGCTGCGAATGGAGCCTGGTGAGGAGCAGTAGCAGCAACACGCTTGCTGTTGTGATGAGGATTCAAGCAACTGTCGGCAACATAACGTGCGTTACCTTCTGCAAGACGAGCCAAAGCATCAGCAGGAGTCTTAACTGAGTCCAACTGTACTTCTACAGCTTCCATTTTTGCTTCTTTAGCACTTTCGCCAGTTGCGTTTGCAGCCTGCTGGTGATTTTCTGTAGTTGAGCAACTAACAGCCAAAAGGGCTGAAAGTGCGAAAACTGACATTTTTATTGTTTTCATCTCTTTTGTTATTATTTAAAACGGGGCAAAATTAGGGAAAAACTCTAATTCAACGTATCTGAACTCACACCGAGTTATGAACCGTTTTTATTTCTTGGAAACTATAGTCGAAGTCGTTTTTCTCGTCTGCAAATCCATGAGTTTCGCTGGTGAGTTTCCATTCGCTCCAATCAATAGCAGGGAAAGAGACGTCGCCATCGGCCTGGGTGTGAACCTTGGTCAAATACAGTTTATCTGCCTTTGGCATCATCTGTTCATACACGCGGGCACCACCTATAATGAAAAGTTCTTCATCTTTTCCCAGACCCAGTTTGTCTATCTCGTCAAGGTTTGCAATCACTTCGCAACCAGGCACATCTTCTTCTTTAAGGCTGCTACTCAACACCACATTACGTCGGTTGGGCAAAGGGCGGCCTATTGAGAGGTAGGTGTTCTTACCCATCAGAATAGTATGACCAGTTGTAATCGCCTTAAAACGTTTCAAATCGGCACCAATATGCCAAGGCAACCCATTTTCCTTGCCGATAATTCCGTTGTCGGCAACAGCAACTATGAGCGATATAATCATTTTTCGTTGTTATTTAAAGAAATGACGGAAAACGTCATTCAAATTTGCAAAAAGCATCAAGAAGAAGAGGAACATCATTCCAGCCACCTGCGCACGGAGCAAGAATTTTTGGCTTGGTTTTCTGCGCGTAACCATTTCGTATAGCACGAACAATATATGACCTCCATCCAAACCAGGAATAGGAAGCACATTACCCACTGCAAGAATAACAGAAAGGAACGCCGTCATCGTCCAAAAGACTTCGAAATTGAACGTTTCAGGATACAACTTCGCGATGGTGCCAAAACCTCCCACGCTCGAAATTCCTTCAGGAGTAAACACAAATTTCAAATCGCCCGCATAATTAGTCAACTTCTTTATAGCGCGTCCCACACCAACAGGCACACTCTCGAACAAACTATAACTAACTGTTGTAAGAGGGTACATATCGGCAACGCCCCTAACCAGCACACCAATCATTCCTTTTTCGGTAGGCACCATTTTTTGGGTAAGAGTGTCACCAGCGCGAACAATTGTCAAATTGAGGTCTTTGCCTGGATTATTATGCAAAGTCACATACACATCGTTACGGTCCATAAGTTGGCCATTAATTGCGATCACCTTGTCGCCCGACTGCATATTTGCGGTTGCGGCTGGCAAACCCGCAATCACACTGTCTACAACAAACGGTATGCGGTACGAAGCAAAACCCTTCTGCTCTTTGAGCATCTGTTTCATAAAGTCGCCAGGCATCACAATACGTTCTTCTTTGCCATTTCGGCGGACAGTCACATTTTCCGCATTAAGTATCAATCGCACGTTTTCCTCGTCGAAAGTAACCAGTTTCTTATCATCAGCCTTCAACAAGATATCGCCATCTTGAAATCCTGCCCTCTTTGCGACATTGCTAAACTGCATACCTTCTTCCACCGCATCTATTGGCAGATAGGTGTCGCCATAAGAGTAAGTCAACCCCGAATAAATCACGAAGGCGGTCAGCAAGTTGAAGAGCACGCCACCTAACATTACCAAAAGACGCTGCCACGCAGGGTGGGCACGAAACTCCCATGGTTCGGCAGGTTTAGCCATCTGTTCGGTGTCGAGGCTCTCGTCTATCATACCCGCAATTTTCACATAACCACCAAGCGGCAACCAACCGATACCGTAGTCAGTATCTGAATTCTTTGGTTTAAAATGGAATAGGGTGACCCACGGGTCGAAGAACATGCGGAACTTCTCTACCCTTATCTTAAAAAGTTTGGCGAACAAGAAGTGCCCGAATTCGTGAATTACGACCAACAGCGAAAGGCTGGCCAACAACTGCAATATAACGGTAAGTGTACCCATTCAGTAAAACTATATTTCTATTTACACAAGCGACTCCGCAATTCTGCGGGCCTCACGATTGGTTTCTACAAACTGGTCTAAGCAATAAGGCTGCGGAATGAACGTTGCCTTGTTCATGGTTTCTTCAACCAATTCGGCCATACGGAGGAAACCAATTTTCTTTTCTAAAAACGCGCTGATAGCAACTTCGTTAGCCGCATTCATAATGCAAGCCATGTTTCCACCTTTAGCAAGGGCATCGTAAGCCAACTGTAGGCTGTGGAACACCTTCACATCAGGTTTCTCGAATGTCAAATTCGAATAAGCGCCAAAATCAAGTCGTGGGAAAGTAGACTTCACACGGTCGGGATAAGTGAATGCGTATTGTATTGGAAGACGCATATCGGGCACACCCAACTGGGCCTTGACAGTGCCGTCTTCGAACTGCACAGCACTATGCACCACGCTTTGAGGGTGAACCAGCACCTCAATTTGGTCGGCAGCCACATCAAACAACCAACGGGCCTCTATCACTTCGTAACCCTTGTTCATCATATTGGCAGAAGCGATTGTGATGCGGGCACCCATATCCCAACTAGGGTGTTTCAACGCCATTTCTGGAGTTGCGGTAGCCAAAAAATCGCGGTCCTTTCCACGGAAAGGGCCACCCGAAGCGGTCAATAAAATCTTTTCAATCGGATTCTGTTCTTCTCCCTTCAAGCACTGGAAGATGGCAGAGTGTTCTGAGTCTACCGGAATAATAGACACATTATGCTGTCTACAAAGTTTGGTCACCAACTCTCCAGCAACCACCATAGTCTCCTTATTGGCAAGCGCAATAGTTTTGCCAGCCTTAATGGCCTCGAGTGTAGGTTCCAAACCCGCATAGCCAATCAGCGCGGTCAGCACCATGTCAACGCCGTCCATTGCCGCAACGGTTTTAACGGCAGCAGTGCCACCCATTACAGCTATTGGCAAGCCTTGCAACGCCTCTTTTACGGTTTCGTAGTGGGCATCGTTTGCCATAACCACCACTTTGGGCAGATATTTTTTTGCTTGAGCTACCAAAAGGTCTACATTATTGTAACCCGTGATAGCCACCAACTCAAATTTATCAGATTCGCGTTCAATAACATCAAGAGCTTGAGTGCCAATTGAGCCCGTTGAGCCCAGCACAACTATGCGTTTCTTATCCATGTTTCTAAATTATCTTTATGCCCAGCAATAGGTCTACCAAACAATGCCTATTACCCAACAACAAATATAGCAAATAATGGTGGTTTTAAAGCCTTTTTGAAAATTTTCGTTCAAAAATTTGCAGTATTCAGAATTTTGATATAATTTTGCACTCGCAATCGGGGAGATAACCCGAGTGATTATATGCGGGATGGAGCAGTTGGCAGCTCGTTGGGCTCATAACCCAAAGGTCACAAGTTCGAGTCTTGTTCCCGCAACTTAGAAACCGGAAGCAAACGCTTTCGGTTTTTTATTTTTCTATCAGTTTGTGACAAAATAAAAAAAAGGAGAAGTTTATTTCTTCTCCCATATTGCCCTAACCCCATGAGCCATTCTGTACACCACATTATGCAATGCCATTGGCATGGATATGCTCGTCATCCTCAATCCACGCTCTAATTCATACAAAAGTATATGGAATTTGCGATGGTAATAGCCCATACGCTCAATATCGCCCTTATTATTGCATCCAAAATTGCCATCAGAAAAGACAAGACGCATAAATGCTTCAACTTTCTTGTCGTCCATCCGCACATAAAAAGGATATTCAGATTCTGGCATACCTAAATAACGCACTAGCGCATTACCAACCAAACACCACTCCTCCATCATTTTCATATTTCGCAAGTCATCTTCAAGCACCTGCATATCTATTTTATCCTTCGTTTGGTGCAAAACCATTGCCAAATCACAAAATTGACGCAACCCTACTCCACAACTGCGCACATGCCCCCAAAGATGATTAAAGACAAACAAGGCGTTAAACTGTGCAGGAGGGATTGCTATATCGTGGCCTTCGATTTGAACAAAGTCAGGACGGGCGAGTTCTCGTTTGGATATAGATTGGAATTGCTTGTCGGGAAACGGGAAGTGTTGGATGCCAGCAAAACGGTGCAGTTCAACATCTGTTTTTCCAAATATGAAAACAGCATGTTTTTCATAATCCAAAATTTCCTTAAAGCGATTAGGGTTACACGAACGCAATACCACAGAGGCCTCTTCAAAATTTTCTTTACCAATATAAATGTCCAAATCTCCGCATTTACGCAACAGAGGTTTCCGATAGAAGGTGGCGTTTCCCTGTCCCTTTAGCAACACAGGGTGGAGACCTTTAGACTCTAGCACCTTGAAAATTTCAATAAGGTCTTTATTCAACGACCCATGTCGCAACATGTTCGCCCCCATCTGTTTCGACAGCCTCACAACCTCGTCCTCTTTTGGCTGCAAATCTTCGGGCAACGCCAATACCGCTTTTAGAATAGCGCTCCACTCCCAATCTCCGCGCCATAAATCATAATTTATCTTTGAGCCCCAAAGACTATAGCGCAATAAATCGAAAAAGACATTCTGTTCTGCAACGTTCATAGAATAGTTTGTTTTATGCAATGCGTAAAATAAACGAAACATCTAAAAAACAAGAGGGTGCGTTAAGCAACACACCCCCTATATATGGCAATTTATCTCATTTTAATCAGCACCACCTTCGCCACGCTGTTTGCGGCGGTCGAAAGTGCGTTTTGGTTGATGGTTGTCGTTGCGGAAATCATGACGAGCAGGACGCGAGCCACCACGCTCTTCACGAGGACGGTAACCATCGCGGCGCCAACTCTGGCCAGTATGGCGTTCGTTAGATCCAAACTTCTTGTCACGCTCCGAGTTAAAGCCACGACGTCCTTCCTTACGGAAACCGCCACGGTTTTCGCGACGTTCACCACGTTCTTTATTCTCATCTTTTTCACGAGGAGCACGTTCTGCGCCTTCTGCTTCTTTAGCAGCACGTTTAGCCTCACGCGCTTCACGCTCCTTCTTTTCTTCGAAACGGCGATGACGCAACTTGTACTGCAAATATGCCGCGCGCTCTTCTTCGGTCTCGAAAGTGTAACCATCAGTTTCATCTTGATTTTCCTCACGAGGGCCACGACCGAAACCACGGCCACGGTCATCACGGCGAGAACCAAACGGCTTTCTGTCACCATCGCGACGAGGTTCTTTCTCCTCTATTTCGCGGGCATCAGGATCTGGATATTCATACTTGCGGAATGTGTAGCCCAAGTCTTCAACAGGAGCTTCTTCCGTTGCAGTAGCATCGGCGTTTGCTGCCTTCTCACGCAAGAAGTCGTCTCTTCTACCCGCAAACATATCGTAGCGGCGGAGTTCGCATGCTATGCCACCATTGTCAAGCGCGATTCGCTTGCTCGGTGCCAAGCCAAGACTCTGGGTCGTATCTGGATTTGGAGGTGTGATAATCCAAGCACTCAAACCTTGGCACTCTTTCTTGAGTTTTGAGCCAAAGCGTTCGTAAAGCGTGCTGGTTTCACCCTCTTTCAAACGAATACCGTAAGGCGGATTTGAAACTATCAAAGCGTCGTTTGAAGGCATTTCCAATTCTTCGAACGGACTAACCTTTGTTACAACGCAATCAGTCACACCAGCGCTCTTAACATTATCGTCAGTTATAGCGATGGCCTGTTTCAAAATATCGGAACCATATATCTTATGGGTAAACTCGCGCTCTTGCGAATCATCTTCATAAAGGCGTTGGAGCAAGTCGGCATCAAAGTCAGCCCACTTTTCAAAAGCGAAGCTGTCGCGGTAGATACCCGGCATAATGTTCTTGGCTATAAGTGCAGCCTCTACCAAGAAGGTGCCCGAACCACACATTGGGTCAATAAGGTCCTGCTGACCATCCCAACCGGCAAGCAGCAAGATACCCGCAGCCAACACTTCATTCATTGGAGCCTCAGTCTGACCAGTGCGGTAGCCACGTTTGAACAAAGGTTCACCAGAACTGTCGAGTGACAAGGTAACCTCTACATTTGAAACATGGACGTTGATACGCAAGTCAGGATTGTTCAAACGAACAGATGGGCGTTGGCCAGTGCGTTCGCGAAAACGATCGGCAATAGCATCCTTTACCTTATAAGAAAGGTACTGAGAATGACGGAATCGCTCAGAATAAACGACTGCGTCAATAGCGAAAGTCTTTGAGTTGTCGAGGTATTCTTCCCAACCAAACTCTTTTACCTTTTCATAAACTTCGTCGGCGTTTTCAGCCGTAAATGTGTAAATAGGCTTAATGATTCTTACTGCAGTACGAAGGCAAAGGTTCGCCTTGTACATCATTTCTTGGTCTCCCCAGAAACTGACGCCACGACGTAGCACTTCAATTTTTTCTGCACCAAGTTTAACCAACTCCTTTGCAAGCACTTCTTCCAAGCCTTGAAAGGTCTTCGCTATCAATTCAAATTTCTCGCCCACTGATAATCCAATTAAATGATTTATGGACTACAAAGATAGACAAATTGAATGAGAGAAAATCGGCTATTCGTATTTTTTTGCAGTGAAACACAAAAAATTAGAATTTTCAAAAATTTGGGAACCGATCTCGTTTATCAACACAGTTATCAACAGATGTTATCAACATCAAATACGCCCCCACTTCGCACCACATTCGCGCCCCCACCACGCCCCACAAACGCACAAATTGCGTAAACACAAGCATTACAGGCATTTTGCGCCGGGAAACGCCTTGTTGAAAACCTGTTCATAATCAGAAAATAATCGGTTGATAAATAATTTAGTGGGGCAAAGTGGAGCGAAAGAAAAAAGTTTGTAACTTTACGATGTAATTTAGTATAATAGTTTTCAGACGTGAACTTTTTAGGCAACATAGACGTTAAAGCCGATAACAAAGGCAGGATATTCGTTCCCGCCCAATATCGGAAGCAACTCGAGAAGGAAGAGGACTCTTCCCTCGTGATGCGCATTAACCGTGTGTTGCGCTGTGCCGAATTCTTCCCTATGTCTGTTTGGGAAGAAAAGGACCAACAGTTAAAGTCTAAACTGAATATGTGGGACAAAAAAGACCTAATGCTCTACCGACAGTTCACCTCACAGGTAGAAGTTGTTGAAATGGACGCCAGCGGCCGCATCTTGCTGAGAAAAGAGCACTGCGAAACGCTCGGCATCACTACCGACGCACGCTTCGTAGGCGTAAGCGACCATTTCGAAGTTTGGAGCGCTAATTGTCTCGACGACGCCCTCTATAGTCCTGAAGACTTCGAAAAACTATTACAAGAAAAGATGGGAAACACCATCGTTTAATTTTGAAACCAACACCTATATAATATATTATGGAACCAACGTACCACATTCCCGCACTGCTATACCCGTGTATGGAGCATCTGGACATCAAGCCAGACGGCACCTATGTGGACGTTACTTTCGGTGGTGGTGGTCACTCGAAAGAAATTCTCCGCAGACTTGGCCCTAAAGGACGTTTAGTCTCGTTTGACCAAGACGCTGACGCACAACGCAATTTGGTCGACGACCCGCGCTTCATTTTCTGCTGCAGCAATTTCAAGTACCTCCAAAACTTTCTTGAATACCATAATATAAAGAAGGTCGACGGCATTTTAGCCGACCTCGGTGTTTCTTCGCACCACTTCGACGAACAGTCGAGAGGTTTCTCCTTCCGTTTCGAAGCTGACCTCGATATGCGAATGAACACAAAGGCGCGCCAAAAGGCATCAGACATTCTAAACGCTTACGACGAGGCCAAACTTGCCGACATCTTCTTCTTTTACGGAGAATTAAAGAATGCACGCAAACTGGCTTCTGTAATTGTGAAAAAACGCGAAAGCGAGCCTATTAATACAACTGGCGATTTGCTTCGACTCATTGAACCAATGTTCGGGCAAGACCGTCAGAAAAAGGAAATCACCAAGGTGTTCCAAGCCTTGAGAATTGAGGTTAACAATGAAATGGACGCCCTCAAGCGTATGCTGGAACAAACCAGCCAAGTGCTTAAACCTGGCGGACGACTGGTTGTTCTAACCTACCACTCTTTGGAAGACCGCATCGTAAAGAACTTTATGAAGAGCGGCAACTGCGAGGGGAAAGTAGAGCAAGACTTCTTTGGCAACCGCAACACTCCATTCAAGTTGGTCAACAACAAGGTGATTGTACCCGACGATCAAGAAATAGCCGACAATCCGAGGTCGAGAAGCGCGAAATTAAGGGCGGCAGAACTGCTTTAATTGATACAACTTATGAGTAAACAAGAAAAAAAAAGCAGACTGCTGAAAGAAAAACTTGAGCACTACTGGGGAAACCTAAACGAGTTTAAAGACCCCGTGGTGAAAAAGAATGTGAAAGGCTTCATGAAGGGTGACATTCTGCAAAAGGATTTAATCACCAAGAATGCAGGTTTCCTTCTTCTTTTGGTAGGGTTAATGTTCGTTTACGTCGGTATCCGCTATTACGTGGAAAACGACATGAAGGAAATCAACAACCTTCAAAAGGAGTTGAAAGATGTGAGAATTGAGGCTATTACCCGTTCTTCTGAACTGATGGAAATCAGTAAACAGTCGACCGTGGTAAGAACCATAAATAAAAAAGGATTGGGGTTAAAGGAATCGACCGAACCCCCATACTTGATAAAATAAAAAACAAAAATGTCAGACGATCAAAGACATCAGCACAAACAGGAAATAATGAAGGTGTATTCTGTCATATACGCCCTTCTTGTCATTCTGTTCGGTGTGGTGTTCTTTACCGCTGCCAAAATTGCAACTTGGGGTGGAGGCCCTTACCGCGAACTGGCCCAAAAGGCAGGTAAGGACAGTCTGATGGTGGAAGCCAACCGCGGTAACATCTACGACTGTAACGGCAAACTTATTGCCAGCACCATTCCCTATTACCGCATGCATATGGACATGCGTGCCGACGGACTCAGTCGCGATACTTTCAACAAGTATATCGACTCTCTCAGCATTTGTCTGTCAAAACTGTATGGCACTGCTTCGCCCTACGAGTTCAAGCAGCGACTTCGTGGAGCCTACAACTCCGGAAAGCGATACTTCTTGGTTGACAGCAAACGACTGAACTATACGCAATTTAAGCAAGCGAAGAAGTTTCCTCTGCTTCGCAAGGGGAACAAAAGCGGAGTAAGTTGGGATGACGAGACTATCCACCGCGAACATCCGTTCGGCAAGTTGGCAGCCCGTACAATCGGCAACAACTACGCCGAGGGAACGGGTTACTCGGGACTGGAGATGGCTTTCAACAAAGAATTGTCTGGTCGACCGGGTATTGCAGTCAAAGAGAAGCGCGCCGGCCGTAAGATTCGTGTCAATGTGATTGACCCTATCGACGGTTTGGACATTACGAGCACTCTCGACATCGACATGCAAGATATTGCGGAAGACGCTCTTGAAAAGCGACTTATACAGTCGGACGCCGAATGGGGCTGCGCTGTTCTTATGGAGGTAAAAACAGGTGAAATTAAAGCGATTGCAAACCTTAAAAGACACGCCGACAGCACCTATCACGAGGATCAGAACCACGCCTTGAGCGCAATGACCGAACCCGGTTCTACTTTTAAAACCGCTTCGGTAATGATTGCCCTCGACGACGGTTTGGCCGACACCAGTGAAATTTTCGACACCGGTTGCGGCTACTGGAAAGAGGACGACTGGACGATGACCGACCACAATGTTGACCACAACAAAGACGGTTCGTTCGCCGAAACAGGTGGTTACCACGAAATTTCGCTTGCGAAATCAATGTGGTACTCGTCGAACATCGGTATCGCGAAAATGGTGGACAAATACTACAGGAACAAACCCCAGAAGTTTGTCAACCACATCTACGATATGCGTCTGAAAGAACCGCTCGACATCATCATTCCGGGTGCGGCAACCCCAAAATTCCAGGACCCGAGCACGCCGGGCTGGAACAGGGCATCTCTGCTCTGGATGTCGTTCGGCTATAATATGCAGATTCCGCCCATCTACACTTTAGCGTTCTACAACGGTATTGCGAACGATGGAAAGATGATAACTCCCGTTTTTGTGAAATCGGTAAGCGAAAGCGGAACTGTGCTGAAAAGTTTCAGCACATCTACCGTTAAGTCACGCCTCTGCAGCGAGAGCACTTTAAGGAAAGTGCGCAAAATGTTGGAAGGTGTTGTGACCGACGGCACTGGTAAGGTTTTCAAGTCTGACGTGGTTTCTTTCGCCGGCAAAACCGGTACCGCACAGACTAACTATTGGGACAAAAAGGCAGCTAAAAAGCACCAATACTCATTCTGCGGTTATTTCCCCGCAGAGAATCCGAAGTATAGTTGCATCGTAGTTGTCTTCCAACCAAGCAGAAGAATGGTCAGCCCGGCAGGACTCACTTTCCGCGACATTGCCGAGCGCATTTCCGCTCGTGAGGTCAACATCGTGGAAAGAAAGGACAACAACGATAAAATTAAGTTGCCACACGCTATGAAGGGTAACCGAGAATCGTTGGAAACCGTTTTCGACCATCTCAGCATTCCGTACCAAGTGCACGGAACACAAGAGAACAAATGGGCCAACTCAACCTCTACCGAAGAGGCTAAAAAAGTGAGTGTGTCTACCTTCGGCATCAGCCGCGCCACTGTTCCCAACGTGGTGGGTATGGGTGCTAAAGATGCAGTCTACTTGATGGAACGCAGTGGTATGAGGGTCCGCTTACACGGATACGGAGACGTTATAAGACAATCGGTCGGTGCGGGAACCAACATTGTTCCTGGCGCGGTTGTAGACCTTACATTAAGGCACAATTAAAAAAGATGATGAATTTAAACGACATACTGGTAGGTGTTAGCACCAAACAAGTAATTGGCAATGCCGGCTGCGACATTGCCGATGTGCAGTTCGACTCCCGCAAAATTCAGGCAGGAGCCCTTTTCATTGCCATCAGCGGCACCCAGAGCGACGGACACGCCTACATTGGCTCGTCTATCGAAAAAGGGGCAATTGCAGTCGTTTGCGAACAACTCCCTACCGAATTAGCCGACAGCGTCTGCTACATTCAGGTAGATAATTCCAACGAGGCTTTAGGTCAGATTGCTGCAAACTGGAATGGTAATCCGTCTAAACAGTTAAAACTGGTGGGGGTTACCGGCACTAACGGCAAAACCACCACTGCAACCCTCCTCTACCAGTTGTTCCGCAGTTTCGGACACAAATGCGGTTTGCTTTCAACCGTAGTCAACTATATCGAAGGCGAGGCAGTGCCCGCCACCCACACCACTCCAGATCCAATTGAGTTAAACGCTCTTTTGGCTAAAATGGTGGCTGCCGGTTGCGAATACGCGTTCATGGAAGTTAGTTCACACTCTGTCGACCAACGCAGAATTGGAGGTTTGGAATTCGATGGAGGTATCTTTACCAACTTGACACGCGACCACCTCGACTACCATAAGACTTTCGAGAACTACTTGAAGGCAAAAAAGAGATTCTTCGACGATCTTCCTAAAAGCGCATTCGCACTCACGAACCTCGACGACAAGAATGGCGAAGTGATGTTGCAGAATACTAAGGCAAAGAAATGCAGTTACTCGGTACGCCAGACTGCCGATTTCCGCGCCAAAATTTTAGACGACACCCTCGAAGGCATGACGCTAACTGTTGGTCAGCACACTGTCGATGTTCCTTTCGTGGGACGTTTCAATGCCTCTAACCTGATGGCCGTTTACGGTGCCGCGGTTATGTTGGGTAAAGACGAATACGAAGTGCTTGTCCACTTGAGTGGCCTCCGTCCTGTTAACGGACGTTTTGAGGCGTTGCGCTCGCCAAAAGGCTTTACAGCCATTGTCGACTATGCGCACACTCCAGACGCATTAGTAAACGTGCTCAACACCATTAAAGAGGTGTTGCGCGGCCGTGGCGAAATCATCACCGTTTGTGGAGCGGGAGGCAACCGCGACAAAGGTAAGCGACCAATTATGGCGCAAGAAGCCGCAAATGCCAGCAACAAGGTTATCATAACCAGCGACAATCCACGCTTCGAAGACCCGCAAGACATCATAAACGATATGTTGGCCGGACTCGACGAAGAACAGAAGCAGAACGTCATCTCGATTGTTGACCGCAAGGAAGCCATCAAGACGGCCTGTATGTTGGCTAAAAAGGGAGATGTAGTGCTTGTGGCCGGCAAGGGTCACGAAAACTACCAAGACGTACAAGGTGTAAAGCACCACTTCGACGACCATGAGGTGCTTTGCGACATTTTTAACACAAACAAGTAAGAAACAATATCATAGTCAAGTAATGCTATACTATTTATTCACATATCTAGGGCAGTTCAACTTTCCGGGAGCTCGAATGTTCAGTTATGTTTCGTTCAGAGCCCTTTTGGCAATCATTATCGCTCTGCTTATTTCTATGTTCTTTGGCGAATTCTTCATCAAATTCCTAAAGCGTAAGAAAATAACAGAAACACAACGCGACGCCTCTATTGATCCGTTCGGCGTCAACAAGGTTGGTGTCCCTTCTATGGGTGGTATCATCATCATTTTCTCCATCCTAGTGCCATGTCTGCTTTTGGGCAAACTTGACAATGTTTATATGATTCTTATGCTCATCACCACCATTTGGTTAGGTGCTTTGGGCTTTGCCGACGACTACATCAAAGACTTCAAGAAAGATAAAGAAGGTCTGCACGGCAAGTTTAAAATTATAGGCCAAGTTGGTCTCGGACTTATTGTGGGCCTCACACTCTACATGAGTCCTGAAGCAAAAATTTGCGAGAACGTATCGTTAGAGAAGGACGGTCAGAAAACCATTGTTTACCAGAAGAGTAAGGAAATCAAGTCAACAAAAACAACCATTCCTTTCTTCAAGAACAACAACCTCGATTACGCCGACATCACATCTTTCTGCGGCGAGTACAAGTACTATGCAGGTTGGATTTTATTCGTGTTGATTACCATCTTTGTTGTTACCGCAGTTTCAAACGGTGCGAACCTAAACGATGGTATGGACGGCATGGCGGCCGGCAACTCCGCCATAATGGGCGTCACGCTGGGCATACTGGCTTACGTTTCCAGCCATATGGAATTCGCAAGTTACCTCAACATCATGTACATTCCTGGCTGTCAGGAAATGGTTGTCTTCATTTGCGCGTTTGTAGGTGCGCTCATCGGGTTCCTTTGGTACAATGCCTATCCGGCCCAAATCTTTATGGGCGACACTGGCAGCCTTACCATTGGAGGTATCGTGGCAGTAGCGGCAATCTCAATCCACAAAGAGTTGCTTATACCAATCCTCTGTGGCGTGTGGGTTGTTGAGAACCTGAGTGTAACCCTACAAGTGCTCTACTTCAAAAAGGGCAAGAAAAAGGGACTCAAACAGCGTATTTGGAAGCGCACCCCAATCCACGACCATTTCCGCACACAACAGTCACAACTCGACCCTGAGTGCACATACATATTTGGTAAGTCAAAGCATGCCTACCACGAGTCAAAGATTACCATCCGTTTTTGGATTACATCTATTCTTTTGGCAGCACTTACCATTATCACATTGAAAATAAGATAAAAAAACATAAACAAGAAAATGAAAAGGATTGTAGTGTTAGGCGCCGGTGAAAGCGGCGTAGGCTCTGCCATTCTGGCACAGAAAAAAGGATTCGACGTGTTCGTATCCGACATGTCGGCCATTAAAGACAAATACAAAAAAGAATTGGAGCAGTACGGTATTGCTTACGAAGAAAAGCAGCACACCGAAGCCCTTATTCTTAATGCCGACGAGGTCATCAAGAGTCCGGGTATTCCCGAAACAGCACCCCTCATTGTCAAACTCCGCGCACAGGGAACCCACATCATCTCTGAAATTGAGTTTGCAGGCCGCTATACAGGTGACTCTGTAAAGGTGTGCATTACCGGTAGCAACGGTAAGACTACCACTACCACCTTAATCCACCACATTTTCACCGAAGCCGGCCTCGACGCCTCTTTGGCTGGTAATGTTGGTTTCAGTTTGGCTCGTCAGGTGGCTATCGACCCTCACAAATACTACATCATCGAATTGAGTAGTTTCCAACTCGACGGTATGTACGACTTCAAGGCCGATTTCGCAATCTTGATGAACATCACTCCAGACCATCTTGATCGTTACGACCACAAGTTCCAGAACTATATCGACTCTAAATTGCGTATCGTTCAGAACATGACTCCTAACGACTACTTCATCTATTGGGATGGAGACCCTATCGTTGCCAAAGAGATTGAGAAACGCGACATCAAGGCTAAGATGTGTCCGTTCAACATCGACAAAAAAGAAGGTTTGGCAGCCTTCATCGAAAACGAAAATTATACTATTAACATCAATAACAAACAAATGAGCATGGAAAAGGAAAAAATCAGTATTAAAGGTTTGCACAACACCTATAATGCAATGGCGGCTGGTATCACAGCGTTCGCTTCTGGTATCACCAGCGACAAGGTTCGCGAGGCATTAAGCGACTTCCAAGGTGTTGAACACCGTTTGGAACAGGTTGCACGTGTCCGCAACGTATTGTTCATCAACGACTCGAAGGCTACCAACGTAAACTCTTGCTGGTACGCCCTTCAGTGTATGAAGACCCCTGTAGTCCTCATTTTGGGTGGCAAAGATAAAGGTAACGACTATAACGAGATAAAGAGCCTTGTAGAAGAAAAGGTTCGCGCTTTGGTTTTCCTTGGCGTTGACAATTCTAAACTTCACGAGTTCTTCGATGGCATGGGCAAACCAACTGCCGATGTTCAGTCTATGAAGGATGCTGTAGAAAAATCTTTCGAGATGGCAGAAAAGGGAGACACTGTTCTTCTTTCTCCATGCTGCGCAAGTTTCGACCTCTTCATGAGTTACGAAGACCGCGGACAGCAGTTCAAGGAACAAGTTAAGAATCTTTAATAGCCTCAATCACGCTGTATGGTCAAAGAATTCTTGATTAACAACTTCAAGGGCGATAGGATAATCTGGATTATCTATGCCTGCCTTCTACTGGTTTCAGTAGTTGAAGTGTATAGTGCATCAAGTCACTTGGTCTATGGCGGTGTGTTTAAAGGAGATTATAATGGTGCCATAATCAAGCACATCGTTTTCTGCTGTATTGGTATTATGACGGCTTTCGTCACCCACCAATTCAAGTTGAGAAGGTTTGCAAAGATTATTTCCATGCTGATATTCCCAGGACTCTTAATCTGGGTTACCGCTATTTCTCTTGCAGGTGGTGGTACAAATGGCGCAGCGCGTTGGGCGACTATTGGCGGCATTAACATGCAGCCATCCGAGTTTCTAAAACTATCCTATGTCGTCACCATTGCTTATTTATGTTCCAAATACTCTGAAGTAAACAAAGTTAAAAGTCCACTAACTGCGTGGATTTTTGGACTTGCATTAATAACTGCAGGATGTATCTTTCGAGAAAACGGATCTAACGCTATTTTAGTCGCAACAACCACGTGGTTGATTTTCACTTTGGCGTTCAACAAGTTAA
>JAKSKS010000036.1 GCA_024401615.1 Paludibacteraceae bacterium
TGCTGTCCGTCTCGCAGAACACTTTGTCGTCCGACTTCAAGGTTACCTTGGTGAGTGGACATGCAGCAGCGCCACAACCTGTCACAGCCTGTGCCATGATTTCGTTATCCTTATGGCCCATTAACTGGGCATAAGCGATATTTGTAATGGACTCGTTACATGCAGATACTGTACCATCCCATGTAACGGTGAACTTTTCGCCAGGAAGAATTGGTTTATCCTTACCAGAAACCAAATTCCACACAATAGAATCACCCTTAAGCACACCGCCATTATCAGCCGAAACGAAATCAACTTCTTCCGGCTTGCGGTCTACAATATTGAGGTTATATGCATAATCGGAATGAGTATGTAGTTTCGAGATGGCATGGGCGCCATGGTTGTCGCTTCCATCAATACCACCATTCTTGAATCCTGCCACACCAATTCCAATAGGAAGGTCCTCAATTGAAAGAATAGGACCAGTTGATGTGTCCTTATTTATCCACAGACGGAGCACATCATCATAAAGGTCTATCCTCATAGTGAACGGATTGCCACCTCCGTAAGTGATGTTTTGAGGAGCATACACTTCTTTGCTACCCACATAACAAGCAACAGTCATTTGGCTTGCGGTGAGTGACTTGATAGCCAAAGTGATTGGATTTGCAGAACCCTGGCGCAACAATACCTGATAAGAAGCATAAGTTGCAGGGTTACATACATATTCCATATAGAGGTTCTGACCTAAAGTATAGTCAAAGGTTGCAGTACCGGTCTGGGTGCTACCAGAAGTAAGTTTGCCTCCAGCCAAAGACCACTGGTTAAGTTTCCAGTCAGATGCCATAGTAGTTGCATCTTCAACAATGCAACCATGCGTCTGCTCATATTCTATAGTATATGTAATAGGGTCATCTACACTGTATGTTTCCTTGTCTGCAGTCTTTACCAAAGTGGTAGGAATAATTGGGTCTGGAACTTTAGAGCAAGTTACAGTGATTTTTGCAGTATCATTAATAGCAGAATTCTTATCGCCAGAAATCCACGCCGCATTAATAATATCTTCATCATCAGTTTCACAAGTTGCGCCAGAAGGGAAATCTGCAGTAGCAGTATAAATAATTGAACCCTTTTGTTTAACCTGCATCTTTGGAATCTTCCAAATAATGACGTCTCTATCGCCAGCCTTTTTAACCTCCCAAGTTGCGTCGAATTCAGCAAGCGGACATTCGTTTACGAATTCGCCAAAAGTAAGTCCAACAGGTAAAGTGTCTCTAATTTCCACATTGTCGACATCACGACCCGCCATAGGGCCTGTACCCAAAATACGGCGCCATACATAACCATCGTATTCCTCAACCAAGATGTTTGGAACAGTAAGGTCAGATTCTGTACAACCACAAGTCAGCCACTTGGTCACAGGTTCTTCGATAGACTTACCCTTTTCATCTAACTTTTGCCAAGAAGGGGTAACCGGATAGAACAAGCCGTCTTTTTTAGAATTGTACTTTGAACTCCAAGACCAGTCGTCGGTATAATCGACAGTTGAATAGTCACTTGGGTAAAGCGCCCAAACACCACGCATTGGAGAACCTCCACCTTTATGGATTCGGCAAGACGCACCGCCGAAGAAGCGGGAAACGTGCATAGTGGTAGTTACCAACAACGGAGCGAACTGTATGCACATACGCTGGTTCCACTTACCCAACTCGTCTTTTCCTTCCACGATATTCTCGTGAGAAACGACAATACCTTCAGAACTGCCAATGGTTTTGTTACCTTCATAAATTTCGGTACTCAATCCCCATCCAACAGGGCAATCGCCTCCATTGGCATAACAATTAAGTCCGGCATCGTACATATAATAAGAGATACGGTAGTTACCATAATTGATGTATGGTTCAATCGCATCGTTCCACAAACGCGCCATCAACTGCAAACGAGAACCGTCCATACCGTTAGCGAACGATACATTCACACGCGGACGGCCACCGTCAATCCAGCCAGCCTCTGAAGAGTTTTCAAACTTGATGGTGAAAGTAGCCTGGTTACCCGCATTCACTTTAGGGCGGTTAACCGACTTTTCAATCTTCAACGAACGTGCCACCACGTCAACACAGTTTCGCTGCATGGTTGCCGTTTTATAGTTTGGATATTCGTTGGTTGTCCAACCCAAACCATTCGAACACGTAATATCAGCAGTAGTGCAATAACGGCCCGAAGCATCGTTACCCGCCTTTAGCGAGTACCAAACCTGACCCATAGTAGGATCAACACCATCCTTAGAGTTGAAACCAGGGACAGTACCTATTTTCCAAGTAACGGTGTGTTTCGCTTTATCGTAAACACCACCCTTCGACGCTTCAATAAAAATCCAGTCTTCAGGCACATTTTCTACAATAACCACATCTTTAGCATCAACAGAGCCATAGTTACGGTAGTCGAGCAAGAATTTGATTTGGTCACCTGTGTAACAATAAGTCACAGAATCTTCAATGGCACGGTAAATTTTCATGTTAGCCATCGGATTCATAGCAGAAGGTGCAGGATAGTTACCTGTTGAAACCATCATACCCATCTGTCGAGACCAACCGTGCATGTAGTTACTTACAGAACCCAAATAGCAGTCGTCGCCACCTTTGGTATCCCATTCAATAACACACTGGCGGTATAAAGTTCCTAAAAGGTCAAAGTCTTGGGCAGAAACAGCGGCATAAGTACCCGTACCATTCTGCCAGTTGATAACCATAAAGTGGGCAGGATCGGTGGTAGCACCTGTTAATGGGTCGTACTGCCATTCAGTGGTAGCAGGACCTGAATATGGAATTTTAGGGTCGCCATAGGTCATGCACTCTCCATCGGCCCAACCGATAGGATTGTTTAAGAATTCACTGAGGCGCACTGCAGCATCGTACTCGTAAGTGTTAGAGCCCGGAACAGCCTGATGCGACTTCGGATCCCATGAATTAACCGGATTGCCATGCCACATATAGTTACAGATTGTACGCCAAGAGCAACGCCAGTCTTCACCCTGGTTGAAGTTAGTGTACGCGGTTTTCGATCCGTCGTCACTAATTTCGCTCCATCCGGCAGTAGGAATGGCCTTCGGTCCTTTATATACCATATCGCCCATCATCCAGTCAGAAGAAGCCTCACCGCGTTTGAACTGTTCGATTTCGAAGTCTGGAATTCCAGCCTCTTTTTGGATTTGCTCAAACAACTCCCAGAATTCACGGTAATAAGCAGGTGCGTCGTAATCGATATGCTGTTTATCACCACTACCGTATTCAGGGATAAGCGGAACGTCTTTTACATCTACCATGTCATTGCCTGGCAATGCGAATATCTTTTCAGAATTGGCAAAAACAGTAGGATTTGCAGTAGCCCACTTCGTTTGTTCGTTCCAAGTGTCACCGCCCTTTGGATAACCATCCAAACCAATCAGACCCGAATTCACACGCATCTTATTAGTTTCGGTTGGGAATCTCGTACTCAGTGCCACCAAACCCCTAATAACATTGATCATTTCCTGCTTATAGGAAATAGGGTTGCCACATGCGTCTTCCACAATATTACCGTCGGGATCCTTCATAAATTCTCCCCACTGTTTATAGGCCACATAAAGAGCCAACGCGACATCGACATCGCCATCGGCTGCCGTATTCGTGCCAGGACCAGTATCACCAATGTTGAACGGGCCATAGGCATAGTCTTCTCCTAATCCACTACAATCGGTATACTTCTTAGAACGGCTGCGTCGTTTGTCGTGCGTACACATCCAATAGCCATTGAAGGTGACCGCATCGCCCATATAGGCAGCAGCCAACAATCCATAACCATCACCTTCGGTACAGTCGTATGCAGATTTGTATGGAGTTTCTATATATTTATAGCCACCCCAACTTTCACCGGTATAGGCAAACTCATTCGCATGGATTTGATAAGCGTCGCGAATGTCTTGTTCCATCTCGGCATGAACAACACCTTCGGGATTCTTCGTTCCAAGGTTACTCAATTTGTGATTAGTGCCATATGTGTAGTCCAAAAACTGCGGGAACGGATAGGCCGGATTTCCCGAGTTGATATGCACCTGCACAGCACTGGCTCCTTGTGCAATAGCCACTAAGCCACCCACACAAAGAGACATTCTCTGTATATAACGTCTTACTTTCATACTTTGTTAATGATTCAAACCCTACTATCTATAAACTACACCACAATGTAGTTTGTCTAAGATAGACAAATGTAGTGGTTTCCTATGAGTTAAACAAAAAACTCATACTAATAATCATAAAATTTGGCCTCTAACAGCGCCACAATCCTCCTCCAACAAGTCTGTTCCCCTTTTATCTTTGACGTCACTTACAAAATTCACATAAACAATGGGGCAAATTATGTTCCTGGGCCAACAGACGAATAACGGAAAAAGGGTGCGCCAAAAGCCGGTTAAGACTTTTAGCGCACCCTTGTGCTTTATCTGTTTTTGCAAGACTTACTTGCTGAAAAGATGCTGCATGATGAGTTCTGTTGCACCGCTGTTAGCCGCAACGAACTGTTTAGCGATAGCAGATGTTTCAGCCAAACGAGGTGAGTTCGGAGTCATAAGGCTGTCGAGCACCATGGTCAACTGTTTGCCATCTTCAATATGGAAAGCACCACCCGCTTTTTCCATTTCAACGGCTTCGCGGAACTTGTGGTAGTTTGGTCCAAACACAACCGGCATACCGTAAACGGCAGGCTCGAGAATGTTGTGGATACCCACACCGAATCCGCCACCAATGTAAGCCAACTCGCCATACTTATAAATGCTGGAAAGAATACCAATGCAGTCAATAATCAGCACATCGGCCTCGGCTGCAGTTTCAGCAGTGGCCTTTGTGTAACGGACACATTTGCGCTTCAACTTACCCATAATTTCCTGCACGTGTCCCTCGTCGGTTTCGTGAGGGGCAATGATGATGCGGTATTCCTTCTGGTTGAAGTATTCAGCCAAAAGGTCCTCATCTTTCGGCCATGAACTGCCGGCAATAAGGATGGGCTGTTCGCCACGCTTGAAGGCCTCACAAATAGGAAGGTCTTTCGCATTCTGGGCAATAGCCAACACACGGTCGAAACGGGTGTCGCCACAAGCAGTGGCATTGGTTACACCTATTGAAGCCAAAAGGTTAACCGACTGCTCGTCTTGAACGAACAGGTGTTTGAACGTGCCCAACACCTTACGGTACCAACCGCCATACCACTTAAAGAAAGCCTGGGTTGGCAGGAATATGGCAGATACCATATAGGTAGGAATGTTGCGTGACTTTAGTTCGTGCAAGTAGTTAATCCAATACTCGTACTTGACGAATACGGCCATCTGCGGTTTACACAAGTCAACGAACTTGCAAGCATTGCTTACAGTGTCCATTGGCAAGTAACAAATGATATCCGCCCCGTTGTAGTTCTTACGGATTTCGTAGCCCGAAGGCGAAAAGAAGGTAAGAAGAATCTTGTAGTCGGGATGCTCCTGCTTTATACGTTCCATAATAGGACGACCCTGCTCGAACTCGCCGAGCGAAGCCACATGGAACCAAATGTATCGGGCATTAGGGTCGATTTGCTGCTTCAGTTTGTCGTACCAACCCAAACGGCCGTCGACAAAGAACTTTGCCTTCTCGTTGAACATTGATGCCACACGCACCAACAACCAATACAACCAAATGCCGAAACTATATAAATAGCGCATGATTCTATTTAGTAAACCTCTAAATAATGTTTATTTGATGACTTCGAGTGCAGCCTTCACACGGCTGATAGTCTCTTCCTTACCAAGAATGGTAGTGATATCGAACATATGAGGGCCCTTAGCAGCACCAACAACAGTGATACGGAAAGAGTTCATTACGGTACCAGTGTTGAAACCATTCTCTTCAATCCACTTCATAACAACTGCCTCGGTATTGGCAGAACTGAAGTCGCTAACGTTAGCGAGGACATCGCACAATTTAGTAAGGATTTCAGGGCTTTCTGGCTTCCAACGTTTCTTAACAGACTTCTCATCGTAAGAAGTTGGACGTTCGAAGAAGAATGAGGTTTCGTCCCACAAATCTTTTGCGAAGTTCAAGCGGCCCTTTACCAAAGAGACAATGTATTTGGCCTTTTCAGCATCGCACTGTACAGTGTGCTCTGCAAGTATTGGCATAAACAACGCAGTTACTTCCTCGGCGGCCGTGTTGATGAGGTATTCGTGGTTGTACCACTTTGCCTTCTCGTAAGCGAAACGCGCACCAGCCTTGCTGACGTGTTCGAAAGAGAAGAGGTCGATAAGTTCCTGGAAAGTGAAGATATCGCGGTCGAGACCCGGATTCCAACCCAACAACGCCAAGAAGTTAACCAAAGCCTCTGGCAAGTAACCTTCTTCACGGTAACCGGTAGAAACGTCACCAGTCTTAGGATCAACCCAACGGAGTGGGAATACAGGGAAACCAAGACGGTCGCCGTCGCGCTTGCTCAACTTGCCGTTTCCTTCTGGTTTAAGCAACAAAGGAAGGTGTGCGAACTGAGGCATAGTGTCAGCCCAACCGAAATAACGGTAAAGCAACACGTGAAGCGGAGCAGATGGCCACCATTCCTCACCACGGATAACGTGGGTGATTTCCATCAAGTGGTCGTCTACGATGTTTGCCAAGTGATAAGTTGGCAACTCGTCGGCAGCCTTATAAAGCACCTTGTCGTCGAGGATGTTTGAGTTGATCACCACCTTGCCACGAACCAAGTCGTTCACTTCAATATCTTCGTTAGGCTCAATCTTAGCACGAACTACGTACTTTTCGCCCGCAGCGATACGCTGCTCAACCTCTTCCTTTGAAAGGGTGAGCGAGTTCTTACCCTGTGCACGGGTGTGGGCGTCGTACTGGAAGTTTGGAGTTGCAGCACGCATAGCCTCCAATTCTTCTGGAGTATCGAAAGCGATGTAGGCATGACCAGCCTCGAGCAACTGGTTCACATATTTCTTATAGATTTCGCGACGTTCGCTCTGGCGGTATGGAGCGTGAGGGCCACCAATGCCTACACCTTCGTCGAACTTAATACCCAACCACTTGAAAGACTCAATGATGTAGTCTTCTGCTCCTGGAACAAAGCGGTTAGAGTCTGTATCTTCAATACGGAGTAGGATTTCGCCACCATGACGCTTGGCGAACAAGTAGTTGTAGAGAGCGGTACGAACACCACCGATGTGGAGGGCGCCTGTTGGGCTTGGTGCGAAACGCACCCTTACTTTTTTGTCGGTCATCTTATGTATTATCTTAATTTGTTTCTGAATTAAATGGCAGGAACAGGAAGTTCCCATAATTTTTTGCCCGTAAAATTAGTGAAAACAGAGCAATGCACAAGCAGTTTTCACCTACAGGCTAACCTATTTAAAGCGCTTTTGAATAACAACGGCGGCGCAAATATGGTTCCTTTTCGTAGTGGTTCCATACACCAACTGCCTGCAAGTTGCTTTCCAACTGCGGATTGCTGACTGCATACTTCACACCGGCACGGATGTAAGCCTTGTTCATCTCTACATAGTAGAGCGAGTGAACGCCACGGTTCTGCCAGTCGGGGTGAACACCATTGAGGTAGAGGTCTATCTCATCTGTCTTATCCATTGCACGCAAAATATGGAACCAACCGAATGGGAAGAGAGAACCCTTCGCCTTCTGGAAGGCACGAGACATGGTCGACATAGAAATACCGAAAGCAATAACCTCGTCCTTCTCGTCGACTACCATACAGATGAACTGTGGATTAACAAACGAGAAGTAGTCTTTAATGATTTTATCTATTTCCTTGTCGGTTAGTTCAGAGAATCCATACAAGCCTGCGAATGAAAGGTTGAGCGTATGGAACAACGACTTCGCATAAGGCAAGATTTCTTTAGCATTCTTGAAAGTCAGCACTCGAAGGTTGTATTTCTGGGCAATCAACTTGTTGATGCGTTCCATCTTCTCTGGCACCTCCTGCGAAGCAGGGAAACGGAACTGCAACCAGTCTTCCTGACGTTCATAACCCAACTTATCCATAAATTCAGGATAATATGGGTAATTATAGATGTTGGCAATGGTAGGCAGTTTGTCGAAACCCTCAACCAGCATACCTTCATTGTCCATATCGTTGAAGCCAAGCGGGCCGGTAATAGCCTCCATACCCTTGCTCTTACCCCACTGCTCCACCTGGTTGAGCAACGCGCGGGCAACTTCAATATCGTCAATAAAGTCAATCCAGCCGAAACGTACTTTCTTGCCCCACTTTTCGTTTGCCAAATGGTTGATTATACCGGCAATACGGCCTACTATCTTTCCATCTTTGTAAGCCAACCAGTATTCAGCCTCGCAATGTTCAAATGCAGGATTCTTTGTTTTATCGAGCGTGTCCATCTCCGAACTGTTGAGTGGCGGCACCCAAAAATCGTTGCCCTTGAACAGGTCAAATGGGAAATGTATGAATTTCTTTAAATCGCTTTTACTTTCAACTATTTTCAGTTCAATCATATAGATATGGATTCAGTATGTGAAATAAAACCTGCAAATTTAAGCATTATTTGTGTAGGGTGTCTCTCAATCTGGAGTTTTGAACATATTTAACAAAAAATAGGGATTTTGGGAGCACCATATCGCAACGAACCATGCGAAAGAAAGCATACGAATCCTTTTATATTATGGTCTTAACGCATATTAATATGGAAATTTAAGTAACTTTGCACTCTATGAAAGTAGCAGTATTTTACTACACACAAACAGGCCAGGCGCTTGAAATTGCCAAAAGTGTCTGTAAACCTTTGGAAGAAGCCGGGGGCGAAGTGGTGTATAAGGCCATTGAACCTGTCACACCGTTCCCTTATCCTTGGAGTTATATGAACTTCTTCCAGCAGATGCCGGAAACACGTTTATGCATGCCAGCCCCCATTAAAGATCCCGACTTCTCGGACGTGGACGATGCCAACCTTGTCATCATATCAGGCCAGAGTTGGTATCTGTCACCATCACAACCTATAGAAGCCTTTTTACAAAACGAAAAGGTTCGCAGTTTCTTGAAAGAACGCCAGGTTATTACCTTGAACGGCTGCCGCAACATGTGGGCAATGGGGCAGAAGGAAATCCGCAAACAACTTGCTTCGGCGGGTGCCAACTATTCTGGTTACATTGTATTGCAAGACGAGCATCCAAACCTTGTCAGCCTGTTTACTATTGTAAGTTGGCTGTTCTACGACAAGAAGGAGGCACACGGAGTTATGCCACGCGCAGGCGTCAGCAACGAAAATATAAGTGGGGCCAGCAAATTTGGCGCGCCCATACTTAAAGCACTACAAAGCAACGACTTTAGCAACTTGCAAAAGGAATTGGTGGAATTGGGAAGCGTTCCATACCGCTCGTTCCTGGTATTTGTGGAGACTATTGGGCACAAAATGTTCGGCAAATGGGCAAACTTCTGCCGCAAAAAGGGCGGACCGAACGCCAAAGAACGCGACACGCGCATCTTCTTCTTCAGCCTTTACGTCTTCTTTGCGTTGTTACTTGCGTCGCCAATAGCCATTGTTATCTATTACGCGACTTACCTACTCCGCATTCCGCACATTAAACGCGAGAAACAAGACTTGTTCTTTAACTTGAGCGACAAGCAATAAAAACAAAATACACTTTTTAATAAAAACAAAAATGGGAACAGACTCAAAATCTGCAAACAAAAAACTGTTTATTGAAACCTACGGCTGCCAAATGAATGTGGCCGATAGTGAAGTTGTGGCTGCTGTGATGGAAACCATTGGTTACCATATGACCGAAAATGAAGACGATGCCGACGCCATTTTGGTAAACACCTGCTCGGTGCGCGACAACGCGGAAGTGCGCGTGTTGGGCCGCCTTCAGATGCTTCAACTCAAAAAGAAAAATAAACCTAGTTTGATTGTCGGCCTTTTGGGCTGTATGGCTGAACGCGTGAAGGAGGAACTGCTGAGCAAGAAGTTGGTAGACCTTGTTGCCGGCCCCGACAGTTACCTCGACCTGCCTAACCTGGTAAGCAGCGCCGAAGCCGGTATTCCTGCCATTAATGTTGAACTTTCAACAACCGAGACCTACAAAGACGTTATTCCCGTGCGAATTGGCAACGTCCACATCTCTGGATTCGTGTCAATTATGCGTGGTTGCAACAACTTCTGCTCTTACTGCATTGTGCCTTACACCCGCGGACGCGAGCGCAGCAGAAATGTAAGCAGCATTTTGAATGAAATGGGCGACTTGGTAGCAAAGGGATACAAGGAAATTACCCTTTTGGGCCAAAACGTAAACTCATACAACTACCAGCCAGAAGATGGTGGCGAAGCTGTGAACTTTGCAAAACTATTGTCGGTCGTAGCCGAAGCCTACCCTACTGTGCGCATCCGTTTCACCTCGTCTCACCCTAAAGACATGACCGACGAGACCCTTCAGACAATTGCCCGCTATCCGAACATCTGCAACCACATACACCTTGCAGTGCAGAGCGGCAGCAACAAGGTGCTGAAGGATATGAACCGAAAATATACCCGCGAATGGTACCTCGACCGCATTAAGGCCATCCGACACTACATACCAGACTGCGGTATCTCGACCGATATCTTCTGTGGCTTTAGCGGCGAAACAGAAGAAGACCACCAGATGAGCCTCGACCTAATGCGCGAAGCCGCATTCGACAGCGCATTCATGTTCAAGTACAGCGAACGTCCTGGCACTTTTGCCGCACGCAACATGCCAGACAATATCACAGAAGAAGTTAAAGTGCGCCGTTTGAACGAGATCATCGCCCTACAAGGGCAACTCTCGGCAGAGAGCAACCAGCGCGACCTCGGCAAAATCTTCGAAGTGCTGGTGGAAGGCGTGTCAAAGCGTTCGAAAGACGACTTCTGTGGCCGCACCCAACAGAACAAGATGGCCGTATTCCCTCGCGGCAACTATAAAGTAGGCGACCTGGTACGCGTAAAAGTCCGCGAGACCACACTGGCCACCCTGCTTTGTGACCTTGTTGAAGAGTAAGAAAAACTGTCCTACCCAATGGTAGGCGAACCAATACCCAATAAAAGAATGGAAAAACTGAAACAGTGCTACGCATGGCTGAAACAACAGCCCGTTTTTGCCCTGACAGTCAATCTGCTCATCATGATGGCATTATTCATGGTGTGCCGTATTTTCTTTTTCATTGTCAACTATAAATTCTTTTCCGATGTAAGTGCAAGTCATTTCTTGGACTTATGTCTGGGTGGAATCCAATTCGACCGTACTGCAATCATCTACATGAACATAGTACTGGTTTTGATGATGATTTTGCCGTTCAAATTCCGAAACAAGCAGGGTTACCAGAACGCAGGCCGATGGGTGTTTATGGTGTTCAACGCACTCAGCCTGTTTATGAACATGGGCGACACCGGCTTCTTTTCATTCACCAACCGCCGAACCACCTTCTCTATCTTCAGCGAGTTTAAGAACGAGAGCAACATGGGCGGCATAATGGCGAACGGATTTATCGACTACTGGTACATTGTATTGTTCTTCATCTTTTTGCTGTGGATATTGTGGAAGAGCTATTTCCGTCCTTCCGAGAAGACAAGCACAACCCGCCCAACCATCTACTACCCCCTCCACACCTTGGTAGCAGCAGCCGTTATTGGTTTGTGTGTGGCCGGCGCTCGCGGCGGATTTACGCGCGACGTGCGTCCCATTACGCTCAGCAACGCCAACCAATACGTAAACAAAGGCACAGAAGCCGCAGTAGTGCTGAACACCCCGTTCTGCATGATTCGCACTATCAACAAAAAGGTGTATAAGAATCCGCATTACTTTGCGAGCCAGTCTGACCTCGAAAAAGTTTTCACCCCAATTGTCACTCCACAACCCAAAGGAGAGTTCAAACCCCTGAATGTGGTGGTGCTTATTTTGGAAAGCTTCAGCAAAGAGTATTCGTTGTTCTTTAATCCAGATTTAGACAACGGCACCTACAAAGGTTACACCCCCTTCCTCGACTCGCTTTACCAAGTGGGCTACACCTATAAAAACTCTTACGCCACCGGACGAAAGAGCATCGACGCCATGCCCTCTACCTTGGCGAGTATACCGATGTTTGAAGAACCGTTTATCCTTACCTCATACAGCAACAACACCATTAACAGCATTGCAAGCGAACTCGGCAAGAAAGGTTACTACACAGCCTTCTTCCACGGTGCTCCAAATGGCTCTATGGGCTTTGACGCTTTCGCGAAACTGGCAAAGTTCCAAGACTATTATGGTATGACTGAATATGGGAACGACAAGGACTTCGATGGCCACTGGGCAATTTGGGACGAAGAGTTCCTCCAGTTCTACGCAGACAAAATGGCAACTTTTAAGGAACCATTTATGACGGCCGTCTTCACCGCATCGAGCCACCATCCGTTTAACGTGCCCGAACGCTACGTGGGCAAATTTCCAGAGGGTTTGAGTCCGTTGGCCAAGTGCATTGCCTATAGCGACAACGCCGTGCGCCGCTTCTTCCAAAAGGCAAGTAAAATGCCTTGGTTCAAGAATACGCTGTTCGTGATAACTGCCGACCATACGAGCCAGATGCAGCACATTGAGTACACCACCGACGAGAAACTCTATTCCATTCCAATCTTGTTCTACCAACCGGGCAACGACAGTCTTCGTGGTTTGAGCGACGAACTCGCATGCCAGGTCGACATTATGCCAAGCGTGCTTTCGTACCTCAACTACGACAAACCGTATGTGGCTTTCGGTCACGATGTGCTCACACACGGCAACAACAACGAATACGTGGTTAACTACAACAATCCGCTTTTCCAGATTTTGCAAGGTGACTACATGCTGCAATGGGACGGTGAAAAAACAGTTGCGCTCTATAACGTTCGAACCGACCCGATGCTAAAGTCGAACTTGAAAGGCACTTTACCCGACATGCAGAGCAAGATGGAAACGGAAATCATGGCCCAGATACAACAATACATGATCCGTATGGTGGAAGACCGCCTCTGCATAGAGACCGATTTGAAGAACAAGAAAGAAGACTAGAAAACGAAATTAAAATAGCTGGCAGACGGACAACAATTGGTAACCTACCACTTTAGTTGTATATTTGCCGTAATATAGATTACAAAACGAATGCGAATAATTCACGGGATTATAATTCTTTCTACCTGCTTCTTTGCGGCATGCTCGCAAAACCAACCAACAGAAGCCACCACAACTACCGCAGTAGATGTGGTTGACACGGTTTACGAGTTAGAAGAAATGGACACTTTAACAGTAAAGTGGAGCGACGACTTTGAGACAATCTTCAAACAGTTGGACCAACACCGCTATATTGGTTTCCCTTACTTCAAGCACGACGACCAAGCCCGTTGGGAAGTCAGCAACAGCACCATGGGTGCCTATATGCTAACCAAAGCCCTTGGTAAAGAAGAAGTGCTCGACAGCCTTATCGACTGGCGAATTGGGAAATTCTTGTCGGCAACTCAAACCCGTTTGAAACTACAGAGCGGCAACGAGTACCCGCAGATGGAACAGTTTGTGAAGCAATTCCGCACCAGCAACAACAGCGACATTGAAATGGACGAAGAGGGACAAGACCGCCAATTAGACGTCATCTACAGCGTGTATATCTCGTACTTCTTCCAGAAGCAACTTCGCAACATGCCAGAAAGCAAGAAACTTGAGAAATACCTCGAGAATGAGCGTCTGGCTTGGCAACTGGTAAAACGCTCACAACGCAAACTGCTGAACGCGCTCTACGAAGGTAACGCACCTGTTAACGATATGCTTGGATTGGCAAAAGCCGAAAACACAAACAAGACAAAGGCCGACCTCGACCTTTACTTTTTGCTCACCCGCAAGAGCTACACCCCAAGCGACACGCTCTACGAGAAACTTACCGACCAGTTTGCCTACTACGATGTCTATAACGGATTTATAAAAGACATTAAGGCAACACAGAAGATTGGCTTCGGCAAAAAGATTAAGGCGCTGACAAACGAGCAGAATGCGTGGATGGGCTACATCTACACCCGCCGACAACTTTCGGGCAAACTAACACCCGAACAGGAGAAGGTTTACGATAACGCGACCAACCGCCTGCAAAAGTGGCACATCGTACAATTGAAGAACCGTTTGAAGGGTTACGGTTACTGCTCCGACGCCTTCCGCAACTCGCTTTTGCAAGATTCGTGCTCTTATACCGACTTCTACAAATACGTACCAATGAAGTTAGACGCACAATTCTAACCCAAAAGGAATACTAACGCTTTACACATTACATATGACGAACTTTAAGATTGGAATTATTGGCGCAGGCTGGATTGCCGGTAAAATGGCAATGACACTGAACCAAATGGAGGGAGTGGAAGCATATGCCATCGCCTCACGCTCACTCGACAAGGCACAAGCCTTTGCTAACGAATGGGGAATAAAGAAGGCTTACGGCTCGTATGAAGAGCTCGTAGACGATAAAGAGGTGGATATGGTCTACATTGCCACTCCACACTCACACCACTGCCAGCACGCCCTTATGTGCATTGAAAAAGGGAAACCCGTTTTATGCGAGAAAGCCTTTACCATGAACGCCAAACAGGCAGCAGAGGTGTTGGCAAAATCGAAAGAAAAGAATGTCTTTGTAGCCGAGGCTATCTGGACACGCTATATGCCTATTTCTTTACAGTTAATCGATTTGGTAAAGAATGGAGCCATTGGCAATCCGACAATGATTACCGCCAACCTTGGCTACCCAATGGTGGGCAAAGAGCGCTTGATGAAGCCAGAACTGGCTGGCGGCGCGCTGCTTGACGTGGGCATCTACCCGCTGAACTTTGCCGCTATGATTTTTGGTGACAAGATAGAGAAAACCATCAGCACCTGCACCAAGTTAGACACTGGCGTTGACGCACAGGCCTGCATCACACAAATCTTTGCCGATGGCAAGATGGCCACCCTCAACACCAGCATGTTGGCACATACCGACCGTATGGGTGTTATTTCGGGCGATGGTGGTTGTATTATTGTCGACAACATCAACAATCCACAGCACCTCACCATCGAGGACAAGGACTTTAAGATTGTTGCCGAATACGACGCACCCAAACAGATATCTGGCTATGAATACCAAGTAACCGCAGCAATTGAGGCTATCCGCGCAGGGAAGATAGAAACTCCGTTTATGCCACATAGCGAAACGCTGCGTATGATGGAAATGATGGATGCCCTCCGCAAAGAATGGGGCATTAAGTATCCAGGGGAATAAAATCGCAACTCAAAAAGTTATAAAGGGGATGCATCGGTGCGATGCATCCCCTTTCGCGTAAAAAAGCCCACACTTTATGTGTGGGCTAAATCAGTGCCGTTTTTGTTCGGTTATTAGTTCAATACTGCTCTAACGCTGCGGCTGTATGAGCGGCGGTCGTCGTGCCATTCAACATCAGTCTCGTGGAAGTCGAGGGCGAGAGAGTAGTCAGAGTAATCCAAGTTAAGAGAAGAAGACCAGTAGCCACCACCAAGGCTTGCAGAATCGTAACGGTAACCAGCAGCAGGCAAGAAGATAGTGTTGCCGTTCAACTTAGAAGTGCCGATCTGGCCTGCAATGCCAGTGCCGTTGTAGTTGGTTGTCCATTCCCAAGTGCAGTTCTCAACCAATTCCTTCATTTCCTCGATAGTTGGCATACGCCATGCGCTTCCCCAGTTTGCAGTAGCGGCGTCATCAGCAGCCTCAAGTACGGTTTTGTTGTCGACCTTGCCAGACTTGTTCTTTAATACATATTTGGTGAAATCCTGAGGGAAACCAAGATCGTCAACCTTCTTGTTTTCGCACCATTTGTAGGTAACCCAGGTGTAATTAATTTTCTGTTTGGTTTCGCCCCAAGCGAAATGTTTTCCGTATTCAGTTGGTTTGTTTGCACCAATGTTGCAGGTAGCCCACTTTCTGCCACTTGGCAAACCAAGGTCCACACAATCGTGTCCGCCAATGTTTTCACTTACGCTCTGTGCAGAACCGCAGATTGCCATACCGATTGTAAAGAGTGAAATAATGAACTTTTTGATGTTTGCCTTAGTTGCCATAATCTTTAAATTTTAATTTGTTATTGAATAATGTTTTTAATTTTTAGTTGTCGTCTCAGGGATTTGTTATCGTTGTTTGTTCCCGTTGACGATGCAAAGTTAGGGCAATAATCAGGGGGAAGACGTACAGATAAGGAAAGGCTTCCGGACAGGTTGTGAACTTCACACTTTGTACACACCTTTCATAGATTGTACGTTTTCATTTATTGAATATCAATAACTTATTTAAAAATGCATTTTTTCTTTTTTTCGGCGATTTGTGAGTAAACAGATAAATTTGGTTACACTAAATGGCTTTTTCAGCCTCATTTAACAGACCACCCTACCCGTTCAAATTGAACGTGACGAGTAATTGTAGGATAAGCGGACTGATGGAGGCGATATTTTTCATAATACTTCAAAACGAAGATAGGCACTCTGCAAGGAAGCAGGGTGCCTATTGGTATGGGAACGGCTAAAGTTTGATGAACTTCCAGAAACTTTGCAAATACTCTCGGTTGACAGCCTCACACACAACAATCATATCGATATCTTTGGTGCTCCTGCCACGTTCCCCATGCAATTCAAGGTTCAAATTGGTGGCTGTTCCCCCAATGATGACATAACTTGATTTGAACTCTCCAAGATATTCACGAATCTTCTCTGTATTCTCCATTCAATTTCGTTAGTTTATTTTCAATTAATCGTTCCAATTCTCCGTTCACACGTTCATCATCCTCTTCACGTAGACACATCCACAACGACAGTGGATCAACATTGCTATTATCAGATAATACATATGGAGGATACTTCCATACTTCAAGCCTTATCAGACCTTCCTCCTTGTGCAGCAACCCTTTCTTTATCAATTCATCAATCGCCATATCATTTCGGTCAACAGCGTATGATTCGTTTGTTGGCGATGCAAGTTTGGTACATAAAGACAATGCCCACTCGTATGTAAAGAATCTTGGAGTTTTCCCCATTATTTCAGGAGTATCCATATAATACACATTTGAAATAGGCGATATGAGGTATGATTGCGACAATCGCCATAATTCCAATCTGTTTTGAGAGAAGTGTACGACTTTTGTCCGTCCATCAGCCTGTTCAACTGCGCATAATCCAACATTTTGAATCTGTGCAATGGCAGTCCCTACTGCTTTTGGGCTATACCCCACCGCATCGGCTATGTCCTTCAGTCTCATACCATCAAGACTGTGACGTAAGATGTGATAAAACAGAATTACCTGCGTGGCTGGTGCAAATTGGTCTTTTTGTCTCTTTTTTGAGTCAATGCCACGTTCAGTAAAGCACATCATAAGAGAAGGCAGATAAAGCTGCTTATCAGGAACTATAAAATTAACTCGCTTTGCTATCAGCGCCCTCCGTGTCTCTGACGTTATACTGTCAAGAACCAGCACGACTGTTTTTCCTGTAAGTTTTTCTATATCTGTCACTTTTTTGGCATACACCCCTCCTGTAAGTCCTAAATCATCTTTAGGCAGAAGCATAAGGAATTCTCTCCCTTCTATTAGTAAAAGTGAGAATGTGAAAGTCATCATATTCCCAGATGTCATACCATATGGCTTGAAATTTCCGTCTTTCACTTCAAATTCAAGTCCAACAACATGTTTGACATAATGCGATATTTTCCAAAATTCCACCATATTATCCTTATATTGGAAACTATGCAAATGTATGGAAAATATAAATAGCGGACAAATATATCCAATTATAAACCATTAAAATGCAGATCTCATAAAAGAAAATAGGCAGACCGCTGTGAAGTGGACTGCCTATCGGTGCGTGACCGGCTATCGCC
>JAKSKS010000037.1 GCA_024401615.1 Paludibacteraceae bacterium
AGGGTTCCCGTCGACCATAATACTGTCGCTGGCATAGGAGTAGGGGCCGTCAGCCCAGTCGCGCAATATTTGGGTGTCGTGCGACAACCAGTAAGTGTTGTTGTTAGGTCCTAACACATTTTTACGGGAAATGCAGAGCGGTGCCACCTGAATGATTTCCAAATCATCTTCCACCACTTGCATCAAGTCTTCCTGGCCTTTAGCCAGCATATACTCGCACTCTTCACGGTAAATCGAAAAAATAGAGAGGAACTCAACTTTCACACCGCCCTCGGTAGCGCACACGCGCATATCATCTTCCACTTGTTCAATTAGTGTTGCGGCACACTGCTGTGTGTTAGGGCCAAAGGGGTCGCCGTTGTCAATAACGGAACCCAAATGTATACCCTCCGACACTGCGCGTTCTATGAAATCCTTCATCAAGTCGATGGGCCATTGTCGGGTCTCTTTGTTCCAATCATCGCAATCGGTTTGCCAGTTCGCTGGCAGATAGAACGTCAACTCACAGCGTCCCAAACCGCCTTCAACAGCAATTTCGGGATTCAAATAGGCACCAAGCCCCACAGTAACCAAAGTATAGAAGTTTCGGTAGTGTGTTGGCCGTACCACGTCAATTTCAACCAACAACCCGTTATCCAGACTCATCTGCATATAGTATTCGGCCTCACCCATATGTTCCGTAATGTGTTGGCGGATGCTTTGTAAGGCTGCTGGTGTGTATGTTTCGGGTTGCATTTCTGTTAAAATTGTATATTTTTCCCAAAGGTACGAAAAAGCCAGAAGATAGAGGGAGTTAAGGCAGACAAACAGCAGAGAAAGAGCGCAGAAGACGAAAAAATGAACACAAAACAACAATTCACAAAAAAAACAATGCAGTTTTTTACGCTTTGGTCTAGGTTTTGTATTTTTGCAATTAGTAGTTAATCATAGGTAGGAATGAAGAATATTGGCAAACATATAACCATACTTGCTCTGTTAGCAACTTACTGTTGCTCGACAGCGAATGCTGAGGGGTTTGCCGATTTTCTGCTCCACTTCCTTGACAAACCCGAGGCACAAGGCAAATTATCCACTCCATCTCTGACTATCGACGGTAAGAAGGCCGGACACAAAGGCAACTACATCCGTTGGGCAAACACCTCAACAATAGCCATGCTGTGTGCCGACTCCATCAACACGCCAAGCCTGTTGAAAGGCGAGCAGAAGGCATCTATGGTCGACTTGGTCAACAAAGACTGCCGCACCTACAACTTCAGCGCAAACGGCAAGTCATACCTTTTGAGCAAAGCCACTTCCAACACTAACGAAGATTACGAGTTCATTGCATTCCTAAGCGAGTACACCCGCAACCACGACTTGCAGATGAAGCGCACCATCTTCCCTTTCCCCATCCGTTCGTTTAAGAATGGCAAGGAAGGTAGCAGCAAGTTGCTTATGCCGCGCGAGTGGAACTACCTCAACTTCAACACTATTTGTCCGCAAATAGCCGTTTTAAAGAATGTGAGCGAGGCTAACAACCGACGCATCTACATCTACAACGAAAACAAAATCAAGCAGATATACAACTTCATTTGCATCAACCGCAAATGGTATCTCATCGAGGTCGAAAACCACCAATAGTTTTCCTCCTTTATTCCTATTTCAAGATATGAACCGTTCTGGCATACGCTCCTACCTTTTCGCTACATTACTCTCCCTATTATTTGCATTTTGCACTGAAGCGCAAGCCGAAATTCGTCCCCGAAAAACAGAAATGCGTGGTGTGTGGATAGCCACAGTAGCCAACATCGACTGGCCTAACAAATATGCACTGCCAGAGCAACAAAAAAGAGAGTTAGTAGCCATACTCGACTCCCTTCACGCATGCAATTTCAATACGGTGGCCTTTCAAGTCCGCCCAACTGCCGACGCTTTCTACAAATCGGCACTCGAACCCTGGTCTATTTACTTGACAGGCACACAAGGCAAAGCACCCGCACCCGAATACGATCCGTTGGCGTTCATCATAGAAGAGGCGCACAAACGCTGCATGGAAGTGCACGTATGGATGAATCCCTACCGTGTGATAAATGGCGGCGACACCACCCAACTCACACCCAACCACCTCTACTTCCAACGGCCTGAACTTTTTGCCTGGTATGGAGGCAAGCTATACTTCAACCCCGCCTTCCAAGATGTGCGCGACTACCTGACCATGATTGTTATGGACATTGTGTTACGCTACGACCTCGACGCCATCCACTTCGACGACTATTTCTACCCTTATAAAGAAAAAGGGCAAGAGTTTCCCGACGATGCGGCTTACAACGCTTTGGGCGGCGGTTTCAAGAAGAAGGAAGACTGGCGCAGAAACAATGTCGACCAGGTTATTGAGCAATTGCAACATACCATCAAAGCGGCAAGACCATGGGTTCAATTCGGAATAGCCCCTTTTGGCAACAACAACACTAACGTTAACGAGTTATACGCCGACGTTACCAAGTGGATGAAAAACGGATGGATTGACTATGTGGCACCGCAATTGTATTGGAATATTGGCCACAGGACTTCCGACTACGTCAAACTCTACGACTGGTGGGCTAATGAATGTAAGAACCTGGGCAAGGGCAATTCGTGCAACCTCTACATCGGCCAGTACGCATCAGGATTAGAGGTTTACGAACAAGAAATATGGAAAAAGCCTAACGAACTCATCCGACAAGCACGCGTAAACTACGCCAAAGGAAACGATTTAGGTTCATTCTTTTACAGCAACAAATACGTTATCCGCAACGCGCAAGGTTTGCTCGATTCCCTACGCGCCTACTACCGCTACCCCGCACTACCACCAGCAGCGGGCAACTATATAGGCACAGCGTCGGAAGCGCCAACCGACCTTCGCATCGAAGGCAACTACCTTCGTTGGGAGCCCGTAATGGGAAGAGATGGGAACGAGGTGCGCTACTATGTGGTGTATGCGCTAACCGATGAAGGTAACAGCCAACTGCTACCCGAACACATACTCACCATAACCGCCAATAAGAACGGCAACATCTATCTGCCCGACTATTGCGACCAACTGCCCGCAGGCACTAAAATTGTGGTTACCAGTTTCAACAAATACAGAAAAGAAAGCCAACCCAGCAACTGGGTGGTGACGGAGTAATTCGCGCACTTACCAGCTTTCCCTGTTGCCGAGTGCGTAGAACTTTACAGACAATGGTTGAGAGAACACTGGCCAACTACACAATTACCGAAATATCACATCCCGAACAACCCCAAAAAAGATTTCTTCGCCTTCTCCAAGAAAGGAACCTTTTTCTCTGTAGTTTCTTTGTTTTCAAGTTGTTCATGTTGTTTTTCTAATCGAAGTTTCATTTCTGCTATTTGCCTTCTCTCCTCTTCTAAATGCTCCTCCTTCTCTTTCAAGAATGAAGAAAAACTTTTGGAAATAGCCTCTATTGTACATGGTTCGCTCTCTTTTTTGCCATAAACTCTCACATCAAGATCTATCTCAGAAAGTTTTATGTTGTCCATAGAGGTTGTTGCATAAAGAATGTTATTAGTGATAGAATGCCAAATTTCTCCTTGCTGAATAGCAGTGTAATCATATTTCATATCATAGCGACCTCTTATTAGTAGTTTTTCTATAAGATCACCTACAGTAACAATCGGTTTACTATTATCCTTCTGATAGACTTCCCAAGAACCAGTTCCACTCTCCCACCTTATCAAATTCAATTCGGTTAGTTCTTTAATAATTTGCTCGGAAAGCGCAAAAGGTATTTTCATATCGTTAGTGTAACAATCTGCATTTACATAGCATTTGCCATTAACCGGATTCTGCTCTTTCCGTTGTATGAAATAAGCGGCAGTCAGTACTGTCAAATATAATTTATAAAGAGTGGAGATATGTTTACTCTGTTCTTGCAAATAAAGTGTATAGTGTTTTTGCATAATGCAAGCCGAAGACACACCAATCAGGAAGAATAGCCATATAAAATTAAGCCAAACTAATATAATAAAGAGCGAGGCAAACAGACCGTATGTTCTCGTGTACGAACCAATCATATAGTCCCACAACAACTTAAAGCCAATATTGAAAACGACAATCAGCGTAAACGATATAAAAGCGCCTAATAGGGCATTTTTCTTTTCCACATCCTTATGCGGTATGTATAAATTGCCAAGATACAACAGCAGAAAAACGAACAGGAATCCAATAGAATAAATAGCCAAGTCGTTCTTCACATAGTGAATGATTGGGCAAAGAACAAGAAACGAAAACACAATAAATATGATATCGACAGACAAATCTTTTAGTTGCCCTAAAAGTTCTATTTTATCCTCAGTTTGCCACATATTGTTACAAAACGCTTCCACACAGTTTTTCAGTTTGTAACAACCCCACAATGCTAAAACCACATTTATGAGAATGAAGGAGGTATTATTTATATATTGCTCGGTTATCAGCATAAAATCATCCACGCCTTCTTCTGTCACCGCAGGAATTATATGCACCACCAAATTCTTCAAATCGTCTTGTATGTTGAATCCTTTTATGATAGCAATAAACAAAGAAAAAGCGGGCACAATTGAAGTGAGCGTGTAGAATGTTAAAGCGGCAGCCTTTGCCGACATCAACTTATCCTTCCAAAAATGGGAATAGATCAAATAAACGAACTTCTCTATAGAAAACGATTGTTCTCTAAAGACATTGTTAAAGAATTTTGTTTTACGCTGTTTATACCAATTTTCAACCTCTGACCAATTCATGTTCTGTATTTATTTCAATGTAAAAGTAAGCACCACAAATGTACATAAAACAAAAACACTTTTGCGGTAAATTTCTGTTCTAAAAATCTTTAACACTATCTTGTTTTTCATTAAGAAGCACATCTAACGCAAATTAAGCAGTCTGTTATGCCAAAACATTGCACATACGACCATAAAAAGAAAATATCATACGCATCCCACAAAAAGCCAATAAAAAACGGAAGAAAACGAGAGAAGATTAGGGAATTTTGTGATTATTTGACCAATTTTTATTGGAATTTTGTGATTACTCGACTAATTTTGATTGGAATTTTGTGATTATTTGGCAAATTTCTATTGGAATTTTGTGATTTATAAATCATATTTATCTATGGGTTACGAACTTAAGAGAAAAATTGACCTTTTCCTATATTCTTGGAAAAAGAATCCACAGAGAAATCCCTTAATAGTGAAAGGTGCAAGACAGATTGGGAAAACTTCTTCAATTCGAAATTTTGCGCAAAATTACAGTGTTTTTGTTGAAATAAATTTTGTGACCAATCCTCAGTTCAAACGAATATTCGACAAGAGTTTATCTGTAGACAGTATAATTTCAGAGATTTCATTTATTGACCCTAAAATCAAATTTATAGAAGGCGACACGCTGATATTGTTTGACGAACTACAGGCTTGCCCGAATTGTGCCACGAGTCTAAAGTTTTTCAAAGAAGATGGCCGTTTTGATGTTGTTTGTTCGGGTTCGCTTATGGGGCTCAACTATCAGGAGATTGATTCAAATAGTGTGGGATTCAAGGATGAATATGAGATGCGTTCGCTCGATTTTGAGGAATTTCTATGGGCAAAAGGCTATAGTGAAGCACAAATTGACCACATCTATAATAAAATGAAGAGTCTGGAGCCTTACACCTCAACAGAAATGGATGTAATGCTATCTGCCTTTGCCGACTATATGGTTGTAGGTGGAATGCCAGCAGTCGTAAACAGTTATTTGAAAAATCACTTTTCTGGCGTACTTGATATGCAGAAGTCGCTTATACGCGATTATGAAGAAGATATAACAAAATATGCCGTTGGTCTCGATAAAGGTAAGATTAAAAACATCTATAACCATATTCCCGTTTTTCTGGGAAAGGAGAACAAGAAGTTTCAAATATCTAAAGTGGCGAAAGGAGCCCGTTCTCGTGAATATGTAGGAACTGTCGATTGGCTCAATGACGCTGGAATAGTGAATATTTGCTACAACCTCGAAGTCTTAGAGTTGCCTTTGAAGGGTAATTACAAACCTAATGAATTCAAACTGTATTTTCACGACCCGGGGTTGATTATCGCCACACTTGATGACGAGGCGCAAATTGATCTTCGGGAGAATCGGAACTTCAATACCTATAAAGGAGCAATTTACGAAAATGTGGTGGCCGATTGTCTTGTGATGTCAGGCTATCAGTTGTTCTATTACAAGAACGAAAAAGCGACTATTGAAATGGATTTCTTTATACGTGATTCCGATTCGCTAGTGCCAGTAGAAGTGAAAGCTAATGATAATGCGACCGCATCCTTAACCAAGTTGATAGAAAGCGAAAAGTACCCAGAAATCAAATACGGCATCAAACTTTGCCGAAAAAACATCGGATATAATGGCAAGTTTTACACTTTCCCCTATTTCTGTGCTTTCTTATTGAAACGATATATGCAAGACAAAATTAGAGGTATTTAAGAACTCTTCGGAAATAGTGATAAAGGCGTCATTTTCGGGCGACTGGTTTCTAAAGAATACCTACTCAACATCAGCAAACATTTTCTTGCACAAAACTTCAGTTCATGCTCAACAGCGCACTGATATTTGACGCAAACATTCTGACTGCCATTGCCAACAGAATGATGCCGAAAAACTTCTTTAAAATATAATTGATGGTTTCCCCCATCAACTGTTCAATCTTCACAGAGAATTTTAACACAAAGAAGACAACCACCAAATTCAAAAGCAAGGCAACTGCAATAACCGACTTAGGAAACTCCGCCTGCAACGAAATCAATGTGGTAATACAGCCCGGACCGGCAATCAGCGGGAAGGCAATAGGTATAACGGTGGCGTCGTCAGAAGAACGGCCTTTAAAGAAATCGGTCTCCAGTATCATCTCCAATGACAAGAACAGCAGAACGATGGAACCTGCCACTGCAAAAGATGAGAAATCTACATTAAACAAATTGAGGATAAACTCACCAGCAAACATAAAAACGAATAAGATGGTGGAAGCTATTGCCACCGTCTTTACCGCATTTATCTTCTTACCGCTTTTCTGCAAATCAACAAGCACTGGCAATGCGCCCATAGTGTCGATAACCGCAAAAAGCACCATAAAAACTGAAAATACACTTAACCAATTCATAAGTCTACAAATTTTTATTATACTAATTTAATAATGAATAGCGAATAAGCGGACTCGCCAAGACGCTTTTTTGCTTTAACGCTAAAAAAAATAGCATTCCAGATTCAATCTCTGCATTTTTATAGTTCAACGAGTAAAAACGTGCAGAACTGCCCACTTTTGGCGCACATTTGCTCTTTACGCGCATATTCTAACCCCTTAATTTTGCTGTATCAAAAACAACAAAACAAAATCGAGAATCCAATGTAGTTATGACATAGAAGAACAATTTTCAATGCAGCGACTGCTTCAGCCATCGCCCCAATAGAAATTCATTAATCAAGTCTATTATTATATCTGCAAAAGATTTGCAAAACAAAAAAAAGCATTACATTTGCAAAAAGATTTAACTATATTTTTTTTAATAAATAAAAATGAAAACAAATCTAATCAACAACACCAATTTGAAAAATAACATCACAAGCACAGCTATCAACTATCTGCTTGGTAATGGTAAAATTGAAAAATCTGATGCTGAAAATTCAGAAGTTTCTTACGGCTATTTGTTTGCAAAAGAAGACAATGAGTTGGAAGCTATGTTCAAATTGAGCACCCCTAAAGAAGACTTCTTTTTCGGTGTTCAGAAGGGTCAGCTCCACGACCTGGCTTTCGATGAAAATATGTACAAAGGAGTTGTTGCACAAGTAAAGTCTAATTTCCCTGAATTAGAAAACGACGAGGAAGACGACGAAGAAGGAGAAGTATATGACAGCATTGAAGAGTTTTTGAAAGCTCGCGAGGATATGAACAACAACTTCCTTGCAGAATGTGGCATTACAGTTCCAACTAACATCAAAACCAAATGGAGCGACGACGAGGTAACCTTGAAAGACAAAGAAGTTATCTGCCGTCGTGCTTTAGCAAGTTTGCTTGTTATTCAGGTTTCATGCGACATCAACAACAACTATAAGGAGAGCCTTGCGTTCTTTGGTCCACTCATCGAAAAGTTAGGCCTTTCTGACGAACTCAACGAAAAAGAAAGAAGAATCATGGATGGAACCTACACCAAACAGGATCTTTTCGATATGGACTGGGCTTATGAAGCATACTGGTCTCTCGCATGGGCTTTGGGCTTGGTTGACGACATCTCAAACGGTGGTCAGATGTGCGATTGCAGCGCGGCTGTCAACTTCTTCTTCGACGATTGCAAGACATTAGACGACTTTATTGAAAAGTGTGAACTTCGCGACACCGAAGAAATTCTCGATTTGCTCGATCTTTACTACAGATACAACTGGGCTATCAACCACAAATATGTTGACAAGACCGCAAAAATTGGCAACCTCAATCCGTCGCTCGTCATCGAACGCCGCCGCGGCCTTCAGTGGATTGTTTCAGAAGAAGACGACTGGTACGATATTGAAATGCACGCATAAGCCAATCGAGGCATGTTCTTATGCATAATAGATTAGGACGCTGTCGAACGACAGTCGAACTATAAATCCGTCTGTCAGGCGGTATATCCACAACCGGGTATGGGAAGCATAAAACACTTCCGTACCCGGTTTTCTATTTCGGCAAAATGCGATTGACCACGGTTATGACAATCTGTCACAATTCAGAAAAAAATCACCCGTTTTTGCCCGTTTTGCCCGTTTTTTGTTGTACCTTACACAATTGATTGCATTACATAACGAATACACCCAACATGGACAAAACAAGAATCTATGCAGATATAAAGCAGATAGCCGACAAATTAGTTAAAGACGGAGACAAATACACCCGTGCCGACTTGGCCTACGAACTTAAAATGTGGGGCATAGACTACGACTCTGAAGAAGTGTCTAAATTAGTTTGGGAAGCTTACCGCTACTACAATCAAGACAAAAACATCGATATTGCCTACACCAGCAATGGTAGGAAGCAAACCATTATTGAAGAATACCGAACAAAAGCCCTCTTCGACGAAGGGCAGAGAGAGAAGGCCTTCAAAAGCACAAAGGTTAACGCTAAAAAGACCGAACTTGAATTAGCCGACTTGGCCGTACAGACCAAAGAAGCCATGAGCACCGACTTGGTCCGCCACTTCGGAACGCTCATCGACTTTCTTAGCGGTACCAACGGTATTGCCGAAATGAAGAACAAGGCTTCTGACCTTATGGCAAAATATACCGAGTTGGTTGACTCATACAATGACGCGCAATACGATGTTAAAATTTCCATTAACGACTTCGTAACCCTTCGTAACAACATCAACGAAATCTATCGCAAATATGCGTCGGCATTGACCAACGTGTTCGGCGACCGCATTAAACAAGTGGCTCCAGACCTCTTCGATTTCGAGAAAATACAATACCTCGACACCGTGGAAATGCAGAAAAACATGGAACTGTCTTTCTCGAAAATAGACGACCAATGCGCCATTTTCATGGGCGAAATCAAAGACAGTTTCAAACAGAGTCTGCAGAATAGTTTGAGCGACTTCCGCATCGCAAGCAAGACCAAAAAAGAAATCGGTCTGGTTATGGCAGGTATCGATATGCTCAGCCACTACGTCGACGCCAGCCAGAAAACGCTGATTATACGAAACGAGTTGTCCTCTCTAAAAGGTTACGTCAACCACGACGTCAACCTCATCAACGCCGACCGCACACGCTTGTTCACCATTTACCGTGCAATGAACGAGGTTTACGTTCCAAAGGCACTGGCTTTCTTCAAGCAAGCCGACCGCCTGATGGACAATGAATTGAAGTTCATTCTCAACGCCATTTACGCCGACCCAAGAGCGAAGCAACTGCGTGCCGACCGAGACACCATAATTGGTCAATTGAAAGATTTGGAAAGCGCCATTACCGACCACATGCGCAATGTGGACCTCTACAAATGGATGACAAAAGACGAAAACAATGAGTTGGAAATAAAACTGCCAACCTACCTCGAAGCCAAGAAGCGCAAACCAGAAAAGCCAAACGCTATGAAGAATGTGGTTACATTCGGCAAGGCTAAAAAGGCCTATAACAAGGCTGTTTTCGAATGGGAAAAAGCATGCGCGCCTCTGATTACCAGTTACGAGGACATGAAGGTTGAATACAACATGAACGTGGTTGAACTCGACAAGCACAAACACGCTTTGAAGGATTGCCAGACTCGCTACAAGGAGTTGAAGACCAAGCTGAACATTATCAACTACGAACTGCTAGACATTGTTGGTTCGTCTATCGACGCGAAAACCGCTTTGCTGGGTCACTTAAAGCCTATGATTGGTTTACTGCGTCTCGGCAAGGACATTATGGAAACCAAACTCGACAAGAACCTGACCGAGGTGGTAAAATTAACCGACTACAATGCACTGACCGAGTTGCCAGACTTCATTAACGAAAACATAGACCAGTTGGCTGCCACTATTAAGGATATTGCAGCGGGTAAGAAGACAGAAGAGTCTCCAACTAACGCTGTAACCAATCCGAATGTTGACAATCCGTTCGAAAACGGCGTTATTCCAGAGCGTCCAACCGACATTGACGCGCAAGAACGCCTTGCACAGCAGTTGCTCGACGGCGGCGTTTCTGTAATGAACGCATGGTTGAAGATTGGCAAGGAAGAGTTACGCCAGCGCAAAGCCGCTAACGGTTACGATGCCGAACTGAAGAGCCTGCAAATGCTGTTCAAAAATTATATGAACCAGATCGACAACAAGAGCGCTTACCTCAATGTGGTGTTGCAGCACATCAACACCTCGAAGAGTAACGAAGAACTTCGTGAGGCCGTTCTTGAATTGGGCGAATGGGACGCTAACAGCATCAGCGAACAAGACTGGGAAGAGTTCCTTAACGGAGACAAGACGTTAGAAATATGACGCAAACCACTTGGCCAAAGGGCGATAAGGTGTTCTTCACCTCCGACACCCATTTTGGCCACCAAAACATACTGCAATACGCTCAACGTCCGTTTAAAAGTGTAAAGGAAATGGACGACACGCTGATTGCGAACTGGAACCAGACGGTGCCGCCAGACGGCACCGTCTACCATTTGGGAGACTTTGCATTTGGAGATGCGGAACGGGTTGCTGAAATTGTCAAACAACTGAACGGCAAAATTGTCCTCATCAGAGGCAATCACGACCGCAATGTGGAGAAAGATGAATCATTATTCTCTGAAATTCACGACCAGCACGCGCTACTGGTTGAGGGGCAACGGATTCTGCTAAACCACTACCCCATGCTCTGCTATGCCGGAACCTACAGCAGCAGCAAACCCACATGGCAACTGTTTGGGCACTTGCACCTAAAAGCGGGAGGCAGCGGAGCCGACTTTTGCAGGGCGGAGCACTGTTTTCCCTACCAATACGACGTGGGGGTCGATTTGAACAACTATGTTCCCATCAGTTGGAAACAACTGCGTGAACGCATACTGTTCCAAATAAAAAACAACACTAACGTCGCCCACTGGCTGAAGAATGATTAACCTTTATTTAACAACAAAACGACCATTCTGATATGGAAAGCGCAAGAAGGAAAGAAGCAAGACAAGAAAGCGGACTCGACAACAGCAAAGAGCGTGAAGAAATAGCGAAAGCAGTTGCCGAAGAGGAGAAACGCCGCAAAAAGAAGGAAGACAAGAAAAAGGCGTTATTAGAGACCCCTGCCTTCCAAACAATGACGACAATAAGAACGGTAATGGATAAGTTTATGATAGACCCTATCATCGGTTTTGTCGCGCCTGCCGCAGGCGACATCATTTCGGCCATTTGCGCGCTTCCGTTTATCTATTTTTCTTTGTTCAAGGTCAAATCTATCAAACTGGCCCTCGCCTGCATCTTCAACACCGTTGTCGACATGGCTATTGGCCTGATTCCTATTTTAGGCGACATCTTCGACCTTTTCCACCGTTCCTACAAAAAGAACCTCGACATGATTGTGGGATATGTAAACGACGAGGAGCAGGCCGTTCACGACACCAACATCCGCTGTTTGTGGATAATTCCCCTACTAATTGTTTTTGCAGGTTTGCTCTTTGTGGTCTACAAAGTCATCTGCAACATCATTTACTACCTTTAACCGCACTAAAAACAAAACCGGCTTTGCTCTAAAAAGAACAAAGCCGGCTTTTATATAGTCAGGGAAACGCCAATCACCCAACACCCAGCAAAGGCAACAGGTAATACGGAAGGTGTTCCCCACGCTGACTATAACCATTACAACAGGCACAAACTGCACCTTAATAATGTCGGAATAAAGCAAAAACGACACATTATACAAAAAGTCCCTTGAAAAAATTAGTATATCGCCCTAAAAGTCCCTTAAAAAAATAGTATATCACTCTAAAAGTCCCTTGAAAAAGTTTATATTTGCGTTATAAACACAGAGATTATACACTATACGACAATATGTTACAAAGGAAAATAGAAAATTATTTGCTTGAATGGAAAAATTCGACAGATAAAACACCATTAATAATAAAAGGGTGCCGTCAATGCGGCAAGACATTTTCCGTTTGTCAGTTTGCAAAAACGCACTACAAAAACGTTGTCTACATAAACTTTCTTGAAAACAAAAACTTTTCAATGGCATTTGAAGGCGCATTAGATGTAGACTATATATTAATGGGACTATCCTCTCTACTACCCTCAAGCACAAAATTCACACCTTACGAGACTTGTATCATATTTGATGAAATTCAAGAATGCGGAGGAGCCCGTACCTCGCTTAAGTTTTTTAAGATAGACGGAAGGTACGACATCATCTGCACAGGTTCACTTTTGGGCGTAAAAGGTTACGGCGACGTACCAAGGTCAGTTCCAGTTGGATATGAGACACATCTTGACATGTATCCATTAGACTTTGAAGAATTTCTATGGGCTAATGGCATCGGGGAAAACATCATTGACTATATAAAGAAATGTTTCAAGGACGAGCAACCTATCGGAGAAGCCGTACATCAGAAAATGATGGATTTAATGTTACAATATACCATTGTAGGAGGTATGCCAAATGTTGTAAACACATTTATCGAAACGCATAATATCTCACAAGTCACAGCCAAGCAAAAAGACATTCTACGATCATATAAAGATGATATGGTCAAGTATGCCGACAAAAAAGACAAAGCATGCATTACTGAATGTTTTGACTCTATCCCCAAGCAGTTGGCAAAAGAGAACAAGAAATTCCAATATTCTTTGGTTAAAAAAGGAGGTACAGCGTCGAAGTTTGAAGGAAGTCTGCAATGGATTGAAGACGCAGGTATAATCTGCCGCTGCAACAACCTATCAATCACAGAACTGCCATTGGATGGAAATGCAATCAGGGAGATATTCAAAGTATATATGGCAGACACAGGATTGTTTGTGGCAATGTTAGAGAAAGGGACACAGGCCGACATTCTACAAGGCAATCTATACGGGTACAAAGGTGCGATTTTCGAGAATCTTATTGCCGACATTTTTCATAAGATGGGACGCAACCTCTACTATTACCACAAAGATAGCGGGCTTGAAATAGATTACATTATAAGGTTGAAAGGCAAATGCACCTTAGTAGAAGTTAAAGCGACCACCGGCAACACAAAAAGTAGCAAAACAGTTTTGAAAAATCCAGAGGTTTATCATGTATACGACGCCATTAAATTAGGCAAATATAATGTTGGGCGCGAAGGTGCGATGCTCACATTGCCCTTATATATGGCCTTTTTGTTGAACGAAGAATAACCTCATTCTACTTTTCAAAAACCGAATACGATATAAGCATCCGAACTTCATCCATTTCTTGCTTTTGTTTTGCTTTCTGCATTTGTCAAAAGATAAATCAAGGTAACCGATTTATATGAATCACCCAACACCCAGCACAGGCAGCAGGGAGGGAGTGCACATAGCCGTGGGCATACCATTTAGGGTCAAGCCCAAACTGGCATATGCGCCATACTTCTGGCTGCGTTCCATAGCGGCCGAAGCGCCCACCGCATGAGAGGCAGTTCCCATAGAAAGACCTTGTGCAATAGGGCTCTTAACACGGCCAACCATCAACACCTTAAATCCAAAAACAGCGCCCAACAAGCCCACAAACACAACCACCGCCGCAGTTAGCGAAGGTATGCCGTTAAGGCCTTTAGTCACTTCCATAGCAATAGGGGTGGTAACCGATTTTGGAGCCAACGATACAATAACATCATTCGACGCGCCGAGATACTTGGCTGTCAGCACCACGCTAACAATACCCACCAGGCACCCCAACAATTGAGAGAGGAAGATCGGCAGCAACTGCTTCTTTATCTGCTCCAATTGCAGATAAAGCGGAACACCCAAGGCCACAACAGCCGGCTTCAGCCAAAACTCAATCATAACGCCGCCCTTCTCATAATCGGAATAAGGGATTCCCGTCACCGAAAGAAAAACAATCAAAAGCGCAATCGTCACTAAAATAGGATTGAGCACCACCCATCCCGACTTCTTCTGCAGCATTTTTGCGCCAAAGAACAAGATGAATGTGAGAAATATGAGGAAAAACTGGTTCTTAAGGAATTCCATACGCTTACATTTGTTTTTTAGCCGATTTACCACGCACCCACTGGTGGGTCCAACCAGTTACCACCAGCACTATAGCCGTGCTGACTATAGTAGCCACCACAATAGGCACAAACTGAGCCTTAATGATGTCGAAATAAAGCATCAGCGCCACACCGGGCGGAATGAAGAAGAATCCCAAATTTCCAATCAAGAAGTCGCTCATCCCCTTAACCCATTCCAACTTTATCCACCCCACCTTCAAGAGCGTGGTGAGCAACAGCATACCTATAATGCTGGAAGGGAGTTTTATACCCGTAAGGTAAACCACCAGTTCGCCCGCAGCAAGGCAGCCGAACAAAATTGCACATTGACGTATCATATTCAGAACATATATCCAAAACTAGCCCACAGGCCAACCTTTTCTGTCTTGTTACTCCAGTTGAAGTTCAATTCAGCAGGACCAATTGGCGTTTTATAGCCATAGCCAAGAGCAGCACCATAAAGTTTGTCTTTAGTCAGGAAGTTTTTTATTTTGGCACTACTGCAACCAAGGTTACCCACTCCATAAAGATAGTGGTTGTCACCTAAACGTCCCCGCAAAGTTAAGCCAAAAGCAGCAAACTTATTACCGGTCGATTCAAAAAAATTCACACCAGCAAAAGGAACTTGTTGTGGCAAATAATGCCCCACACCGTAAGTGCCTCCAATCACGTTTTGGTCACCCATACGCAACGTTTCATCAGTATTCACGAAACGTCCCCAGACAGCAGGCACAAAAGTCAAACGCTCCAACAAGGGGACATTGTGCTCATAAGACAACTCTAGCACCGACAAACCATTGTCGTCGTGATACTTGGTCCAGTCGTCTGTCAGGAAAGTGTAACGGGCCGTCCAGTTCAGTCCCTTATGAGGGAAGACGTGTGTGTCTCGATTATCGAAACGAACAGAGGCATAATAGTTTATGTTAGTTTCGGCATCGAAAGTAGTAGCGTCGGCATAGCCTTTTGCCAAAACATAGCCAGCCGACGACATCAAGTGGTCGAAGTTTCGTTTAGCGTAATCGGCGGCCAGCGTCACCTTCATATAGTTCCAAGTGCGGAAGAAGGCCAAACGGGCAAACTGCTCATGGAAGTCCCAATCGAGTACTCGCTTCCCCTCTGAGTAAAATTTCGTTTCGTTATAGCTGAATTTATAGGTGCCCTCGAGTGTCCAATGACGCATCGGCTTGAACGAAGCGTTCAACTTTCCGTAACTGCGTCGTCCTAAACGCAGTTGAGCCCCCACCGTAGGTCTTAGTTTAGAGTGGAATTTGTAAACGCCACCCACCAGCACAGCAGCCAGTTCCTCGTTGTCGAGGCGTAGGCCCGCACCCAAGGTACAACCATAGTCGAAGTTAGAAATCACGTCCTTCGCCTCTTCGGGAACCCTTTTCCCTGCCATCGGCTCAATTACCGTATCGGCAGGCAGATTCAGTTTTTCACGGAAGGCAACCAGTTCGTCTCTGTGTTTATAGGCAGCCTCAGCCCCACGTTGCAGCAGCGTCTCAATCGCCTCTGTCGAGAAGCTTGCCGAAGAGAACCCCTCGGTGTTCACATTTATGTGCAAATCGGTAATCTGCAGGTTGTCGTTCACCTTATTGTCGGTAATGTTATTCATCAGTTGAGACATCACGTCAAGTGGAGAGACAATGTCGTCGGCCGTATATCCGGGCGTCTCGCTATCGAGGGTTACGCCAATCACCACATCGGCCCCCATCATTTTAGCGATATCGACAGGATAATTGTTCGAAATACCACCATCCACCAACACCATATCCTCGTAATGGATAGGGCTGAACACACACGGGATAGACATACTTGAACGGATACAGGTGGCCAGTTGTCCGCTATACATATCTATTTCCTTACCAGTGACAATATCAACCGCCACGCAGGCAAACGGAATTTTCAAATCAGAAAAATCCATACTGTCGGCACATTCTGGCGTCAGGGCCTTAAACAAGTTAAGCACCGCCTCACCGCTCAACACGCCACCCTTCAAATGGCGTTTGCTGTTGCGGAAAGCCGGAATAGTCACCATATATTGTTCCGCATTCTCGCGGGTAATAAAGTCCTTTTGGTTACGGTCAACCTCGTTCAACAGCAAGTTCATCCAATCTTGGCTGCGGAAAAGGCTGTCTAACTGGTTGGTGGAATAGCCGTAGGCATACAAACCACCAACAATTGAGCCCATACTGGTACCCACAATGTAATCGATAGGGATTCCTGCAGCCTCAATCGCCTTCAACACACTCACATGCGCCGCACCCTTGGCACCGCCACCACTTAGCACAACACCCACCTTCAGGCGTTTGGGGGTAGTTTGAACAGGAGTAGGGATGGTATCAGCAACAGTCTGGGTTGCTACAAGGGCTGTATCGACCTTGACAGTGTCTGTCTCTTGCGCCGACAACGGGCTGACGAGACTAGACAAAAGCAAACAAAATAAGGGTTTTGCGTACTTGTTATGTAGTAAGTTCATAAAATGAAAGTATTTTTTTGACACACAAAATTAAGGTAAAAGACCGACGTTTTCCAAAACAGAACAAACTTCGTGACATACGGGACAGATATTGCCACAATAATCTGCACAACCTGCCCCCCTAATGTGCAATTTTTCGCCGTTTTTTAATGGAGTTGAGCAAGATTCTAACTATATTTGCATTGGATTACCTACTATGGCCATCCTACAAAGCATTAAGTTTTAAAAAAGGTCAAGAAATACAGAAATATGGCAAAAGAATTGGATTTAGACTGGGCAAACCTGAAGTTTGGTTACATGCCAACAGATTACAACGTTCGTTGCTATTTTAGAGACGGAAAATGGGGAGAAATAGAAGTTAGCTCTTCTGACACCATTAATATGCACATGGCTGCAACCTGCCTACACTATGGTCAGGAAGCATTTGAAGGTTTGAAGGCATACCGTTGCAAAGACGGTCACATCAGAATCTTCCGTCCAGAAGAAAATGCGGCTCGTTTGCAGAGCACCTGCCGCGGTATCTTAATGCCAGAACTTCCTACCGAGAAGTTTGTAGAAATGGTTAAGAAAGTCGTTCTTTTGAACGAGCGTTTCGTTCCACCATACGAAAGCGGCGCAACTCTTTACGTTCGTCCGTTGCTTATCGG
>JAKSKS010000038.1 GCA_024401615.1 Paludibacteraceae bacterium
TTCACGCCTTATCCTCGACAAGCAACTCGGCATTACCGACTTGCGTAGCTCAAAGCGCATCGACTTTGTTGGTGGCTTGCGTGGCTTGAAGGAATTGAAGCGTCGTGTTGACAATGGTGAAATGAAGGCTGCTCTTGCCCTCTATCCTGTTACCATGAAGCAGATTATGGATATTGCTGACAGCGGCAAGATTATGCCACCTAAGGCTACTTGGTTCGAACCAAAACTCCGTTCTGGTTTGATTATCCACAAACTTTCTTAATCCGAGTTGATTAAATAAACTATATGCGGGACAACGAGTTTTTCGTTGTCCCGCTTTTTATTGCACGGCTTAAACTTGAAATTCGTGTAAAACCCGTTATCTTTACAAAAAAGGATTTATTGAATATGTCGGAACTCTGGGGTGTTATTCTCAACCCAAAAGCGGGAAATAAAAAAGTTAGCCGAAAGCAGACTATTTTCGATGCGCTACACGCTGGCGGTATTGCCGGCGAGTACCGTTTCTCGGAATATGCCGGTCATGCTTCTGTTCTCGCCCGCGAGTTGGTTGCGGCTGGCTTCAGACGATTCTTGATTGTTGGTGGCGATGGCACGGTAAGCGAGGTGGTCGACGGACTGATGACGTCGGGTGTTGACTCGCATGAGTTCATTATCTCTATTTTGCCTTCTGGTACGGGTAACGACTGGTGCCGCTACTGGAAAATTCCGAAGAATATAAATGAAAATTTAGAAATGATAAGCCGACAGAAAGAGCAATGGATAGATGTTGGCCGACTTACTTTTTTCCGAGGAGACAAACTTGTTGAGAAATACTTTATCAATTCTGTAGGGTTAGGATTCGATGCCGAGATTGTGGCTCGTGCAGAAAAATTAGGTAGAGTGGCGAAAGGTCTGTCTATAAACTATTTGTTGGGCTTGCTGGGCAGTATGGCCAAGACAAAGTCAAAGCATTTGATGATGGAAACTGATGACGATTTGTTCGAAGGCAAGGTTTATACAATGAGCATTGCCAACGGACCTTATTCGGGGGGTGGTATTAAACAGACGCCAAACGCGCTGCCAACCGATGGCATGTTCGACATTTTGTTGGCCGACGACCCCAACCCTTACGAAATTGTGCGCGATGTTTCCCGTGTCCTGTTCCGACAGAGTTATGGCGGCGTTTTGCGCACTTATCGTACAAGCCAAGTGAAAATAACGACAACAGAACGACATATGATAGAGGCTGATGGCATAGTACAGACTGATGGAGAGGCTCCGTTGACCATAACAATGGTTCCTGCTGCTATCAAAATGATTGTCTGCTAATCTCATACCTTTAGGCTCTTGCTGTACTTCGGCCTTTATTTTGTATCTTTGTAGAAATAAAAAAGAAAAAATAATCATGTACACGATAGACAAACTCAAACATACCGACAGCGGAAACTTTTTCTTGTTGGCTGGCCCTTGCGTTATTGAAGGTGAGGAAATGGCAATGAATATTGCCGAGCATTTGGTTAAAACTTGCGACCGTTTGCAGATTCCGTTAATCTTCAAGGGCTCTTACCGTAAGGCCAACCGTTCGCGCTTGGACTCTTTTACGGGTATTGGCGATGAAAAGGCGTTGAAGGTGCTTCGCAAGGTTAGTGAGACTTTCGATATTCCTACAGTGACCGATATTCATGCTGCCAGCGAGGCCGAACTTGCTGCAGAGTATGTTGATGTACTTCAGATCCCTGCTTTCTTGTGCCGTCAGACCGACTTGTTGGAGGCTGCAGCGCACACTGGTAAGGTGGTAAACATTAAGAAGGGACAGTTCTTGGCTCCTGCTTCTATGAAGTTTGCTGCCGATAAGGTAACACAAAGCGGCAATCCGAGGGTAATGTTGACCGATCGTGGTACGGGCTTTGGTTATCAGGATTTGATGGTTGATTATCGTGGTATTCCGGTTATGCAAGAAACAGGCCATCCGGTTGTGCTCGATATCACCCACTCGTTGCAGCAGCCTAACCAGGCAAGCGGTGTGAGTGGTGGTAATCCGCAATTGATTGAAACCATTGCACGCGCTGGTATTGCAGTTGGCGTCGACGGTATTTTCTTGGAGACCCATCCAGATCCAAAGAATGCGAAGAGCGATGGTGCCAATATGCTTAACTTGGCCCTCTTCGACGGCTTGATGGAGAAACTTGTTAAACTCCGTAAGGTGGTTAACGAATTGTAAGAGACAATCCTTTTCTAACAAATACAGAACCATAAAATGATTGAAATAGGTAAGGCTATAGTCAGTTTCGACGTCTTAACCCGTGAATTCGTTTGCGACCTTAACACCTGCAAAGGTTGTTGTTGTATAGAGGGCGATGCTGGTTGCCCTGTTACTCCCGAAGAGATTGAGAAGATGAAGGAGATTCTCCCCATCGTGTGGGATGACTTGGAACCAGAGGCAAAAGAAGTGATCGAAAAGGAGGGCATCGTCTGCAAAGACCCTGACGGTGACGACGTGACTACTTGTGTAAACGGTCGAGAGTGTGTGTTTACTTATACAGCTCCCGATGGCACTTGTATGTGTGCTATTGAAAAGGCCTACCGTGAAGGGAAAACTGATTTCTACAAACCTATTTCTTGTCACTTGTACCCAATCCGTTTAACGGAAATGGACGAGGTTACATTGGTGAACTACCACCGTTGGAGCATTTGCCATTGCGCTTGCAAATTGGGTAAAAAACTGAAAGTGCCAGTCTACAAATTCTTGAAAGAACCGCTCATCCGCCGTTTCGGTCAAGAGTGGTACGATGAATTGGAGTTGACTGTAAACGAACTGAAAAAACAAAACTATATATGATCGCCGAAGACGCCATCCATTTTTACACATTGCCCAATGGCATACGTGTGGTACACATACAGAACGATTCGCCTGTGGCGTATTGTGGTATGGGTATCCATATTGGCACGCGCAATGAGGAATCTGCCGAAAGCGGTATGGCACACTTTATTGAACATTGTATGTTCAAGGGAACCACACACCGTAATGCTTGGCACATCCTCAACCGTTTGGAAGATGTGGGTGGCGACATTAACGCCTACACCGAAAAAGAAGAAACCTTCGTTTACGCTACGGTGCTCGACGAGTATTACGAGCGTGCGATGGAATTGGTGACCGACTTGGTGCTGAATCCGACTTTCCCTCAAAACGAGTTGGACAAAGAAAAGGATGTTATTATTGACGAAATAAATGCTTATAACGACTCTCCGTCGGAACTGATTTACGACGATTTTGAAAGTCTCTTGTTTCAAGGCTGTTCGCTTGGCCGAAATGTGTTGGGCGAAGAAAAGATACTTGAAAAATACACGACTGCCGATGCACAGCGCTTCCACCAGCGTTGTTATGGAACCGACCGTATGATTTTCTTCTCAATGGGACGTATGCCTATGAAGAAGTTGCAGGCGCTCGACGACAAGTATTTGCGTGGTGTGCCACAACGCAACAGTAAGGCCCAAAACGGTATTGTTTCCGATTATAAGGTGCAACATATTGTTATGGATAAAGAGTTGCACCAAGTGAATTATTTGACAGGAACACGCGCTTACAGCATGGACGATGAACGCCGTTTCCCCTTGGTGCTGATGAACAACATATTGGGTGGTCCTGGTCAGAACAGCCGACTGAATGTGGCTATTCGTGAGCGTGGCGGTATGTCTTATTCCGTAGAGTCGGGTTATACGGCTTATTCTGATGCTGGCATACTATCTGTTTATTTCAGTACCGACCATAAGCACAAAGACAAGTGTATTGATTTGCTAATGGCCGAATTGCGCCGTTTGCGTGTTGAGAAACTGACTTCAACACAGTTGCACCGCGCGCAAATGCAGTTGAAGGGGCAAATAGCCATTGCGGAAGAGAATAATGAAAGTTTGGCCTTGGGCATCGCCAAGAACTTCCTTTATTTTGGTGAATACTCTTCATTAGAAGAGCGCATTAAACGAATTGACTGCATAACTGCAGAACAGTTGCAGGATGTGGCTAACGATGTGTTGGCCGAAGATAAATTGTCTACTTTGTTATATAAGTAAAATATGTCAGCGTTAGCTTTTTTATATCTAGTTTTACCCTTTCTTTTTATTTTTGTTATACATAAGCTTGAAGAGGGTTTGTTGCTTCGTAAATGGAATCAGAAGCGTATGAGTGAAGCCAGTGCTTATTCCCCTTTTTCAGACAAGACTTTCTTACCTATAGGATGTGAAAGTACAAAGACGTTTGTTAATGTCGCTATCGTAGAATTATTGTTTGTTGTTGCAGTTTCTGCTGCTGTTATGGTAGGCGGCTCAATGGCAGTATTCCTTTGGTCGGTCGTCTTTTTAGCGTTCACTTTGTGTATGATAATTCATTTGGTGCAGTTTAATATTGTTAAAGGCTATGTTCCAGGACTGGTGTCGGCTATTGTTATGTTGATTTTTGCTGGCGGTTGTATTCCAATAGTTCTTAGGTCAATGGTTGGTGCGCAACTGTTCTTGTGTGTGGTTTTAGCCACGGCGCTTGTGGCTTTGCATCTATGCCTGGAAAAAAAATTGTTTCCGAAGTCTAAGTGATTTTGTTTATTGTATTTCCACTTTCTTGGCAAACGGTTTCCCGTTTACCGTTCCTGTTAAAATGTAGATTCCTTTTGAAAGGTTCGATACATCGGTCGAATCTGTGTCTTTTATTGTCTTTACCGTAATGCCTTCGCCGTTTACCAGGTATAGGCACGCGTTGTTTTCTCCTTCGGGCAGACAGATGTGCAACTGGCTGTTGGTTGGGTTGGGATAGATTTGGACAGACGGGCATTCTAATGCTTCAACACCAGCGCTTGTGCTGTCGAAATAAGAACTCGGAGGCGTAATGCCTATCAGTGCCTCTTGGTTGTAACTGAAGTCGTAGCCCTCGTAAGGGACCATATAGTCTATAGAGAAGTATCCGTTGAGGTCGCCTTCCCACCCCCAGTTGAAGTGGAAGAATCCCTCTTTATCGTAACCGTCGCATACAAAGCAGTGCCCAACGGTTGCGGTTTTACTTGTGCCGTTGTAGATGACCGGACGGCCTTCGCTTAGTTCATTCTTTATGAGTTCCTTCCATTTGTTGGAGGTGTACTTGCTTCTGATTACTCCGCGAATAGAAGACGGTTCGTATCCGAAATGAGTAGGGAACGCGTATTCTGCGTTTTCAGTAGGGTGATTTTTGGTGATGATAACCCTTGCTTCTGTTCCTTGTTTGTGGTTGCCGAAACTCGATTTTATTGCTTTCGCACAGTCGGCAAGCAACGTTGCTACTGCGTCAATCTGTTCGGGCGTGCTTTCTTCTGTTAGGATGTTTGGCATGTTCTGCCAGTCGTAGACCGATTCTTCAAAGTTTCCGGTAATGGAACCGTATCTGGCATCGTTGTAGGAGATGAAACCTGTACCTTGTGGTGGGTAGTTCCATTTTTTCATAATAATGCCCATGGCGGTAGCCACACAACCGGTTACTGCGGTGTCTTCCGTTGCGTTTGTGGGACATTTCTTGTTGTAGTGGGTATATTGCCACCAGTTGGCGTCGCAAAGCGGTTCAACAAAGGCTTTGACGGTTGTTGCCTTTAGTTGGTTAGTGCTGGTTCCAACCTCTTCCTTTTTGGCAGACTGGTAACTCATTAGCCAGTTTGCGGCGTTGCTTGGCAGTTCGTTCCATGCAAAATGGCCTGTGGTTGAATAACCGACTATCTCGTTGGTGTTGTATTTCGAAACGAGCACAAAACCATTGTTGTTGGCTATATTATAAGCAAAAAAGCCCATAGAGTCGGCAAGTGAAACTTGAATCAAGTCACTTGCCACTATGGCGCTTTTGTGTTTCCTTATAAATTGGAAGGCTTTGTCTTTTACGGCTTCGTTGGCATGTGCAGTTTGAAAGGCGATAAAAGCCAAAAGAAGAAGTGCTAAGGTCTTTCTCATGTTAACGAAGTCTTAGGGACGATTAGATGGCCTTCTTTCTGTTGTCGATAAACTTGATTGGCTTTCTGCTCATCTGTGGGAACTGCATGGCCTGCATCTCTGCTGGCGTATGGAAGATGATGCGTGGCGCAACACGTACTTTCGCACGGAATTGGTCTTTCAAGAATTTTTCGAACTGGTCTGTCGCATCGGCTTTGCCAACATGGATGGCAATGTCGTCGGTGCCAAGTTCGTTGGTAGAAACTTCAATAATGTAGCCTGCCAAACCTTGAATATCGTCAAGAACGTCAGACAAAGAACTTGGGAAGAGGGTAGTGCCCTTAAACTTGATCATTTGTCCTTTTCTACCCAAAATAGAACTCAAACGCATAGTGTTGCGGCCACATTTGCAAGGTTCTACATGGTGGTAGCAGACATCTCCTGTCTTGAAGCGGACCAATGGGAAACCCTCAATTCCGAGGGTGGTGATGGTCACCTCGCCCGGATGGTCGTCGGCAACTGGCTGGTTGTTCTCGTCGAGGAATTCAACAACAATAAGTTCAGGCTGGTGGTGTCCGCCGCAACCGCATTCACATTCCGAGAAACCGGTTTGCATCTCGGTTGATGCGTAAGTGGTGAACAATTGTAGTTCTGGCCAACGGTCGTGAATCTTCTGGCTGAGAACTGTATAAGAGAAGTCTGGGTTACGGAGCGATTCTCCGATGCAGACTGCTTTCTTCAATGAGCAGTTGTGGTAGTCAATGCCGTGTGCTTCTGCGTAGTCGATCAGTTTCATCAAGAAGGAAGGAACTACCATGCAAACGGTTGGGTGGATGCGGTTAATGGTGTCCCACTGCAGTTCTGGAATACCGTTACCTACACGAACAACGCCTGCACCGAGTTCAACCGCACCAAGAAAGTAAGCCAAACCGGCCATAAAGCGGCGGTCGATTGTGGTCATTTCTTGAATGATGTCGCTCTTGGTTAAACCTGCTGCGCTAAATGTGAGGAATTCGTTGTATGCCAGGCGGTCGAGGTCGTTTTTGGTCAAACCTACAATCACAGGGTCGCCCATAGTGCCGCTGGTGGTGACAATGTCGGTAATCTCTTCCATCGGTACGCAGAAGAATTCCTTGTTGTGCTCTTGTAGGTCTTTTTTTGTCGTTACCGGTAGTTTCTGAAGGTCGGCAACGGTTTTGATGTCGGCAACATTAATGTTGTTGTCGCTGAACATTTTTTTGTAGAACGGAGAGTTCTTGCCTACATATTCAAGTGTTGTGCGGAGGCGCTCGTCTTGGAAGGCTGCTATTTCAGCCTTGCTCTTAAACTGTATGTCGGTGTGTTTCTCAAACATTGTTTTGTGTTTTTATAGTGTTGCTATTTTTCAGATAGCTTTTTAATCTTTTTTTCTATTCGTTCTTTTTCCATTTGCTTCGGAATACGGCATTCGAGAGCCTTCTTCCAATACATCACGCGTAAACTGTCATTTTGTTCAACATCGCCCGCAATTTCGTATGTTTTGTAGAATTTTGGGTTTGATGCAATGAGTTCTGCTTTTTCGGAATCGTTTATTTCTTGCGCGTTCTTTTTCTTAAACATGTGGGCTAACTCGCGGTAACGGAGGTAGCCTTTGAAGTCGGCGCTGTTTATGAAGGACGTGTCGGCAGCAATGGCGAGTTCTTCTACCGTTGCTTTGCCGCGGTGCGCTGCTGGGTTGGCAAACAGTTTGCCAAGGTCGTAGCAAACAAAGGCTCCCTCTTGCCAAGGACTGGTTGACACCCACATCTGTAATTTGGTCGGGTTGAAAACCACCGAGTGATGGGCTTGCAGTTGGTTAAGCGCCATTTCGTTGCCGTAACCAATGTTAGTGCTGTCGGTTCCTAACTTGTCGCGCAAAATTGCGACTGCTTTGGTAGGGTTGAGTGGCGAGAGTTGGCAGACAAGGTCGCTTGCCCGTTTTAGACGTGCGGGGCTGTCGCTGGTCTTTATATTCTCAACATTGTTTTCGTCGTTGGCAAAGTCTTCACTTTGGTAGTGGTTTGAACAAGCCAGCCAGTCTTGGCCTTGCGGTGCGTTGAATAGTGCGCAATGGTCAATACTCTTTTCAATGATGGCGGCTTTTCCGTCGCTTGCCGAACCAATAAGAAGTGATTCTGAGACAAAGGTGTGTGTGCTGTCGGCAATGGTTTTCGCCTCATTTATGTTGCTGGCATATTGCAGTATGCGTCTTGCTAAAATAGAGATAGGGGTAGCCGAACCCGTTGGCATGGTGCTTTTGGCTGCGTTTATGGTAACGGTCAGCCCTTTCTCGTTCATACCCGAGCAAACCCCTGTCATACCTGGCCAGGTGACGAAAGCAAATTTGTAACCTGTTGTAGGGTTAAAGAAGGCCACTTCCTTGTTCTTTGCAAAGTCGTCGCCCATGTAGAAGTCGAAGTTTCTGCCGATTATCAAATCGCCGTTTTCGCTGTTCTTACCCCAAGTGGCAAACGATGTGCAGCCCACCATCATATAGTCTTGCATGGCGTGGCCAAGGTCGTGTGCCGCGTGGAAGTTGAGTTGGCGGTCGTAAGGGTCGCCAACATAGTCGAACTCGTGCGAGCAAGCGTTCGACATCGCATAAATCTCCTCAAGGTTTTCCTCTGGAACAAAACTCGTTAGGTCGCGATTGTAGGTCTTAATGAAGTATTTGAGCAAATGCTGGTATTTGCGGTTGGGTACCAGTTCGTCAATCTGGTTCATAAAGACTTTCTCTTGATAGTAGAGTTGGTCTTTGTTCAGTTTGCCGAACGCGTCACCACGCTGAAGGGCGTCGCCCTCAACATACAGTTCCCAAATGCTTTCTTTGTTCTGCTGCAGCCAGTTGTTGCCGATAAAGGTGCCTAATGCGTCTTTTTTCACTTCGGCTGTTTGCTGAACAGTAGTGTTGGTAGGGTACTTTATGTCTACCGCTACTATGTAGTAGACAATAAAGGCCACTATCGTCAAAACCAACATAATGAAAGACCATTTTAAGGTCTTGAAGATCGCCTTTATGACGCTCCAACCGAATTTAACGGTAAGGAGAACCAAAACGACAAGCAGAAAATAAAGTACCCACATAGTTCTTTATACAATACGCATTGGAATATTTTCCTTTGCCAAATAGTTCTTCAAATCTGGAATGGCTATTTCGTGGAAGTGGAAGATGCTGGCAGCGAGTGCGGCATCGGCCTTGCCTGCAGTAAACACATCTTTGAAGTGCTCCATTGCGCCTGCACCGCCTGAAGCGATGACCGGAATTGAAAGGTCTTCACTCAAACGAGCCAATGCGTCGTTTGCGAAACCTTGTTTTACACCGTCGTGGTTCATGCTGGTGAAAAGGATTTCACCTGCTCCACGTTCTTGTGCTTCGTGTGCCCATTCAAAAAGTTTGCGTTCGGTGGCGATGCGGCCGCCGTTAAGGTAGCAGGTCCATTCGCCCGACTCGTCTAACTTTGCGTCGATGGCCACAGTGCAAACCTGTGAACCGAACTGCTTGGCTACTTCGCTGATGAGGTCAGGATTTTTAATGGCGGCTGAGTTGATAGAAACCTTGTCTGCGCCAGCGGCCAACAAAGTATCTACGTCTTTCAACTCGTGAATGCCACCGCCAACGGTGAATGGAATTGAAATGTTTTGTGCGATGCGTGTTACCAACTCAGAGAAGGTTTTGCGGCCTTCGTGTGATGCGGTAATATCGAGGAATACCAATTCGTCAGCACCCTGACGACTGTATTCTGCTCCAAGTTCAACAGGGTCACCCACGTTGCGGATGTTTTCAAAATTTACGCCTTTAACGGTCTGGCCGTTCTTGATATCGAGGCAGGGTATGATTCGTTTTGCGAGCATGAGTGTCTGTTTTTAGAGGTCAAGGAAATTTTTAAGTACGGTTTCGCCAACGCTTCCACTCTTTTCTGGGTGGAACTGCACTGCGTAGAAGTTGTCGCGGTGGAGGGCTGCGCTGTAATCGTTGATGTAGTTGGTGGTGGCAATGGTGTTTGCACCAACAGTAGCATAGTAACTATGCACATAGTAGAAATAAGGGTCTTTCTTCAAACCCTTGAACAAAGGGCAACCTTCTGCGGGTTGAATGGTGTTCCAGCCCATGTGTGGCACTTTGTTGATTTGCGCGGTTGGTTCAAATTTCTGTACGGTTTCATTGAAGATGCCCAGACATTCTACCAATCCGTTGTCGGCTTCGGTACTGCTCTTGCACATCAACTGCATACCAATGCAGATGCCAAGAACAGGCTGCTTCAAATCGACAATCAACTCGTCGAGCTTGTGCTCGCGCAAGTATTTCATGGTGGTCTCCGCCTCGCCTACGCCAGGGAAAATGACTTTGTCTGCCGACTTGATGATTTCTGGATCGCCAGTAATTTCGGCTTCTGCTCCAATGCGTTTCATAGCATTGTCAACCGAACGGATGTTTCCGGCATTGTATTTTATGATAGCTACTTTCATCTGTATTATAATTTCTTAATAAGCAAATTTAGTTAAAAGGAACGGCAAATGCCAATTCCATTGTTGGAGTGTTAGAGGGTGATTTCACCACTGCCGTAGCAGAGCTTGTGGTCGGCATCGTAGAGCACGCCAAACTGGCCAGGAGCAATACCTTGAATCGATTCGTCGGCCTCAATGTGGTAGATGTCGCCGTTCTTGGTGATAGTACCACTCAAGTACTCAGGTGAATGTCTAATCTTGAAACAGATGCGCTTGCCTTCTGCTGGTAGTTCGCCCCAAGGATCTTCTGTGATGAAATGTACGTTGCGGAGGTTCAACTCTTTGCTTTCGTAGTTCATCAAATCTATCTTGTTCGAGATGTAGACAATGTTGTATTCTATGTCCTTCTTTACTACGTACCAAGGTCCGCCACCAAAACCAAGGCCATGACGCTGGCCAATGGTGTAGAACCAGTAGCCTTTGTGCATACCCATCTTTTTGTTGGTGTCGGCGTTTATCACATAGCCTTCCTTTTCTCCGAGGAAGCGTTTGATGTAGTCGTTGTAGTTGATTTTACCCAAAAAGCAGATGCCCTGGCTGTCTTTGCGTTTGGCGGTTACAAGGTGTTCGCGTTCTGCAATCTCGCGCACTTCGTGTTTGTAGAGGTCGCCAATAGGGAAGATGGCTTTTTTGAGTTGGAAGGTGTCTAACTGGGCCAAGAAGTCAGTTTGGTCTTTTACGGGATCTGGACTGGTAGCCAACCATTTCTTGCCATCAACAACAGCTGTTGTAGCATAGTGACCGGTTGCAATCAGGTCGTATTCGTGACCAGCCTTTTCTTCGAAACAGCCAAACTTAATGAGCTTGTTGCACATGACGTCGGGGTTTGGAGTGAGACCAGCCTTTACTTTTTCCATAGTGTAGGCAACCACTTTGTCCCAGTATTCGTGGTGAAGGTCTACCACTTGCAGTTTGCAGCCAAATTTGCGGCAAAGGGCGGTAGCCATTTCGAGGTCTTCTTCCGATGTGCAGTTCCATTCGGTATCTTCCTCCGGACCAATCTTAATGTAGAAACAGTCGGGGGTATAGCCTTGTTGTTTTAGGCGGTAGAGGGCCACGCTGCTGTCTACGCCGCCCGAAAGGAGTAATGCAATCTTTTCCATGTTGTGCAACTTTTATGCAAAGATACGCAATAAGCCTGAATTTATGCTTTTTGTATGCTGGCAAACTGTGTTTTTATTCAGAATAATAAGGTCTAAAATTCGCTATGTGTAGTGGCACTTGTCGGCTAGTCAGTTGTCCGTTCTTCAACTCAATTTCAAGTAATGCCGATTTTGGTACACTGTCTTCTTTTTGGTCGAATATAAAATTGCCTAAACTATAATAGACGATAGCACCGTTTAGGGTATCTGTGTTTTGCACTACGTGGGGGTGGTGTCCTATAATCAGGTTAGCTCCGGCTTTTGTTAGTGTGTCGGCTTGCTTTTTTTGTAAATCGCTGGCTGTCAGTTTGTACTCTATGCCCCAATGTGGAATTACCACTACCTTTGTTTTCGGGTGTTTCTTTTTGAATAGTGCAATATGTTCACCTAATAGGGTGGCGCTAGTATTGCAAATACCTGGTTTTCCCTCTGCATTCGTAAAATAGCCGGTGGAAAGGAACGAAACACTGTAAAGCGCCAGTTGGTTGTTCCTTGTTCCAATTAAGACTGGGGTTAGGCGTTCTTCTATTGTTTTTCCGGCGCCAAAAGTCTGTATTTTTGCTTCTCCTAATAGTTCTATTGTTTCTTTAAGTCCTTGTGCTCCTTGGTCGTAGGTGTGATTGTTGGCTAGGCAGGCATGGGTTACACCAACTGTTTTCAGACTGTCAGCCCAACTCGGATCACCTTTAAACGTATAGGATTTCCTCTGCGGGTTATTTGTTGCGCTAAGCGGACATTCTAAATTGATTACCACTGCGTCGGCTTTTGCAAAAGAATCTTTTACTCCCTCAAAAACATAATGGAAACCGCTTCTCTCAATTTGTTTCCGAATGGCTCGGTCGAGCATAACGTCGCCGGTGATATAAATGCGAAGTCCTTCTTGCTCTACGCAAGCAGCGCAGGAAAGAAGGACTGTGATGTGAACTATGAAATGGAGTATTCTATTCACGTACAACATATTCTAAATAATTATTATTGTCAGAATCCTCGTCGTATTCCCAATTTTCAGACCAAAAAATAGCGTCTCTCCAGCCAGTCTTCTTATTTACATTTACTACGTCTTTAGTGTAAAGCGATTTTACCCAAGAAGGGCGTCCTGGAACATCTTTCTTTAAAATCATTTTCTGCCAATCTTCATCGGTGTGGCGTTCCATGTTGTGGTCAACAAATTCATGATAGTCAAATACGGCACCGCGGGTTAGATAGGTTAGCCCGTTGCGTTTTACAACCACATAAATTTCGTTGGCTTTTGCTACTGCGACATGTAGCACTCCATTTTTGTCACAATTCGGAACATTGCGTGTAAACACGTCTGCAATTTGGGCAATGCAAGTGTCAGGACCTTTAACCTCAAACCAGTCTGTATAGAAAATTTCAGGGTGCAGCACTCTGAGGGTGAAATTCTCAAAATCTCCGCCTGTTATTCCTAATTCATCGTTCTCTTCGTTGGTTAAGCGTACATCCTTCAGTTCCTTTTCTGTTACCCGTATACAAAGGTCTATTTTATTCAGTAGCCAATTCGAATTGTCTGCTATAGATAGGTATTCGGTTGAGTTCTCTTCGTAAAAACCAGCTTTCTTTAACATGCTGATGTTCAAAACTATCATTTCCTTCAGCTTCTTCCAAAAATCCAAGTTTGGTTCCACGTAATGTTGAATGTAGACAGGGCTAGGTAGAAGTATGAAATCGTCGCCAACGCCTCCCAATTCAGCACCTAATGGTTGCTCTGCGTAGAGAATGGCATCGTGCTTTAGCTCCGCCCATGAAGAGAGAGAGGCATTTAAGTCTTTACGTTGCCAAGCGCTAGTCTTCATGTAGTTTGGCTTGTCCTTTTGATTCTTTTGTAGCGTGATAAGCGATTCTATCCATTTGTTGTACATGGTTTTGTTAAAGTCGCCAAACTTGCAGAATCGGTTGCGAACCTGTTTGCGGAATTTTCCGTAGTCCGCCCATTCTTTTGCTCCTTTGTCGGTACTATCAAGCACGTTGGCTGCCGATTGTGATCCGAATGCATCGAACACGTCCAAACCACAAGGGTAGGGACGCTTGCTGTTTGTCTTTTCGTCGTACATGAGTGAAAGGACTTCTGCGTCGGGCGTATAGCGCTGTGGCATAAAGTTGATTTTATTTTTGCAGGCCATCAACTCTTCTTGCTTTGGCTTGATACGGTCGAAACCTTCAAACTTTTTTAGAATGACGTTGCGGGCGTAATTTAATTTTTGTTGGTCGTTTAAATCCTCTAGAGAATTGATTCTTAACTCAGTATCAAGAATGCCAGCCAACTCTACTACAGGAATGTTGTCTGGTACTCCCATTAGAAATTCCAAAGGGTCGTAAACGGAACGGCAAAGTTTTTTTGTGGTTTCATCGCTGTTGTTGTATTGCAAGGCTAAGAAAAGCGCTCTTTGCAAACCTTTGTTATCATCCATACAAAACCAAGCGGATTGTAGCCACATCATAGCCTTGAAATAGTTTTTCGCCTTTTCGCTGCGGGTGTAGTGGCCGCGTGGCTTGAACAGACTGTAAGGGAAGATGTTGTCTGGCAAAACATCTAAAAACTCAGACGGATTATCGCTTAAAGCAGTTATGTTTCTAATTTCTGTTGTATAATTGTCTTTTAACTCTGCTGGTAAGTTTTCAACTTGTTTGTTTGAACAAAGATGCATGCCAATGGCGTAGTAGGTTGCGGCAAATGTAGCTAATTCTTTGTCTTTCACCGATTTCGCTTCGGCTATTTCCTGCAGACTTTGTTTGTAGAGATTGTTACACAAGCTTTCTATGGCTGGCAAAAAATGTTTGGTTTCCAAACGTTTCAATACCCAGCTAAAATACATGTGGTAGGTGTGTAGGTAGAGGTCGGTTGTAATGTAGTTTGGCAGATTGTCGTAATCACTTTTCTCGTATGGGTTGAACATCTGGTCGTATTGTATGTCTGTGATTGCGAAGTTGTCGTTTCGCAGATGTTCATACAGCTCGTCTGATAGGTCTTCGATGTAACTGCGATTGATTAGGAGGTTAGGATTGTTGATGACCAAACCTTCTGGTGCGAAATTTTTTACTTTTTCTAATTCTGCTATTTTCGCATCTACTCGTTTTACAAACGCCTTTTCCTCCTCGCTAAGTTCGATAAGGCTATAAGTCTTATTATAGTTTGTGTGCCAAAGTTTCCAGTAGTCAGATTCACTTTTCTCTATCACTTCTTTGGCGTATGCTCTTGCCACGGGCATCATGTCCAATCTATATTTCCTGATGGCCTGGAATTTCTCGCAGATTTCGCCTTCTTTAAACCAGTGGCCATGGTGTGCGTAAGGCATGCTGCGAAGTATGCGCAATTCCTCGTACGAGAACTCGCTCAAATCTATGTAATAGTCTGGGTTTTCGTAGAACTGGCTGAAGTCAAAACTTAGGCCGTAATAGATTGTAGGTTTTGCAGTTTTAACAACTATTGAATCGTTGTTGGTAGAGTTGCTACTTGTGCATGAATAGTCGTTACTTGTATTGCTGCTTGTGCATGAAGAGTCGTTACTTGTATTGCTACTTGTGCATGAAGAGTTGCTCATTCCTAATAAGAGCAAGACTGCTGTGCTTAACGATAGAAAAGAATGCTTCATTGTACTGTAAGTGTCTAATTTTTCACAGATTCAACATTGTGGTTTGTAGAATTTTCGGTAAGGAGAAGACCTATCCGCCCCTGTTATTTTTTGATTAAAAATTGGTTCGTTGTAATGGTGTCGGCCACGTAGCGTTTGAATTTGAGACCGAATTTTCCTAAGACGTATTCTGCCTCGTATTTGCTACTGTCACGCCTTATTTCAAGGGTTCTAACAGTGGCTGGATTCTTACGGCGGTCAATGTAGAAATCTTCAAGTTTCGAGGCAACGTGTGAGCCTCGCCAAAGCGGAACAAAGTCATGATCTTTATAAAGCTCATAAATAAAGAGGCGTCGGTCCTTCTGTTTCCAGAAGGGAGTTTCCTTTATGACGCCAACGGCTACTTCTGGTATGCTGTCGCCGTTAATATCGCCCCATGAGAAACGATATACGGGCCAAGGAAGAACTTGGGAACAGATTTCAATGCCGTTCCGTTCGTAACGGATGAAACTTAAACTGTCGTTCTTGCGGTCTAACCGTATAACACCCCCGTTCCAGTCAAACTGCTCAGATTCTTCTAGCCTGTTGTTAGAGCAACTGAAAAAAGAGCAGAGTGATAGAATGAGCGCAAAGATGGAAAACCGCATTTAGTCTTCGAGGTTGATGCTTACTGAAACGGTGTCGTTGCAGTCGCTAATACCACCAACATTGCAGATGTGGTAGTCTTCTTCTTTTTGGATTTTAGCGCATGCGAAACGGGCATCGTGAGGGAAAATCATCCAATAGTCGTTTGCTATAGCATCGTCCAATATCGCTTTTTTTGTTTCCAACGCTTTTAGCGGCTCAATATCGTGGGCGTCAAGCCAATCGAGGTGCACGTTCGCGCCGGTTGGAATGGTGTCGCCAGCGAAGACGAATGTTTGGTCGCCGTCGTGAATGTAGGCAACAATTTGTGCCTGTGTGTGCCCGTCAACCAATTTAAGTTCCACTTCAGGGCAGAGCGCTTCATCCTCTTTCAAGACGTGGAGCTTTTCTTTTTTGAAGGCTTCCATCACGTCGGAAGGAATAATCATATACTTTTCACGCTCGTTGGCGTTCAGCATGCTCACCCATTGACGTTCACCCACGTGAACGGTAGCGTTAGGGAAGGTGAGGGCGATGTTCTGGTCGAAATCGAGATAGGTGGTGCCACCGCAGTGTTCGAAGTGTAGGCTGGTGAGTACAATGTCGGTAATTTCCTCGCACTTGCAACCGCATTTCTCCACTTCTTCCACAATGTTACGCATATCGTAAAAACCGAATTCTTCCATCACGTCGGCGTGCTTGAGACCGACACCTGTGTCAAAAAGAATTTTTTTATTGTCGGTTTGCACTAAAAGTGAACGCATAACCAGTGTGCAGCGGTTGTCGGTGTCTGCCGGATAGAACTCACTCCACGCAAGTTTTGGGGCAACTCCGAAGAGGGAACCGCCGTCGTATAAAAATTTTCCTGTTTTTATGCTATTGAGCACCATTATTATTGTATTTTTGTGCAAAATTAATAATATGGCGTAAAATGCCAAAATCTAACGAACTACAAGATTAAATATGGATTATCTGCAGTTAATAATAGGACTAGTTTTACTTGTCTTTGCTGGTGACTATCTGGTTGAGTCGGCTTCAGGTATTGCCCGATCTTGCAAAATGTCGAATTTGATTATAGGATTGACAGTTGTTGCATTTGGTACATCGGCTCCCGAACTTTTTGTGAGTGTGACTTCTGCATTGTCTGGTAGTTCGGCTATTGCAGTTGGTAATGTGGTGGGATCAAATTGCATCAATGTTTCTGTTATAGTGGGTCTAACGGCTCTTATTTGTCCGTTTGCTGTTAAGCGAGACTGCATTACCATAGATACGATGTTTATGCTCTTCATTACTTTAGCTCTTTTGGGCTTCGGTATATGGGGTGATGGCATTTCTCGTTTAGAAGGCTTCCTCTTGTTCTTGATGCTGATTGGCTATACCATGTGGCGTATTAAGAAGGCTAAAAATGACCCTGCTGCAGCGGCAGAGGCAGAAAGCGAAGTGGAAGTGCCGGAAAAGGAAAAACCAATATGGTTGAACGCTTTAATCCTGGTTGCCTCTATCGGCTTTTTGGGCTTGGGCGCAGACCTTATGGTGGAAGCGGCTAAAAATATTGCCCGCAATTTGGGCGTTACCGAACGCGTGATTTCTGTAACCGTTGTCGCGCTTGGCACCAGCCTTCCTGAACTGACAACTTCTGTGATGGGCGCAATTAAAGGAAAAGAAGATTTGGCTGTTGGCGGTATTGTTGGTTCTAACATTTTCAATATCGGCAGCGTTTTGGCATTGTCTTCATGCGCATCTCCAGTCGTTTTCGGGCCAGATTGCATTACTACAACGCAGTTTACTAACGATTTGCTTTGGGTGTTCGGTTTTGAGGTAATGCTGCTTATCGGCTTGATTAATGTGACCAACAACGTTGATGGATATAAGAAAACTGGTAAACTGAGCAGCCTGTTCTCGGCCGACGAAGGCTTGGTAGGACGAATTTGGGGTGCATGCGCTCTCG
>JAKSKS010000039.1 GCA_024401615.1 Paludibacteraceae bacterium
AGTTAAATAACTCTACGAATTCCTGCCACTCATTCTTGTCGGTCTGGGTGTATACGCAGAATACTTCGAAACCAAGTTTGTGGTATTTAGTGTAAACAGAGTCGTGAAGGATTGGGGTCGTTTTACGGCAGTGACCGCAAGTAGGTTCGAAGAAGTAAGCTAAAACAAACTTGTTCTTATCAGCGTTCTTTGTCAAATCGCTCAACTTGGTAGGAACACCGTTTGCATCTTGCATTCGCAAGTCTTTAGCCTGCATACCAACAAGGTTGTAGCGGACTTTCTTCACTTCTTTCTTCAAATCTTCAACCCATGCAGAGTCGGCCCAAGTAGCCTGGCGAGGGTTGCCCAAATAGTATTTCTGAGCCAACTTGCACCAAAGCGCATCCATACCCATCTGATTGCTGGTCAAACCGTAGTTGATCATTTTGCTACACATGGTCTGGAAGGTTTCCTTGTTGTAGCGGCTCTTTTCAATCAAATCAACAGCAGCCTCGTAAAGGGTGTCGGGGTGCTGGAGGAGGTAGTTCTTCATGAACGCGTCTACGTTGTTAGGGAAGTAAGGACAACGCAAGAAACGTGGGTCGCTGAGGTTGATGTTGTCGAAGTAGTGGTGCTTCTTGTACATGTAGCGTGCCAAAGCGCGTGCAGAGTCTGGAACTTCCTTCATATCTGGCACCTCAACAGGGATGGTACCTTTAATGAAAGATTCCAACCAAAGACCTTTGTTCTCTTCCATTAACTTCTTTTGGTATGCTTCCACCTCTTCAGCCAACTTGTCTTGTCCGTTGGCATATTTTACAGAGTCCAACTTCTTGGCTTTATATTGGTCGCTCAAAGCCTTTGACTTTTCGCGCTGGTTTCCCATAAAGTTGATGAGGTTTTGGAAACCCGCACTTTCTTTAGAACCGCTAACAACCACTTTGTCGAGCTTGGTTGTGTCGATTTTCAAGTCGATGTTCTGGTCGGCACCAACGAGGATGTCGAAGAACTTGTTTGCATCGAAATAAACGATGTAGACACCTTGGTCGAGCGCTGTTTTCTTAGAGAATGTACCAACACCCTTGTTGTTTAAGGTGGTGGTGTCTTTTGAGTATGTTTTGCCGTTGAAATAGAAAGCCAAATAAACTTTCTGGTTAGCCATGCCTGAATTAGAGACATTCAGCTTGATGTTGTAGCCTTTGCCGTCGGCGGCGAATGCGCTTAATGAAGCCATTGCCAAAAGAATGCAAGCGAAAATCTTTTTCATCATATGTAAATTGTCTGTTTTTGCTTATTGTAGAGTGTTTGTAGTAACAAAAATAGGTATTATTTTGTTAATGCCGTATAATTTGTTTGGTTTTGTTGCTTAGCCAGTCTAATTCTTCCGTGCTCAACAAACCGGTGCCAGCCAGGTGCTGGTAGGTCGTCTGGTGATAGTTGTTCAACCAAGCGAGTTCTTCGTCGGTAAGCAGGTCCACATCGATAGCGTTTGCATCGAATGGGAAGTATGACATTGTGTCGAGTTCAAAAAACTTGCCAAAATCGTTAGCACAACATTCTTTAGCACATACCATATTTTCCAAACGTATGCCATACTGGCCTTCAATGTAAAGTCCGGGCTCGTTTGAAATGAGCATGCCTGGTTGCAAAGGGACGTTGTTGTTGCGGGTGCTGATGCGGTGCGGACCTTCGTGTACACACAAGAAGTGACCGATGCCGTGCCCCGTTCCGTGCCCGTAATTCTTCGCGTCTTTCCAAAGAAATTGTCGTGCAAGAGTGTCGAGTTGTGCTCCAGACGTTGCTTCAGGGAATGGGGTGGTGGCCAGCGAGATGTGGCCTTTTAATACTAACGTGTAGTCGCGACGTTGTTGCTCGGTTGCGTACCCGCCGATGCAGACTGTGCGGGTAATGTCGGTAGTGCCGTTTAAATAGTTGCCACCGGAGTCCACCAAAAGGAAATTGCCTTTCTCGAGAGGAATGTCGGATTCTGGCGTCACTCCATAATGGACGATAGCACCGTGATGGGCGAAACCTGAGATGGTGTTGAAACTCAGACTGAAATAGTCTTTTTGTTGAGCCCGGCACTGGTCGAGGTGCTCGGCGAACGAGAGTTCGGTAACCTTAGCTCCTTTTTCTATTTGTTGGTCAAGCCAGCAGAACGCTTGGGTTAAAGCTACACCATCAACTAACTGTGCCTGGCGTAGACCGTTGATTTGAACCTTGTTCTTGACTGACTTCAGCAACATTGTTGGAGTTGCGCTTTCAACGCGGCTGGTGCAAAGCAACATGTCGATGAAGGCATTGGTGTGCTCAACATCGTAGCACCACTTCTGCTTGCTGGCGTTAATATCGTCGATGAACGTGCTGTAGTCTTTAAGGTCGACGTTGCATTCAGCCAGGTGGTCGATGAGTTTGGCGTCGGCAACCAGGTTGCGGCCAGTCTCTTCGTTGTTGGCATATAAGAAGGCTCTGCCGTTGTTTGTGTGAATTGTAAGGTAGGCGTAGAAGACGGGGTTGTAGGAAATATCGCTTCCACGCAGATTTAGAATCCATGCAATTTCGTCTAAACCAGAAATCAAACAGACATTGGCACCTTTGCTTTTAGCGTAAGATCTGATTTTGGCAATTTTACTTGCCGCTGTTTCGCCTGCATATTTGACGTCGTGGACGAAAATCGGGTGGTCTGGCAATGCCGGACGGTTTGTCCAAACTGAGTAGATGTTGCTGTTGTGGTAAAGACTGATGTCTTTCAACTTCAACCTTTCGGTTAGTTTGGCGAAACTGTTGACGGTGAAGAGTTGGGCGTCGGTTGCCACTTTACTGTTTCGTGCTAATTTTTCACACAAAACGTCTGCAATTGATGGCGTTTCGGTCAGTCCTTCTTTATATAATGTAATGCCAGTTCCCTCTAATTGTTGTGCGGCCTGTAAATGGTAGCGTGAATCGGTCCAAAGCCCAGCCCAGTCTAAACCTACCACCAAAGAGCCTGCGCTTCCTGTAAATCCGCTTAACCATTCGCGGAATTTCCAGTGGTCGGCAATGTATTCGCTTAAGTGCGGATCGCCCGTGTTGATAACGGCTGCGGCTAACCCCTCTTTTTCGAGTTGGCCTCTGAGAGCACTGATGCGTTGTTTTATAATTGTTGTATTTGACATTCCGATGTTGGTTATTTGCCGATAGGCAGTTGGTTGTTGTTGCCAATGAGTGTTTCAATGGCCTTCAACTCATTTTTAGAATAAGCGCTAATTTCCATTTGCTCTTGGTGCCTTTTCAAGTTGTGGAGGTCGGTGCCAACGTATGTGTAGAGGCCTTTCTCCAACAGCTGTTTGCCCTTCTTTTTGGCGTGCTCGCCATAAAGGCCAGCAATAGAAAGCAGGTTGAGTTGTAGACGCACATTTTTAGAAACGAGGTCCTCGTAATCGTTCATGTGCATGTAGGTGTATCTTTCGGGGTGGGCCAACATAACGTCGTAACCGCGGTCTTGCAGTTCGAAAATAATCTGGCTCATATTGATAGGCGGGTTCTGTGCGGTGGTTTCAACTAACAGTGTATTGCCAGAAGCGCAAAGGAAATCCTCGTTTTGATCTAATAACTTTTCGAAACCGTTGTCGAGCATGTATTCGGCGCCTAAAGCCAATTCAATGTTCCCCTTGTATTCATTACGGAGGTTGTCGAGGCGGGAAAGAAGGTGGTCGCGCGTGTTTTCGTGCAACTCTTCTGCCACGTGTGGTGTGAAGAACACGCGCTTGACGCCGTGCTCCTCGTAAAATTCGAGAACACGCAAAGCACTTCCCATTTTTTGCACGCCATCGTCAACACCCGGCAAGATGTGGCAGTGAACATCAGTGAATCCGTTGAGTAATCCACTCTTTAAAAACGATTTTTTGAAAAGACTGAACATGGTTTAAATCTTGAATTTTACCTTAATGCAGTATGTGCGGAACACTGTTCGTTTTCGCTGCTTGGTACTAACTAGTACAAAAGTATTTTTTATTTGCCGCTTTTGCAAACGCCGCCTTCCTTTTTTGTGTTGTATTTGCTTTGTAGCGACTTATGAAAAAGAGCGAAAAAATGTATGAAAATACAGGTCTATAATTTCTTTGTTGATGTTTTATTTTATACTTTTGCACCGGTTTAAAATGGGCCATTGTGGCTGCCCAAACTGTTGTGCGCAAGTGTGGCACATAGGCTTGAGAAACTCTCAATCGACCCGTAGTTGATTATTTTATAATCAGATAACACGGTAAAAATAATTTATGGACTTTATAGTGTCTTTATTTACTGGAACTGGAATGGGTTCCATTTTAGTCTACCTCTGCATCACGGCATTTGCTGGTGTTGCTTTAGGTAAGGTTGGTTTTAAAGGATTGAAACTTGGTATTGCAGGCGTCTTGTTCGTTGGCTTGCTCTTGGGGCACATGAAGGGTGCCGAAATGCCGCTCGACCGTACAGTGCTGAAATTTATTCAGGAATTTGGCCTTATATTGTTTGTTTACTGTATTGGTATTGAAGTTGGTCCGCGTTTCTTCTCTGCATTCAAAAACGAGGGTGTGAAAATGAACATTATGGCGTGCTCGGTTGTTTTAATGGGCTTGACCATTGCGTTCACTATTAAATACTTTGCAGGTGATGCTTTGTCGTCGTCTCAAATAACAGGTTTGATGTGTGGTGCTGTGACCAACACCCCAAGTTTGGGTGCGGCGCAGGCAGCATTGGGTGATGTTGCAAACAGCATGACAGACCTTGCCCAACAGCAGGTGGTAAAAGACAGTATTGGCGATTCTGCAAACGCTTATGCGGTTGCATATCCGTTTGGCGTTATCGGTTTGATTTCGGCCATCTTGTTGGTCCGTTTCTTGTTTAAGGTGAATATCCAGCAGGAAACAGAAGACTATACAAAAGAAATGGCAGGAAATGCCAATAAGTTGGAAAGTGTGCAGATTACGGTTACCAACCAAAACTTGTTTGGCTCGAAGATCTCTTTTGTTAAGAAATTTATCGATTCAGAGTTGGCAATCTCACGTATTTTCCGAAACAACACCTTCTTCGTTCCTAACGATGATGACGAAATTATGAACGGTGACGTCATTTATGGCGTGTCTTCAAGCGAGCATATTGAAACATTACAGGCGCAGATTGGTACCGTTGAAATTGGCGAAAAGCGTTCTGTTGATGGCGACTTGGCTTTGATTGATGTTTTGGTGACAAACCGCGCTATTGCTGGTAAAACTATCGAACAGGTAGGTATCTACCGTCGTTACGAGGCTCAAGTAACCCGAATTTTCCACGACGGTCGTGAATTGCTTCCTAGCAAAACGTCAACATTTGAGTTGGGCGACACCGTCCGCATTTGTGGTAAGAAAGAGTTGTTGCGTGATGTGCAGAAGGAAATTGGAGACTCAATGAAAGAGTTGTCTCGTCCGAATGCAATCCCAATCTTCTTGGGTATCTTCTTGGGCGTGTTACTCGGTAGCATTCCAATCGCATTGCCAGGCCTTCCTGTCCCAGCCAAGTTGGGTTTGGCCGGAGGCCCGCTCATTATGGCAATATTGTTAGGTTATAAAGGCCGTATTGGCAAACTTGACTTCTATATGACAACCGGTGCGAACTTTATTTTGCGTGAAGTGGGTATCATCCTTTTCTTCGCTTGTGTTGGTTTGTCGGCTGGTTCGGGTTTTGTAAACGCCGTTTCTGACGGTGGTTATTTGTGGTTGCTGTATGGTGCGGCAATAACCTTTATACCAACTATGATAGTTGGCGTTACAGCAAGACTGATGAAGATGAACTTCTTAAAGATAAGTGGTATGTTGGCGGGTTCAATGACCGACCCTTCTGTTTTGGATTATGCCAACTCTTTAGCCCCTGTTCAAGCTCAGAGTACCGCTTATGCAACTGTTTATCCGTTGACCATGTTCCTTCGTATATTGGTTGCGCAGATATTAGTTTTGGCTACACTTTAAAAAAATAAATACTAAATATCATTAAAAACAAAATGGCTAACAAAAAGTTAATTTCCATTATCTTGTGTGTGGTCGCATCGCTCGTCGCTTTGCTTGTGCCAGCCGGGATATACGGTATTGATGGCCTCTCTGTCGTAGAACAGCGTGTCATCGCTATCTTTATTCTCGCAGCATTGCTGTGGATTACAGAACCAATTCCTATTTGGACAACATCAGCATTCATTATGGTATTGATGCTGTTGACTGTCTCATCAAGTAGTTTCGCACCTTTAATCAGTGCTGACAACTATGCCCTTACTGCAGAAGAAGTTGCATCATCAGGCAAACCATTCTTGGGTAATTTGATTAAGTATAAGGATATTATGGCCGCTTTTGCTGACCCTATCATCATGTTGTTCATGGGTGGTTTCGTGTTGGCTATCGCTGCTGGTAAAATCGGTCTCGATGGTCAGTTGGCAAAGGTGTTGCTTGCTCCATTCGGTAAGGACCCTAAAATCGTTATGCTCGGTTTCTTGGTTGTAACAGGTGTGTTCTCAATGTTTATGAGTAACACCGCTACTGCTGCTATGATGCTTGCCATCATGAACCCAGTGTTTAAGTCAATGCGTAACGAAGACGGTACCTTGGACCGTGGTGTTGTAGGTTTGGCAATGGCAATTCCTATCGGCGCTAACATTGGTGGTATGGGTACACCAATCGGTACCCCTCCAAATGCAGTTGCAATGAAGTACTTGAACGACCCAGACTACTTGAATTTGGGCGTAGGTTTCGGTACATGGATGCTGGTTATGATTCCATTGGTATTCCTTATTTTCGCGTTCGCATGGGTTCTTCTTACAAAGATGTATCCATTTACTATGAAGGAAATCAAGTTGAAGATTGATAACGATGCATTCGGAAACGCAAATCCACGCGACAAGAAGATTATTTGTGCAACATTCGCCGTTACCATCTTGTTGTGGGTTACTGACCGTTTGACAGGTATTAATGCTAATATTGTAGCTTTGATTCCATTTGCAATTTTATCTGTAACAGGTATCTTCACAAAGAAGGACTTGGCTTCAATCGATTGGGATGTCCTTTGGTTGGTTGCTGGTGGTTTCGCACTCGGTATCGGTTTGGAAAAAACCGGTTTGGCTAAGCACATGGTAGAGTCTATTCCATTTGGCGAATGGTCTCCAATGGTAGTAATGGTCGGTTCTGGCTTACTCTGCTTGACAATGTCAACATTCATGAGTAACTCAGCTTCAGCAGCATTGCTTCTCCCTATCATGTATACTGTAGGACAGGGTATGGATCTTGGTGCATTCGGTGGCGTTTGCACAATGTTGCTTGGTGTTGCATTGTCAGCATCTTTGGCAATGGCACTTCCAATCAGTACCCCTCCAAATGCCTTGGCATACTCAACTGGAAACATCAAACAGAAGGATATGGCAACCGTAGGTATCATTGTTGGTATGTTCGGTTTCGCACTCGCATTCGCTGCGTTGACTCTATTTGTTGGTCCAATGCGCATATTCGGTTAAACTGAGCTTATTAATATAGAAAGGGGCAGGCTGAAAAGTCTGCCCCTTTTATGTGTATGTGCAGTTTTGATGCAGTTTATTTTGCAAAAAAACAAAAAAAAGAGTCATAGTTTGCGATTTGTTGAAAAACCGCCTACCTTTGTCTCATCAAAACGAAAGATGTTATGAAATTATACGGTTTCGCATACTTTTTTTATTATTACTTTTACTTTAGCAAGTAAAAGCGGGTTTTGATGTTGAATGAAAATTAAAAGATATTGAATCCCGCTTATGAAAAGCGGGATTTTTTATTATAAGCCTGGACGAAGGTCCGGACTGATACGGGATATCAGAAAGAACAGATAATATGAAACGAAAAGTTGCAATACAAGGTGTGGCCGGCTGCTTCCACGATATAGCAGCACACGAGTATTTCAAAGACGATGAGGTGGAAACCATACCTTGCAACACCTTCAAACAGTTGTTCGAGACAGTAAAAGCCGATTCTTCCATTATTGGTATTTGTGCAATAGAAAACACTATAGCGGGAAGCCTCTTGGAAAACCATCACTTGTTGAACGAGTCGGGCTTGAAGGTCGTTGGTGAACACCGTTTGCGCATTAAGCAGAACTTGGTGGCATTGCCTGGCCAAAAAGTAGAGGACTTGCGTGAAGTCTGTTCTCACCCAATTGCATTGATGCAGTGTAAGGAGTTCTTGAACGAACATCCTAACTTGGTGGCTATTCAGGCAGAAGATACAGCCCTTAGTGCGAAGGAAATTGCAGATATGGGCGCTGCCGGCAAAGGCAGAGGCGCTATTTGCGGTGAATTGGCAGCCGAGATATATGGCTTGGAGGTGATTGCCAAAAGCATTGAAACAAACAAACGAAACTTTACACGATTCCTTATATGTTGCGACCCTTGGCAAGTGGAAGAGATGACCATGGGCAAGCGTATCAACAAAGCGTCATTCGTTTTCACACTGCCGCATGAAGAGGGTAGTTTGGCAAAGACACTTTCTATTCTTTCATACTATGGTCTTAATTTGACTAAGATACAGTCGTTGCCTATTATTGGACGTGAATGGGAGTACCAATTCTATGTGGACTTGTGCTTCTCAGACTACCTCCGCTTCAAGCAGGGAATTGACGCTATAGTGCCGTTGACTAAGAATTTGTGTGTGTTGGGTGAGTATGAAGAATCGCTCCCAATCCCAGAATAATCGATATAGAAACAGAATAAGATTTAATAAATAAATCCGATGAATACAGAGGTGAAACCAGCCGAAAGGCTTAACCTGGTACAGGAATACTACTTTTCCCGCAAGTTGCGTGAAGTTGCAGAAATGAACGCAGCCGGTAAGAATGTTATTAGTTTGGGTATTGGTAGTCCTGACAATATGCCGTCAAAAGAAGCAATTCAAACATTATGCGATAATGCTTGGAAGGAAGATGCCCATGGCTATATGCCAACAGTGGGTATTCCGCAGTTGCGTGAGGCGATGGCTGATTTTTATAAGCGTTGGTACGGTGTTGAACTCGATCCGAAATCGGAAATCCAACCGCTTATCGGTTCAAAGGAGGGTATCCTCCACGTAACATTGGCATTTGTAAACCCTGGTGAACAGGTGCTTGTTCCAAATCCGGGTTACCCAACTTACACCTCGTTGAGCAAGTTGCTTGGAGCAGAAGTTGTTTACTATAATTTGAAGGAAGACGATGACTGGCAGCCAGACTTCGAGCAATTGGAGAAAATGGATACCAGCAAGGTGAAACTGATGTGGACCAATTATCCGCACATGCCTTCAGGCGGCCCTGCACGTATGGAAACATACGAAAAGTTGGTTGACTTTGCTCGTAGAAAGAACCTTGTTATTGTAAACGATAATCCTTATAGCTTCATTTTGAACAAGAAACCGCTCTCTATTTTGAGCGTGCCAGGTGCAAAAGAATGCTGTATTGAGTTCAACTCAATGAGTAAGAGCCATAATATGCCAGGTTGGCGTACGGCAATGCTCTCAACAAATGCAGACTTCATCAAATACATTCTAAAGGTAAAGAGCAACATCGACAGCGGAACCTTCAAACCAATGCAGTTGGCTGCAGCCGAAGCGTTCCACAATACAGATGAGTGGCACGATGAGTATAACTATAACGTATACCGCCGCCGTCGCGATTATGCTGAAAAGATTATGGATGCAATGCACTGTACTTACAGCAAAAACCAGGTGGGTATGTTCCTTTGGGGTAAAATACCTGCAGGCTATGCCGATGTTGAGGAATTGACCGAAAAGGTGCTTCATGAAGCAAATGTGTTCATCACCCCAGGTTTTATCTTTGGTAGCAATGGTGCACGCTACGTGCGTATCTCGCTCTGTGCAAAAGACGAGAAACTAGCAGAAGCGCTTGAACGCGTGAAGAAACTTCAGGGTTTGAAAGAAAACTAAGCGTTGAAATAAATTAGAAACAATAAAAGAAAATAATAGATATAAATTATGGATATTGAAAAGTTCAGTTTGCCTGGCTTGGATGACAAACGTCCAATCGTAATTGCAGGCCCATGTAGTGCAGAAACAGAAGAACAGGTGTTGGAATCTGCCAAATTGTTGGCAGCCCAGGGTATTAAGATTTTCCGTGCAGGTGTGTGGAAGCCACGTACAAAACCAGGTGGTTTTGAAGGTAATGGTCTTGATGCTCTACCTTGGTTGCAGCGTGTAAAGAAGGAAACAGGTATGTTCGTTTCTACCGAGGTTGCAACTGCAAAGCACGTTGAGGCAGCGCTTGAGGCAGGTATTGACCTTCTTTGGGTAGGTGCGCGTACAACTGCAGACCCATTCGCAGTTCAGGAAATCGCAGATACTTTGAAGGGTGTAGACATCCCTGTTCTTGTTAAGAACCCAGTAAACCCAGACCTCGATTTGTGGATTGGCGCTCTTGAACGTCTTAATAACGCAGGTATCAAGCGTCTTGGTGCTATTCACCGTGGTTTCTCTTCATACGATAAGAAACTTTACCGTAACTTGCCACAGTGGCATATTCCTATCGAATTGCACCGTCGCTTGCCAGAAGTTCCTATCTTCTGCGACCCAAGCCACATCGGTGGTCGCCGCGACCTTATCGCACCTCTTAGCCAGCAGGCAATGGACCTCCAGTTCGACGGCTTGATTATTGAATCGCACTGCAACCCAGAAAAGGCGTGGACCGATGCAAGCCAGCAGGTTTCTCCAGATGTTCTCGGCCTCATCCTCAACAACCTTGTTGTTCGTGAGATGAACCAGACCACAGAATCATTGTCAGCACTTCGCCGCCAGATTGACGAAATTGACATGAGCATCAACGAGATTCTTGCAAAGCGTATGCGCATTTCTCGCGAAATTGGCCAGTACAAGAAGGAACACGACATGGCAATCCTTCAGACCGACCGTTACGATGAAATTATCAAGCAGCGTATGGCACAGGGTCAGAGCATGGGTATGGACCCAGACTTCATGAAGTCTATTTTCGAGGCTATCCACGAAGAGTCTGTACGTCAGCAGGCTGAAATCATGAAATACAAATAAAGAATAAGCCTAATTAAAACAATAAACGGGCCACCTACCCGCAAAGGGGAGATGGCTCGTTTTTTTGTAGTTTAATTATCAAAATATAGAAACATGAGAATTTTGATTGTTGGTGCTGGCAAGATGGGCACCTTCTTTTCAGATGTGCTTTGCGACAAGCACGAAGTGGCAATTTTCGATATTAAGGCCGACAAGTTGAAGTTCGTGTTCAACACACAGCGTTTTACAAAACCAGAAGAGATTCAGGATTTTAATCCTGAGTTAGTGATCAATGCCTCTACTATAAAGTATACGCTCGATGCATTTAAGATGGTGATACCTTATTTGTCGAAAGACTGTATCTTGTCTGATATTTCTTCGGTAAAGACTGGCTTTCCTGAATTCTACAAAGAATGTGGTTTCCGCTTCGTGTCAACCCACCCGATGTTCGGACCTACATTTGCCAGCTTGAGCGACTTGAGCACACAGAACGCCATCCTTATTTCGGAAAGCGACCACTTGGGTAAAGTGTTCTTCAAAGATTTGTACGAGAGTTTACACCTCAACATTTTTGAATACACTTTCGAAGAACACGACAAGACTATGGCCTACTCTTTGTCTATTCCATTTGCGTCAACATTGGCATTCTGCTCTGTAATGAAGCATCAGGAAGCACCTGGCACAACCTTTAAGCGTCACATGTCGATTGCTCATGGAGTTTTGTCGGAAGACAACTATTTGATTCAGGAAATTCTTTTCAATCCTAATTCTTTAGAGCAGTTGGGACTCATTCAGCAGCATTTGGCTGAATTGTCAGACATCATCTACCGTCGAGATGGCGAGGCTATGGTCAAGTTCTTAGACCAGGCAAGAGAGAACATTAAATGATAATGTGTAAATTCATAGAGAAAATTTCTCTCCGTATTCTATAATTGTAGTCAGGTGTATGCTATACGCCTGACTTTTTATATCATGGAACAGTATTTTTACATTCTGTACATCGCTGCATTCACATTTTTTATTGCATTTGCATTTTTTTTACTAAAGCACCTTAACCAGGAGTATGAACTTTACCGTTTGTTCACTAAAAACACAGATATGCGTGCGCTGTTGGCGAGAGACCCCAAGCGTTTCCATATTAGCCTGGTTTATTTGATGACCTATATGACGCGTTCGGATGGAAATGCGATTCAATATGACAAGTTAGAATTGATCGTCAAATATATTCGGGAGGTCTGTCCGAAGGAATATCAGAAAGATGCGATAGAGGTGCTTTCGTACCTAACTTTTAGAGAAAAAGGTAGTGGTAAACAGAGAGAGACAGAGTCGTTAATTGATGTAGACGCCTTCAATAAGGGTAGTGACAATTGCATTAAAAGAGGTGATGACTCGTTTCATTATGAATATAGCCTTCACGGAGAGAGGCTTGCAGAAGAGCTTGCACTCTATATGACGGAAGATGACCGTTTGTATGTGATGTATATGCTCTACCGCCTTGCAGTCGCAGATGGAAAGATAACGACTAGGGGCAAATGGTCGGAATTGTATATGCTAAACAGACTGTGCGTGAAAGGCTTAAAGATAGGAAAAGAACAATTGGACGATTTGTTGAAGTGCTTTACAGAAGGAAAATCGCAGATTTGGTATGACCAGCATTTCGCATACAAAGAGAACCGTTACCCATCGTCAGATGTTATAGCGAACCTATTCCGTAACGACGTGAAATCGTTTGCTTTCTTAGATAAACAAATCTCTGTGACTTCAGTTTTAGGCAGTGTTCAAGTTGCGTTCTTATGCTCTATAGTCGTTTACGTTGCTCTTCTCTTCTTGTTTTTTACTTATGAAGATGATTTGATGGGAGAAGTCTACCCCGTATGGATATTTATTGTAGGAGTGGTAGCTGCGTTTTTAGTGCCTCTTGTAGGTAGTGTGGCGATTACAGAACTGGAATCGTCATTGGTTCCTATTGTAAGGACAAAAATAGAAAACAGTTTACAATTGAGAGGTTTGATTGTAAGCTCAATACTTTCGGTAATCGTTATTGTCACTTTCTTTTGGGGTATTTCCAATGTTTTGTTCCTTGTCGCTAATGAAACATTTAGTAGTGAAAAACCACTGGTTGTAACAGTACCCGTAACGGATACTTACACCACTACTAGTTCGAGAAACCACATCACAACTTGTTATGTTCGTTTCCCGAGGGTGTCGTTGGCCGACAAACAATTCGACGTGGAATATCGTAAGAAAGTGTCTCCCCAAAATAGTTTCTGTTTGAAAACACTACCTATTATGTCGGGTATGACGTTGAAAGGCGTGAAGAATACAAGGACGATGGAAAGTTTGGAAGTGGGAAGTTCAACTTATGATTCTGCATCGGGTAGAAATATGCGTCTCCATTTCAAGGTGGGGTATTTCGGCTTGGTCTTTTTCGACAAATATGAATTAGAGTAGTCCATAGCAGAATATGGCGCCAACTAAGAATACACCATCTTGTTTAAGCATCTCTTGTCGCGAAGGTGAAATTATGGTCAAGTTCTTAGACCTGGCAAGAGAGAACATTAAATGATAATTTGTAAATTCGTGGAGTAAATTATTCTCCGTATTCTAAATCATAGTCAGGTGTATACCATACGCCTGACTTTATATATTATGCAACAATATTTTTTCATTCTGTACATCATTGCTTACGCATTTTTTATTGGATTCGCTTGTTATTTGCTGAAGCGCCTAAACCAAGAGTATGAACTATACCGTTTGTTCTCGAAAAACAAAGACATGCGTGCGTCTATGGCGAGAGACCCCAAGCGTTTCCATATTAGCCTAGTTTATTTGATGACCTATATGACGCGTTCGGATGGAAACGCGATTCAATATGACAAGTTAGAATTGATCGTCAAATATATTAGGGAGGTCTGTCCGAAGGAGTATCAAGAAGATGCGATGGAAGCGCTTTCGTACCTAACTTATAGAGAAAAGGGTAGTGGTAAACATAGAAAGACAGAGTCGATAATTGATGTAGAAGCATTCTTAAAAGGAAGTGATTATCCCATTAAAAGGGGCGATGACTCGTTCCATTATGAGCATAGCCTTCATGGAAAGAGACTTGCAGAGGAATTGGCCCTCTATTTGTCGGAAGATGACCGTTTGTATGTGATGTATATGCTCTACCGCCTTGCGGCTGTTGATCACAAGATAACGACAAAAGGTAAAAAGTCGGAAACGTATATGCTGCACAGGTTGTGCGTGAAAGGCTTAAAGATAGGAAAAGAACAATTGGACGAATTGTTGAAGTGCTTTACAGAAGGGCAAGACCAGGATTGGTATAATCGACATTTTGCTAATCAGGAGAACCGTTATCCATCGTCAGATGTTATAGCAAACCTTTTCCGTTGCGACGTGAAATCGTTTGCTTTCTTAGATAAACAAATCTCTGTGACTTCAGTTTTAGGCAGTGTTCAAGTTGCGTTCTTATGCTCTATAGTCGTTTACGTTGCTCTTCTCTTCTTGTTTTTTACTTATGAAGATGATTTGATGGGAGAAGTCTACCCCGTATGGATATTTATTGTAGGAGTGGTAGCTGCGTTTTTAGTGCCTCTTGTAGGTAGTGTGGCGATTACAGAACTGGAATCGTCATTGGTTCCTATTGTAAGGACAAAAATAGAAAACAGTTTACAATTGAGAGGTTTGATTGTAAGCTCAATACTTTCGGTAATCGTTATTGTCACTTTCTTTTGGGGTATTTCCAATGTTTTGTTCCTTGTCGCAAATGAAACATTTAGTAGCGAAAAAACGCTGATTGTAACTGTTCCTGTAACAGATACTTATACAACTACCACCCGGTCGAAGAATCGCACAAGGACACACTACCATGTGGCGTTCCCTAAAGTGTCGTTGGCCGACAAACAATTCGATGTGAAATCTCGCAAAAAAGTGTCTTTCCCCAATAGTTTCTGTTTGAAAACACTACCTATGATGTCGGGTATGACGTTGAAAGGCGTGAAGAATACAAAGACAATGAAAAATTTGGAAGTGGGAAGTTCAACTTATGCTTCAGCTTCAGGCAGGAACATACAACTGCATTACAAAGTGGGTTATTTCGGACTGGTATTTTTCGATAAGTATCAATTAGAGTAGTCAATTGCAGTAGGTGCGGCCGACTACGAATACACCATTAAACACCTCTTGTTGCGAAGGTGAGGTTATGGTCAAGTTCTTAGGTCTGGCACGAGAGCGTATTAAATGAGAATTTGTAAATTCGTGGAGTAAATTAAGAATACAAAGACGATGCAAAATACGGAAGTAGATTTTTCAATTAATGAAGAAACTGTAGGAAGGAGAGTCAAACTACATTTCAAGGTAGGCTATTATGGATTGGCCTATCTTGATGGGTGTGAGTTGGAATAGACCAAATCAGGACATAGCGTTCAGTCGTAATGCGCCTTGTTCTTGAAAATAAGAATATTAAAATATTTTTAACCCTATGCTTTTGATGGTTGAAAAATAATCTGTAATTTTGCGAGCAATTTTTACGAAACTTTATTCTAAAATTTTTATACACAATTATGATCATTGTTCCTGTTAAAGAAGGCGAAAACATTGAAAAAGCCTTGAAGAAATTCAAAAGAAAGTTTGAGAAAACTGGTATTGTAAAAGAACTTAGAAGCCGTAAGGAGTTCGTTAAGCCTTCAGTTTTGAAGCGCGAAAAGATGAACCACGCTATCTACGTTCAGGCTCTTCACCGCGACGACGACTAATTTTTAATAGTCGGGCCTTCTAGGCGAAAAACCTGTCTGGCTATAGGACCAGACAAAACAAATTTCAAATGAAAGTACTGATAAACGATTGATTCGCTCATGTTTATCGAAAAATTTCTACAATATATAAAGTATGAGAAGGCCTATTCTTCTCATACTTTTATTTCATATCAGACCGATATGAAGCAGTTCGCTGCGTTTGTAGAGCAACAGAAAGGAGGGTTTAACCCACCAGATATAACAGCAAACGACATACGATCTTGGGTCTTGTCTATGATGGACGGGAACGGCGTTGGCGCACGAAGTGTGAACAGGAAACTGACCACCTTGCGCACCTTTTTCAAATATATGTTGAAACAAGGAGTAGTGGCGACCGACCCAATGGCTAAAGTGAAACCTCCGAAAATGGAGAAGAGGCTACCAGTCTTCCTACGGGAAGAGCAAATGGAAGAACTCTTTAGCGAAACCAACAATCTATTCCCCGACAATTTTGAGGGAAAGCGGGACCGGCTGATGATAGAACTGTTCTATAATCTTGGAGTTCGAGAGTCGGAGCTGATTAACATGAAAGACTGTGATTTCGATTTTGACCGAAACACGGTTCGTGTTACCGGAAAAAGAAACAAACAAAGGTATATTCCTTTTGGAAATACGCTAAAAAATGATATATTAGCATTTGTAAGCGATCGAAACTCTGAAATAGGGAAGAGTGAGGAAGGTTGGCTGCTTGTTCGCAAGAATGGGGAACAACTTAATCCGTCTTTAGTTTGGAGAATTGTAAAAAAATATATATCTTCGATTAGCACGTTAAGTAAACGTAGTCCGCATGTGCTTCGTCACACCTTTGCGACAGCGATGTTGAATAATGGGGCGGACATAGATGCAGTGAAAGAGCTGCTGGGCCACGCAAACTTGGCTGCGACAGAGGTCTATACGCATACAACGTTCGACCGTTTACAGAAGATTTATAAACAAGCCCATCCAAGGGCATAAATTTAATACCGATATGAAAGTTAACGTACAAGCAATCGATTTCAACGCTAAGGCAGAGTTGGAAGGTTTCATAAATGAAAAGATCGTAAAGTTGGAACAGTATTCAGACAAGATCGTTTCAGCTGATGTACACATGCGTGTAGTAAAGCCAGAGGTTGCAAACAACAAGGAAGTGATGTTGAAAGTTGCTGTTCCTGGAGAAGACCTCGTTGCTACAAAAGTTGCAGACACTTTTGAAGAAGCGTTTGCAAACTGCATGGACGCAATTAAGACACAGATTGTAAAGGCAAAGGAAAAGAATAAAAAATAATTTTCCGACTGCTATTGTAATTTAAAAAATTATGCCTAAATTTGCACGCTGATTTGGAAAAACGCTTTCTCAATCAGCGTTGCAATTAGGCGACCGCCTCTTTAGCTCAGTTGGCCAGAGCACGTGATTTGTAATCTCGGGGTCGT
>JAKSKS010000004.1 GCA_024401615.1 Paludibacteraceae bacterium
TGTTCTTTTCTCTGGAGTTGTTGCCAGTTATGCCGCGGCAAGAATCGCTGAGAAGGTGGGATCGTGCTACGAAGACAGCATTTCAATTTCAGCAAAGGTTCAAGCACAAAAGGACACCCAATTATCTATATTTTACACGATAAATGAAGAAGACGGGTTCGAATCAGCCCACAAGCAGACAGTAAAACTGACAGAGGGGACAAACGAATTCACGCAAACCCTTTCAACGAAATACTTAAACAAACTCCGCCTCGTATTTGAAAACGCACCTGGCAACATATCTCTCGAGCAACTCACCCTCAAAGGAGAGAGTGTCCAACATCTGAACGACGAATTCAGTTTCACCAATTGTTCAGAAGCAGACAGTTTACAAGTAAGCGGCGAAAGACTTGTATTGAAATCAAGTGCAGGAAATCCGCACATTTCTTTTCAAAAAGAGTTCAACTTAAAAGGGAAGACCAACAAAAACATCAACGCAGTAGTCTTCTTATCGCTGTTCATAGCCATTCTCGCCCTTCTGACTATCGTATTAAGATCAGCCAGCAAGTCAGTCGAAAGCGCCAAGGCAGAAGACATAGCATTAGTATTCTTTTTCTTATTGATATGTGCAGCCCCATCTTGGTTCTTAACCGACAAAACCGTGTCAGAAACCGAGAAGAGAATGCTGGCAGAATTTCCCAAAGCAAGTAACCTAAAGGGATTAAATTCTTCTTATTCCCAAGAATTTGAGTCTTGGTACAGCGATCACTTTGCTGGTAGGGAACAAATTGTTGACGCCTATAACAAGCTAATCCAAACAAAAGGAGACGCACAAAGCGTGAGCGTGATTGAGGGGAAGGACGGCTGGTACTTCTACAAACAAGACAACAACATCGAGAACTTCTCAAACTACCCAGTCATAAGCAACGAAGAATTAATCCTTATAAAGGACTATCTGACAACTATCAACAACTGGTGTAACGCTCACGGAAAGAAATTTTACGTGCTTGTGTGTCCGAACAAAGCCTCCATTTACGGAACGGAAGTCAAGCACATAAAAAAATTGCAAGACGACACGAACAGCGACGCCATGCGCGTTTTGAACACGCTGAAAAACACCGACATAAAAGTAGTCTTCTCGAAAGACGAGTTACTGTGCCACAAAAATGACGGAGAACTCCTTTTCCGGAAGCAAGACACACACCATAGCGATATAGGAGCCTACTATTCTTATAAAACAGTAATGGATTTAATTGGTAAAGACTTTAGCCTAAAAGCAAAGCCGCTAAACGAGATACCGACAGCAAACATTAAAGAAACAAAGAACTGCGACTTAAGGCAACTTATGCCAGGTGCAATGCCAGACGACACTTGCACCTACAAGCACCTACTGACACAAAGTCCATTCATTGTAGAAACCGACAGAGTTTCCACCGCTAAAATCACGAACAAGAAGGGGAAGCATTCGCTGTACCTGTTAGCCGATTCTTATTCCCATCTTTTACAACACTTTTTTGCGATGGATTTTGCCGAAGTGGAAGTAAACAGAGCGCACCAATATTGGTTTACGAATGAAGAACTGCAAAAGATAGAAACAAACGCCGATGTGGTTGTTTTAGAAATTGTGGAGAGACACCTTTCCGCACTTTCACGCCAGAATATCTGCACAAAAATGCAGGCCTTCAAACCCAATCAGAAAGAAAAGCAAGAAGCGCTTCAGAACTAACCAGTTCGCCAATCCGCGTCTAATCAAAAAGGCATCAATTATTTCAAAAAGAAAGTAAATTTAGGTATTTTTGCACCATAAAATAAAAGGAAGAAAAAATCATGCTATTTTCATCTCTAACATTCCTCTTCGTTTTCCTTCCAATTGTGCTTATCACCTACTATTTGGTGAAACCAACATTAAGGAATTCAGTATTACTGTTTGCGAGCCTATTCTTTTACGCATGGGGAGAACCAACCTACCTCATCATAATGCTTGCAACCATTGTCATCAACTACGTAGGAGCCAGATGCATAGAAGCCCTTAACCACAAAAAATTAGCACTGGCGGGTACCATAGCAGTCGATTTGGCATTTTTAGGCTACTTCAAATACTACGACTTCTTCATCGACAACATCAACACGTTGTTCCACAGCAACCTCGATTTCATACACATTGCACTGCCTATTGGTATCTCATTCTATACCTTCCAGTCAATTTCTTATTTGGTTGACGTATACCGTAGCGACGCAAAAGCACAGAAAGACATCTACAAGTTGGCGCTCTACATCTGCCTCTTCCCGCAGTTGATTGCCGGCCCTATCGTGAAATACCACGATGTAGACGAACAAATCAACGAGCGCCACGAGGATTTTGAAAAATTCAAATTAGGAGTAAAGCGCTTCATTATTGGTTTGAGCAAGAAGGTGCTTATTGCCAACACCTTGGCAGCCGTTGTCGACAAAGTATACGGTATGCAGATTGAGTTTTTATCAACTTCAGTAGCATGGTTGGGCGCAATTCTCTACCCACTACAGTTATTCTTCGACTTCAGCGGTTATTCCGACATGGCCATTGGTTTGGGCCTTATGTTCGGTTTCACCTTCAAAGAGAACTTCAACTTCCCTTACATATCAAAGTCAATTACCGAGTTCTGGCGTCGTTGGCACATTTCATTGTCAACATGGTTCAAAGAATACCTTTACATTCCACTTGGAGGTAACCGTAAAGGACCTAAACGCCAGTTGGTAAACATTGGTATCGTATTCTTCTTTACCGGTATGTGGCACGGCGCCAGTTGGAATTTCATTATTTGGGGTATGTGGCACGGTTTCTTCAACATTATAGAGAAAGCAACCGGTTGGAACAAGGACAAGGAGAGCAAAGGCCTCACCATTGTACAACACATCTACACCCTCTTTGTTGTAATGATAGGCTGGATTCTTTTCCGTGCTGACTCATTGTCGCACGCATGGAAGGTCATCCGCCGCTTGCTCTTCATCAAACCATGCGATAAAGACATTTACGAATTAGGTTACTACATCAACTTCAACACCTGGTTCTTCGTCATTATAGCAATAGCACTTTCAATGCCATTGCTCGATAGAGTTCCAGTTAGTCTGAAAGAAAACAGAGTTGCGAACATCGCAACCAACTGTATGCTCATTGCATTATTCGCATTGTGCATCAGTTCACTTGTTTCATCTACTTATAACCCATTCATCTACTTCCGTTTTTAATAGGCTGCCATGAAGAAATATATAAAAGAGATAATAGCACTAGTATTTGGCCTCATTTGCGGCTTAATCACCTTTGTGCAATATTCCGGATCGGCAAAAGAATGCGACCCTATAATTGTTTCAATGAATTGTTCTGCCGTTAAAGGAGGCATTCAGATGTCTTGGACTTCAGATGCGGCAGAAGACTTCAACGACGATCAATCTGTTAGCACTGACGAAATAACAGGTGAACAGAATATTGAATTACAGTTAAACGCAAAGAAACTTCATAAGTTAAAGATGGACTTAGGTAACAACCCAGGTGTTGTTACCCTAAAGGACATTAAAATAACAGCAGGAGACTCAACTGTAAAAATCACCAATTTCGACAATACCATAAGAAACGATGTTGAAGAATTCTTCTGGAATGGAGACAACATAGTATTCGTTAGGTCGTTCAAAGCAGATCCATACATTATTTTCCAGACTCCATTCAACCTTGAAGCAAAGGTTAATCCTGCCAAATCGTATAAAGGAGCCTTGGTTAACTTTCTTCTTGGAACACTCCTCTTCTACCTCGTTCTTTTTATCGCATCACGCATTGCCAAAAAGAACGACACAGACCTCAAGCAAGTGGCTACTGGACTCTTGAAGAACGCTTCCGACAATGGTTTGGATTTCATCAAGAAATATATAAAAGAAGTAATCGCATTGGCTATTGGTCTTTCCTGCAGTTGCTATCTTTTCCATCAGAACACAGATTCTGGCGAAGAGTTAGACCCAATCGTCATCTCTTTGAACTGCAATACAGTAGTTGGTGGCATTCAATTGTATTACACCACTGAAGAGAATCAAGACTTTAGCAACAGCCAAGTTGTGGGAGCTAACGAAGTTGTAGGAGATGACAACCACCTTGAGTTCCTACTAGGTGTTAAATCACTCCACAAGTTAAGACTGGATTTGGGTAGTGTGCCTGGCGTTGTCACCTTAAGAGATATCACCATCTCAGGAGACAAGACTGTCAAAATCACCAATTTCGACAATACTATCACAAACGACATTGACGAAGTCTTCTGGGAAGGAAATAAGGTATTTGTAAAATCGCTAAAAACTGATCCATACATCATTTTCCAGAACCCATTCAACGTTAATGCGAAAACAAATTACACACATTCATACATTCAGTCATTAATCGCGTTATTTATTGCCGCATTAATAGCTTATTTGGTAATTTGCCTAATAGTACGCATTATTAAAAAAGACTCTTCAGACTTCAAAATTGTTTACACTGTAAGCATGTTTATGCTAGCAGGTGTATTGGCAAGTCTTTCCGCTAAGATTTTATCTGAAAAAGTAGGTTCTTACTATCAGAAAGAAATAAGTGTTTCAGCCAAAATAAAGGCAGAAAATCCAAACAACTTTACCTTCTTCTATACCGCATCACCAGAAGAGCCATATGGTCCACAACATGTGACAGACGTGCCATTGACTGCAGGAGAAAACGAATTCACAGTCACCTTGCCTATAAAGCACTTAGAGAAACTTCGTATAGACTTTGGTATTAAGCCAGGCGTAGTAGAAGTTGAGAGCCTCATCATCCACGGCAAAGAAGACATAGAGATTAAAGGAGACGAATTTAACTCGAGCGTAGTAAACGAGTTAGAAGAGTTTAAGGTCATCAACGGCAAACTCCATATCAAATCCACCACCGATGACCCATGGTTAGCCTTCAATAGAGATTTCAGATTGGGAGGTCCAACCATTGTAAGCATCAATTTTGTCATCTTTATTACACTCTTCTTAACCATACTGGCCTTCTTGACTTTCGGAGTCAAGGTAACCAGCAAACATGTAGAAGGGAAAAAAGTGGAAGACTTGGCTCTTATCATCGTCTTCATTGCAGTATGTATTGCGCCATCGTTCTTCCTTACTGACAAGAAAGTATCGGAAAGCGAGAAACGAAATTTGGCAGAATTCCCTGCGATTAGCGACTCAACAGGTTTCAACTCTGCATTCTCAACCCAATTCGATAGCTGGTACAGCGACCATTTTGCAAAAAGAGACGAAATTGTCAGCATTAACAACACAATTTTCCAAAGTGATGGTAGCGCACAAAACTCAAGCGTCATAGAGGGCGAAGACGGTTGGTTCTTCTACAAATTGGACAAGAACATCGACAATTACGCCAACCTTCATGCCATCAGCGACGAAGACTTAGTTTTGATAAAGAACTATCTATTGACCATCAACAACTGGTGTAACGCACACGGCAAGAAACTCTACTTCTTGATTTGTCCTAACAAAGCAACCATTTATGGCGAAAAGGTAAAACACATCAAGAAGTTTGAAAGCGACGAAAATAGCGACGCCATGCGTGTGATGAACTTCCTTAAAGGTAGCGAAATCAAAGCCGTCTTTTCAAAAGACGAAATTATGAAGCACAAAAACGACGGTTACCTTCTTTATAGAAAACAAGACACCCACCATAGCGATATAGGTGCTTACTATTCATACAAAGCTATTATGGATGTCATCAGCAAAGACTTTCCAATTGCAGCGACTCCATTGAGCAGCATACCAATGTGGGATTACAAAGATGTGCAGAACTGCGACTTGAAGTCAATGATGCCAGGTGCCATCAAGAACGACACCAGCACCTACAAGCACTTGGATTTGAGTGGCGGACAAACCACAAACGGAGGTACCGCATTCCAATTTACAGCAAGCGATCCGAAAGCAGCATACCGCCTTTATATGTTGGGAGACTCATTCTCAATTGCGCTCCAATACCTCTTCACATCTAACTTCCAATTCATCAATGCGAACAGAGCAAACCAGTATTGGTTCCCTAACGAAGAGTTAGACAAGATTGAAGCAAATAGCGATATTGTGATTTTTGAAGTTGTAGAAAGACACTTGTCACTTTTGGCTCACCAAACAGTTGATTCAAAAATGCAACCGTTCGCTCCGCAACCAGCTAAATAATGACATTATTAAGCCACATCATAGCAAAGCCGAGATGCACAAACATCTCGGCTTTACTTTTTTTATTGACACGTTAATAGAAGACTGGTTTGCGCCAAATTAAGAAGGTTATACCCAATAAAAAAGCCGAGATGCGAAACACATCTCGGCTTTTTGTCTTATCGAATTCAATTACTTGATACCCTGGAAGAAAGAAACGATTGCATCGAAAGGAATCATATCAGTTCTATCGTACAAATCGACATGTGTTGCACCTGGAATAGGAATTAACACTTTAGGTTCAGCACAACTGTTAACAACCTGGTCGGTCATATAGCGGTCTTTAGCCAATTCACCTACCAAGAAGAATACAGGGATAGGAGAGATTTCGTTGATACGGTCAACCAAGTTAGCGCCCAAGAAAGAAGAAAGGCTTGCTTTAGTAAAGCAACCCTTAGCCTGAGGGTGCCATCCGCGCTTAGTGCCATAATAGTTGAACAAATCAACATCAGCAGGAGACATACCAGCAGGAGCAGAGTCTGCTGGAGCAGTACCAATTACAGGAGTAAGAGCATGCTTGCCGCTATCAACGTCTGCCCAACGGGTATCAGACAAGTCTTTGTACTTTTCGATAAAGGCAGCAGCCTGTTGGTCGAGCATACCGAAACGGCTAAGACGAGTAACGTCGAGCAAGCTAACAGAAACCAAAGCCTTGATACGCTTATCGACTTTAGCTGCATTCAAAGCAAAAGTAGCACTGCTACCCAAGCCAACTACAGCCACCTTGTTACGATCGACATAAGATAAAGAACCCAAATAGTCGATACCAGCACTATAGTCTTCTGTGAAGATTTCATAAGAACCAGTGTAACGAGGTTCGCCTGAGCTTTCACCATTGAAAGAGTGATCGAAAGCAACAGCTACACAACCACGTTTAGCCAACTCCATAGCATACAAACCAGCACCCTGCTGTTTTACGCCACCATAAGGAGAGCCAACTAAGACGGCAATATGTTTAGTATTCTTGTCAAAATTCTTTGGCAAGTACAAGTCTGCAGAAACTGTGAATCCATAATTGTTTTTGAATGACACGTGTTCACGGGTAACATCAGCATTCAATTCAAAAGTATAGGTTTCGCTACCTTCTGACACAACTGTACCAGACTCACTATTTGAACAACTTTGCATAGAAGCAACACCCATAAGGGCCGCTACAACTGATGCAGTAAGAAAAAACTTTTTCATCTTCTACTTATCTGTTTTAACATTATGTTATAAAAACGTGCAAAGATATAAAAGATTACATAAAACGAGGAGAAAATATTTTCGCAACATCAGCACCACTCTCGGCATCGAAAGCCACCCAAAAGAACTTTCACTTACACAAACCCGTATTTTTATTGAAACAAAATACAATATGCAGTTTTTCCGCTCGAAAAAGTGACAATTTCAACGCATAAATACAAATCATAGAAAGAGATTAACATTAAGAAAGACAAAGAATAGATATAAATTCGTAACTTTGCAGAAAGGATAAACAAGAAATTATGGCATACAATTTTATGAGTGCAGACGAAGCTGCACGCCTGATTAAAAATGGAGACGTAATTGCAACAAGTGGATTTACCGCTTCTGGAGCTCCAAAAGAACTACCTACTGCAATTGCACACTATGCGGAAGAAGAGCACAAAGCCGGCCGCGAATTTAAAATCGCCCTTTTCACAGGAGCATCAACAGGTGACTCTTGCGATGGTGAATTAGCCCGCGCAAAGGCAATGAGTTTTAGAACTCCTTACCAGAGCAGCAAAGATCTTCGCAAAGCCATCAATTCAGGAGAAGTCAACTATATCGACGCTCACCTTTCACAATTGGCTCAAGAGTTGCGTTACGGCACTTACGGCCAAATTGATGTAGCCATTATTGAAGCTGCAGACCTCAGCGCTAACGGCGACATTTTGTTAACCGCAGGTGTTGGTAATGCTCCTACATATGCTCGTTTAGCAAAAAAGATCATCGTTGAAATCAACGACATGCATCCAAAATCAATTTTGGGTATGCACGACCTTTACGAGCCATCAGACCCTCCTTACCGCAAGGAAATTCCGATTTTCTCTGTAAAAGACCGTGTTGGTACTTTAACATTGAAAGTTGACCCAAGTAAGATTATTGCCGTAGTGAACACCCACCGTCCTAACGAAGTTGGCAAGTTCACTCCAATCGACGATACCACTGCTAAAATCGGCCGCAACGTGGCTTCTTTCTTGGCAGCACAGTTGAAGTCTGGTTTCATTCCAAAAGACTTCCTTCCAATCCAGTCTGGCGTAGGTAACGTAGCAAACGCAGTGCTTGGTTTCTTGGGTGAAAACCCAGAAATTCCTGCCTTCACAATGTATACTGAAGTTATTCAAGACTCAGTTATCGAACAGATGAGAAAAGGACGCATCTCATTTGCCAGCGGTTCGTCTCTTACCGTTACCGAAGAAGTGTTGGAAGAAATATACGGCAACCTCGACTTCTTCCGTGAGAAGTTGGTTCTCCGTCCAATCGAAATTTCAAACAACCCAGAAGTTGTTCGCCGACTCGGCCTTATCGCATTGAACACTGCACTCGAAGCAGACATCTATGGTAACGTCAACTCTACACACGTTATCGGTAGCAAGATGATGAACGGTATCGGTGGTTCAGGCGACTTCACCCGTAACGCATATTTGTCAATTTACTCTTGTCCATCAATCCAGAAAGGCGGTTGCATCAGCCCTATCGTTCCTATGGTTAGCCACGTTGACCACAGCGAGCACTCTGTTAAGGTTTTGATTACCGACCAGGGTATTGCCGACTTGAGAGGCAAGTCACCAAAAGAACGTGCACAGTGCATCATTGAAAACTGCGTACACCCAGATTACAAACAGTTGATGTGGGATTACTTGAAGTTGACAGATGGCGGAGCACAAACCCCACACAGTTTGAAAGCAGCATTCGCGCTTCACAACGCATTCAACGAAACAGGCGATATGCGCAATGTAGACTGGAGCAAATATGAATAAATAGAAGTTTATTCATACAACTATAACAAAAAGATGGGTTTTCACCCATCTTTTTTTATTTGCCGCACAATAGGCAAGAACCTACTAATTCACAATAAATTACATAACTTTCTCATTAATACGGAAAGTTCTTTTCACTGATAAAAACACAGTTTTTAGAAAAATTCAATAATTTTGGCACGGGTATTGAATACTATTTAGAAAAACATAAAACATACGATTATGAAAGCACTACACATTATAGCAAGTTTAGCAACCGCAGCGTTGCTAATTGTAGCAGCTCCAGAAGCATACGCTCAACGCGGTGCAATGCAGAGGACACACTCACAGGGTAGCGGACACGACACCCGTGGTTCACACAGTGCAGCAGCATCTCACGGAGGCGGCAACCATACAAGCGCAGCACCAAGCCACAATGGCGGCAACCAAAGCCACCAGGCAGCAGCGCCAAGACACGACAACCGTCCATCATCGGTTAACAGCCGACCAATGGGCAGAGGTGGCAACCCAGTCCGTAACGCCCCTGGCGGTCACACCTACGGTCATCATGCTCCAGCGCCACAGCACCACCACGCTCCAGCGCCACAGCACCATCATGCTCCAGCGCCACAGCACCATCACGCTCCAGCGCCACAACACCATCACGCTCCAGCGCCTCGCCACTATGCAGCGCCAGCACCTCACCACCACCATTCTGGTCCAAGATATGCGGCACGACCTCGCCACGTAGGTCACGCACCGGTCTATCACCAGCACATTGACCGCCGCGCACGCGTTTTCTATATCGACGAAGTACCTTACTACTCTTGGGGTGGCGTTTACTACCGTTACATTCCATCTTATGGTTACGAAGAAATCTACATGCCACAAGACGTTGTTGTAACAGAACTTCCATACGGAGCAGCAGTAACCTACGTTAACAATATCGGTTACTACGAAGCCGATGGTATGTGGTTCCAACCAGTTGAAGGCGGTTACTTGTTGGTTGAACGTCCTGTTGCCAAGGTAACAGTCGCAGTTCCACGACCAACCGTAAGTTTCCACGCTTCTTTCGGTTTCTAAGAATAGAACAAGACATTAAAGCCCCGTCTCTTTTATCGGCGGGACTTTGCCATATATTCAGAAATGAAAAAATTAGTTTTCTCCATAGCAGCACTATTGATGTTTACGGTATGTAGCAGCGATGCCATTGCGGCAACGAACAGCAAAGCCGTAAAGACAGAGGCTCAATTCACTCCACAGGTAAAAAGAGCAGGGCACACCTATGTACAAAAAATAGACAGCAAGTCTCGTACTTTTTACATCGACGATGTGGCCTATTTCTGCTATAACGGTGTTTATTACCAACACGTAAAGGGGAAAGGTTACCAAGAAATTTTAATGCCCGAAAACGTGGTCGTTCAAGATTTGCCTTACGGTGCAAGACGAACATACGTAAACGGATACAGTTACTATAACGCCGATGGCATGTGGTTTCAACCCACCAAAGTCGGATTTTTAATTGTAAGTCAACCACGTACATCAAACGCCGCTTACGCCCCGATTCCAGGGAAAGTATTCCAAGCGACTTTTGGTTACTAACAAATAACGAAAGTGGCGGAAAAGACGATTCTTTTCCGCCACTTTCGTTTTACTATCTATTCATTTGTCCACGACAAGGTGTGTTCAAGCGACAAACCCAACAAACAGAAAAAACAGAATTAACATTATTGAAGAATTCCGTATTCAATAATATCGAAAATTAGGTCCTTTGACCGTTTTTATAATTATCTTTGCTTAAAAAGGAAATACTATGGATTTAACAAAGGTTTTTCAGCAAGTTAAAGCAGCCTCACGCTCGCTTACCCTAATCAGTAAAGAGAAAACAAACGAAGTGCTTGTAGCATTGGCAAACGAAGTAGAAGCAAAATCTGCCGACATTTTAGCCGCCAATGAAAAAGACTTGGCGAAGAAAGACCCGAAAGATCCGACCTACGATCGTTTGAAATTGACCGCAGAACGCCTTAAAGGGATTGCCGATGGCATTCGCGACGTAGCAAAACTACCATCTCCAATTGGCCGCACCATCGACGAGAGAGTTCGTCCGAATGGCCTTAACATCAAACGCATCAGCGTTCCATTTGGAGTTATTGGCATTATTTACGAGGCACGTCCGAATGTTAGTCTCGACGTATTCTCACTCTGTTTCAAATCGGGCAACGCTTGTGTCCTAAAAGGAGGAACCGACGCCCATGAGTCTAACAGTGCCATTGTCAACGTCATTCACGACGTTCTAAAGAAGCAAGGTGTTAACGAAGACATCGTAGCCCTTTTGCCTGCAGGACGTGAATCGACAGGAGAAATGTTGAACGCACGAGGCTATATCGACGTCATCATTCCACGCGGAAGCGCAGGACTTATCCGTTTCGTAATCGTGATTGCTAAAGTGCCAGTTTTTGAAACAGGAGCAGTCACCTGCCACACTTATTTTGTCGAGAAGGGTGACGTTGAAAAAGGAAAGAACATCGTGTTCAATGCGAAGACCCGTCGTCCGAGCGTATGTAACACCCTCGACACCATCATTATCCACAGCAAACGTCTGTCAGACCTACCTGCCATTTGTGCTCCTTGCGAGACAAAGAACGTTACTATCTATGCCGATGAGGCTTCTTACAAGGCCTTGGAAGGCAACTATCCTACAGGATTGTTGGAGCACGCAAGCGCTGATGATTTTGGCAAGGAATGGTTAGACTACAAAATGTCGATCAAGACCGTAAACAATATAGACGAAGCGCTCGAGCACATACAGAATTATGGCACAGGCCATAGCGAGGCAATCGTTTCAGAAGACCAAACCGCTTGCGACAAATTCGTACAAATGGTAGACGCCGCTTGTGTTTACACCAACGCACCGACCTCATTCAGCGATGGTGGAGAATTCGGTCTCGGCGCCGAAATCGGCATTTCAACCCAAAAGATGCACGCACGCGGTCCTATGGGTTTGGAAGAATTAAACACTTATAAATGGGTGATTGCCGGCAACGGTCAAGTAAGATAAACCAAAAGGAAATTATAAAACAACAAAGAAAATGAGATATTACACTGGTGTTAAAGACCTTGGCAACCTTCAGGAAGCCGTTAAGGAAGCGCTTGAAATAAAGAAAAACCGTTTTGCCTACAAGCACCTCGGTGAAAACAAGACCCTTTTGATGGTCTTCTTCAACAATAGCCTCCGCACCCGCCTTTCTACACAGAAGGCTGGCATGAACTTGGGTATGAACACTATCGTCCTCGACGTTAACCAAGGCGCATGGAAACTTGAAACAGAACGCGGCGTAATTATGGACGGCGACAAGAGTGAACACTTGCTCGAAGCCATTCCTGTAATGAGCCAGTTCTGCGACGTAATCGGCATCCGCTCTTTCGCTACTTTCGAAAACAAGCAGAACGACTACGAAGAAACCATCGTCAACCAGTTCATCAAATACTCAGGCAAACCTGTATTCAGCATGGAGACTGCAACCTGCCACCCTCTTCAGGCATTTGCAGACCTCATCACCATTGAAGAATACAAGAAAGTGAAACGCCCTAAAGTTGTTTTGACTTGGGCTCCTCATTGCCGCGCATTGCCTCAGGCAGTACCTAACTCATTCGCTGACTTTATGAACGAGGCTGATGTTGATTTCGTCATCACCCACCCAGAAGGTTACGAATTGTGCGACAAGTTCGTTCGTGGCGCAAAGGTTACCTACAACCAAGACGAGGCATTGGCAGGCGCAGACTTCGTATACGCAAAGAACTGGAGCGCTTACCAGGATCCAAACTACGGTAAGATTATCAGCAAAGACCCTTCATGGACTATCACAACAGAAAAGATGGCATTGACCAACAACGGTTACTTTATGCACTGCTTGCCTGTTCGCCGCGGTTTGATTGTTACCGACGATGTGATTGAAGGTCCTAACAGCCTGGTTATTCCAGAAGCTGGCAACCGCGAGATTTCAGCACAAACTGTCATCAAGCGTATTCTCGAAGAAATTCAATAAACACAAATAACATTAACAATTAACAAATAATTAGTATCAGAAAATGAAAAAGTATTTAGCAGAAATGGTCGGCACAATGGTGCTCGTACTTATGGGTTGCGGCGTTGCCGTTGCTCTTGGTTGCAATTCTACTGTAGGTGTAAACACTGCATCAGTAGTGGGTACTGCTATGGCATTTGGTTTGGCTGTAGTAGCAATGGCTTATACAATTGGTAACATTTCTGGTTGCCACATCAACCCAGCAATCACTTTGGGTTGCATTATCTCTGGCCGTATGGAGGCTAAAGAAGGTGCATGCTATATGGCAGCACAGACTGTAGGCGCATTCATCGGCGCTGGCATTTTGGCTGCATTGGTAGGTTGCGAAAGCGGTTTGGGTGCAAACGCACTTCAGGCAGGCAACGGCATCACTACTTTCCAGGGTGTTTTGGCTGAAGTTGTATTCACTTGCGTATTCGTTCTTGTTGTGCTTGGTACTACCGACGCAAACAAGGGTGCAGGCAAATCAGCAGGTATGGTTATCGGTTTGACTTTGATTTTGGTACACCTTGCTTGTATCTACTTCACAGGCACTTCTGTAAACCCTGCTCGTTCAATCGCTCCTGCAGTTCTTGCTGGTGGTGCTGCTCTTGAACAGCTTTGGATCTTCATCGTAGGTCCATTCGCAGGTGGCGCACTTGCTGCTCTTATCTGGAAGTGCATCGGTAGCGACTGCGATTGCAACAAGTAAGACTAATCAAGATTAGTAAAAACAATGTATAAGGCCGGAGTATTTCACTCCGGCTTTTTTATTGCCATATTCGATGAACATACAGGTAAAATAATCCGTAATTTTGCAGTGAGGTTTATAAAAGTATAATTATGTTCAAAGAAGAAAGAGGCCATATGCTGCATGGAGTGCTGCTTATGATGCTGTTTGCCTGCTCCGCATTTTATATAGCAGGTTTCCAATGGGTAAAAAGCCTATCCTTGTCGCCATTGATTGTTGGTATCATTTTGGGTATGTTCTACGCCAACACCCTCCGTATGCACGTGCCAAGCACTTGGGTACCAGGTTTCAAATTCTGTTCAAAACAGATACTCCGAACGGGTATTGTGCTCTACGGTTTCCGTTTAACCTTACAAGATGTGGCCTCGGTAGGCCTTCCTGCCCTAATTTGTGACTCCATTATCGTATGTGGTACACTTTTGTTAGGTGTGTTTGTTGGCAAATTACTGAAAATGGATAGTGACACTGCGCTTATGACTGCAACCGGCAGTTCCATTTGTGGCGCCGCAGCCGTATTGGGAGCAGAACCAGTAGTAAAAGGCGAATCGCACAAAACAGCAGTTGCCGTTTCCACTGTAGTTATTTTCGGTACAATTTCCATGTTCCTCTACCCTATTCTTTACAGAGCAGGTGTTTTCAGTTTCCTTTCCAACACAGGCGTGGCCATTTACGTGGGTTCTACCCTACACGAAGTTGCCCACGTGGTAGGCGCAGGTAACGCAATAGACCCAGACGGGACACTCAACATTGCCAACAACGCCACCATCGTAAAGATGATTCGCGTTATGATGCTGGCACCAGTGCTTGTTGTTATGGGTTTCTGTTTGGCCAAATTGAGAAAAGGAGAAGAGGCAGACAAAAGCAAGAGTAAGATTACCATACCTTGGTTCGCATTCGGTTTTTTGGGTGTAATCATTCTTAACTCACTTATTCAGGGAGCAATAGCCGACAGTGCAAACGCTATAGAAACTTACAAAAGTATAAACGGGGCTATTGAGTACATCGACACCTTTATGCTGACAATGGCAATGACCGCGCTCGGAGCCGACACCAGCATAGACAAATTCAAACAGGCAGGAGCGAAACCATTCGCACTTGCTGGCATTCTTTATATATGGTTAGTATTCGGAGGTGGCACATTGGCCTACTTGTTTACCTAACCCTGAGATATACAGAAAAAAGAAGCGCTGCCAGATTTTTAATTTGGCAGCGCTTTCTGTATGAAATTCAGGGAACTATACACCAATATATATGTTATTTACCCTCTTTCATTTCCAACTGAACCTTATTCATTACGTCTTGCATAACAAGGCCGGCAATAGTGAAGCCGAAGATGGCAACAATGTGCGATGTGGTACCATTGATACGGGCCTTTAGCGCATTCCAGTCATGCGATGCCAATGCAGGGTCGCCCGCAACAGCAGTAGGATCTTCGCTTGCAGCCCCAAACGATTCGGGTTTTACCTCACCCTTGTTTTCTAACAGTTCCTCACTAAACACGCACGTGAACTTTTTTGAAGGGAATAACTTTTTGCGTTTGAACATCTTGCGAAGCGCCGCGCCAAGCGGACAGCCCTTCACCTTCCAGAACTCAGCAACTTGTATGGCAGTAGGGTCAACTTTAAGGGCCGCGCCCATACTGCTGAAAAGTTTTGCCTTTGTTTTGCAAGCACGCATTATCAAGTCTGCCTTATTCGAAAGACTGTCGATTGCATCAATAATATAGTCGTACTCCTCCAAATGGAATTCTTCAGCCGTTTCGGGGGCATATATTTTCTGCATTGCCGTGATGTTCGCATTCGGATTGATCTCTAACAGGCGTTTTTTCAGCACATCGACCTTCACTTGCCCTACAGTTTCTGTAGTAGCAAGCAACTGGCGGTTAATGTTCGACACGCACACACGGTCGGAGTCTACAATCGTGAGATTAACAAAACCCGAGCGCAACAAACTTTCGGCACACCAACTGCCAACGCCACCAACGCCGAAAACAATCACTTTTTTCCGCATAATGGTGCTCATTACGCGTTCGCCAACCAACAATTCAGTGCGATTATAAATACCATCCATTGTCGTTACAAAATCATTTAAACATAGACTTAATTCCAGGAACCAGATAGTCTCGAACAGTTTCTTCTTTCAAGAAATGTCCGCCCGGAATCATTACACGATGCGAATAATGTTTCAAGAACCAGCACGAAGACATACGTGTCATAAAATCCCATCGTCCGAACATACCTAAAGTAAGGTCATCTTCTTCTTTGGTCAGGCCATCGTACTGAACATGCTCCATTTCCTTATATCTCTTACAGATTCGGTCATCGATGTGCCAAGTCTGCTTACCATCGTATCTGTTATGCTTGTACTTATTATCACCCTTAAAGAAACGGAAGTAGGTTACACCCAGACTTGGATTCAGCAAAATCTTCTTGTACCCCCGGAACTTTTGGGCCATAAATCCGCCCAAACTGTGACCTACAATTATATCGACCTTGTTCTCATCTAAAATCTTTTGAATTTGCGGGAAGGCAATTTCGGGGTCAACAGAAAGGTCGGGAACTAAAACAGTAGCCTCGGGCATGTATTTTTGAACGCAAGCCGCAGTAAAAGACTCGTGGCTCGACGCCATTCCGTGTAAATAAAGGATAACCATTGTAAAGTAATCAATGAAGTATAACACAAAATTAATGCATTTAGATAAAAAAGCGGGAATTTGTACAAATCCTTTATTAATTATAACAGAATATGCTATTGACATAAAAACAACACCGTTTGAAGTTTTATTCACATTAACGCACCAACACTAATTCTATTTTTGCACGAGTCTAATACTAACTAACATACGACGAACATGAATTTACACAAACTACTATTCGGAATAATGGCATGCGGCCTCACCAACACACTATGGGCTGCAGACGCTACTCTTGGAGTAAATCTTTCTGATAGCATAAGACCTGTTACCCACGTTGCGACAGGTTCATTATACGGTTTGACTGAGTCGTTGCCAAGCGACATAGATAATAATGTGGCCCCACTAAAACCAAATGTATTCCTTGCACCCGCACGAAGCGGTAAAGGATACCAGCAAGGTATAGGTGGTGCATTCAAAGTATCGCCAAGAATTAAGAACACTACAGGAAAGGTACAAATAAGACTTGCCGACATTCTGCCCGGCTGGCCATACCAGTTCAAGTCGATGCAGGCATGGAAAGATAGTGTAAAAGCAGTAGTCAACGACAAGAAAAAGGCTACAGTCCAGAACTTCGACGGTTACGAAATTTGGAATGAACCAGATGGAACTTGGAAGAATCCGAACAATATTGACTTCAACTCTGGTTTGTGGAAAGAGACATACGCCCTACTTCGCCAGTTAGACCCAAGCGCAAAAATTATAGGTCCTTCCTATTCATGGTATAATTCCAGCAGAATGGAAGAATTTGTAAAATACTGTGCGAACAACAACTGTATGCCCGACGTCATCAGTTGGCACCAGTGGGGATCGGGCGGTTTTGTTGGCGCTATTGAGCACTACCGTTCGTTGGAAAAGAAATACAACATCAAGCCACGCGCTATTTCTATCAACGAATACTCTTCAGACACCCACACTTTAGAAGGTTGTCCGGGCGTTTCAGTTCCATTCATCGCAAAATTCGAGCGTCACGGCGTTGAAAGTGCTATGATTTCTTGGTGGTTTACCAACTTGCCAGGCCGTCTTGGCAGTTTGCTTACAGCCAACAACGAACGCGGCGGCGGTTGGTGGCTCTACAAATGGTATGGCGACATGGCCGGCTACATGGCAAAAGTAACCCCACCGAACGACAAGAGCGACGGTGTTGACGGTTTTGCCGCTGTTAACAAAAAGAAGAAAGAAGCCAGCATCATTATTGGTGGTAACACCGTAGGAACAACCACCGTTAAAATTTCTGGCATTCCGTCTTACTTCGGAAACAAAGTAAAAGCCAGTGTCGAACAAGTTACTTGGACAGATAAAGACAAGGCGGTTTCTGGCCCTACCACAGAAATGAGCAAGGAGTACACCGTAAACAACGGTTACCTTGAGATTCCAGTAAGCATCAAAAACGCCTACTACGCATACAGAATCTACATCAAACCCATCATTGAGCAAACTCCGTTCGAAGGCGTAGCACAAACAATTCCTGGCACTGTTGAAATGGAACGCTACGATGAAGGTGGCGAAGGTATTGCCTACCACGACGAAGACGATGTAAATTCTGGGAAGGTTTTCAGAGCAGAAGAAGGCGTGGACCTTGATAGCGACGGTAACGACGGATTCGTACTGGGTTGGACCAAGAAGGACGAATGGTTAGAATATACCGTCGACGTTAAAGAAAACGGTGTTTTCGTCTACACCGCCACAGTAGCCTCTGGTCTCGACGGTTCTGCTTTCCGCCTTTACCTTGACGACAAAGACATATCAGGCAGTATAGAGGTGCCTAACACAGGCAGTTGGACAGACTTTAAGAAAATCAGCGGTTCCACATCTGAAATCACTTCAGGCAAGCACATTTTGAAACTCGCGATTGAAGGCGCATACTGCAACATCGACAAGATTTCGTTCCGCAAAAAGAGCGATAAAATAGAGTTCGCATTCACATCTCCCGCAACCGACGACAAAGTAATCGTAGGTGAAGACTACACTGTTAGTTGGGAAGTGAATGAGGATGTTGATGGTTTCTTCAACCTAAAATGGGTTAACGACAACGGAGACATCACCACTTTAAAGGAAGGTGTTGCTTCAACAGACGACCACACAGCAACCATTCCAACCTACTTCGAGGGTCAGTCTGGCCACTACGAACTGGTACAAAAAGAAGGTGGTTTGATTGCCGACAACTTCGACGGACAGAACCACACTGTAAACAATCCGCTTATCTGGGCCGACGTGCCAGACGTATCGGTATGCCGAGTTGGCGACACTTACTATATGGCAAGCACCACCATGCACATGAATCCGGGTGTGCCCGTAATGGCATCAAAAGACCTTGTCCGCTGGCGCACTATCAACTACGCCCACCAGGCACTTGGCAGCAACGACAACCTGAACATGGAGAATGGCAAGAACGCTTACGGTAAGGGTTCTTGGGCCAGCAGCATCCGCCACAAAGACGGCACATGGTACGTGTTAACCCCATCGTACACTACAGGTAAGACACACATCTTTAAGACAAAAGATATCATAAACGGTCCTTGGCAGACTGCCACCCTACCTTTCTACCACGACCCTTCGCTCTTCCTTGACGACGATGGCAGAGTATACGTCATCTACGGCAGCGGAAACATCAGCATCGTGGAACTTTCTTCCGACGCTATGTCTGTAAAGGCCGGCACAAGCAGCAGAACACTGCTTACAAAGCCAGCGTCAATTGCAGGAAGCAGTTTCTATGTTGAATGCGAGGGTTCACAGGTTATGAAGAGAAACGGTTACTATTACGTTTTCTTAATTTCATGGCCTGCAGGCAAATGCCGTTCAGTGCTCTGCTACCGCTCTAAATCATTAACCGGCAATTTTGAAGGCAAAGTTGTGCTTCAAGACAACGGCGTGGCACAAGGTGGCATGATCGACACACCAGACGGAAACTGGTACGGCTTGTTCTTCCGCGACAATGGTTCTGTAGGCCGTATTCCTTACCTCGTTCCTGCCACTTGGCAAAACGACTGGCCGGTTCTTGGAAACAGCGGCAAGGTGCCAAGCACACTTCAGATGCCAGCAGCGCAAGAAGAAGGTTATGGTTTAGTTACTTCTGATGAATTTGAGGGCAACACCCTTCCTTTGGAATGGCAGTGGAACCACAACCCAGACAACAAGCACTGGAGCCTCGGAAACGGTGTTTTAAGACTTTCTAACGGCAGAACAGACGCTTCTTTGGTCAACACCAAGAACACCCTCACACAACGCACTTACGGCCCGAACTGCTCTGGCTACACCAAACTCAGCACCAAAGGCATGGTAGACGGCGATTATGCAGGTCTCTGCGCTTTGCAGGAGAAATATGGTTTTGCAGGCGTTAAAGTTTCTGGCAACACTAAATACATCGTTATGGTAGACGCAACAAGCGGCACTGCGAAAGAAGCAGCAAGCGTTGCCCTCAACCAAGAAAATGTTTGGTTGCGCATTGACATGAATTACGTGAACCAGACCGACAAGGCAACCTTCTATTACAGCTTAGACGGAACAAACTGGAAAGAGTTCGGCAACACTATAAAGATGGAGTATACACTCTCACACTTTATGGGTTACAGATACGGCCTCTTCTCATTCGGCACTAAATCGACCAACGGTTACGCCGACTTCGACTTCTTCCGTATTGGCAACACCGTAAACAAACCTATCTACCTCAACAAAGAGGGTAAGGAAATTGTAGTTGCCAAGAGCGCGAACATCAAGTTTGTGAAAGACGCCACAGGCGTGGAAACAATCGGAAACAACGAAATTTCTGTTGGTCCAAATCCTGCCAGCGAATACATTTTGGTGAGCGGTGTAGACGAACTCGTAGGTTTGGAACTTTATTCAGCAAACGGACAGAAAGTGCTATCGAGCAAAGAAGACCAACTTTCAGTATCTGGTCTTGCTGCCGGAACCTATATGATTCGCATCATTGGCAAGAACGAAAGCAAGATTCAGAAAGTAATTATTAAGTAAACAACTAACACAGCGAAAGAGGGCATATCGTTTATGATATGCCTTTTTTCGTTTATCATACGTAAAGTTACCTTACTACCCACCCCATTTTTATGTTCTATAACAGATTCAACTTACATAACATCTGTTTTTGCCTGCCTTAAGTTGAAAACAAAACAAATAATTGATAACTTTAATTTCGATTTTGTTTTTTTTACAAAATATAGATACAAAAAGCGCTACAGCTTAATTAAAAGTCGCTAAAAAATGGGATTTAACACATACCATAATAAACACACAAAAGGGAAGGTGACAATCATACTGCTATGCCTATACCTTTTCATATTCAATGCTTTTTCATCGGAAGAATATGGAATTTTCGACCACTACACGGTCGAAGACGGCCTTATATCAAACCGTGTATACTCGCTCACGACCGATAAGAATGGCTTTATTTGGGCCTCTACCGACTTCGGTTTGGAACAGTTCGACGGCAGGAAATTCACCCACCACCGCAAGGACGACTACCCAGAATTGGCACGAGAGGACTTTATTTTCGTGCACCGCTTACCAAGTGGTAATATAACAGCCGGAGGTTACAACGGTTTGTTGGTTGAATACAACCCAGACAAGGACGCATTCACCAATGTGATGCCCAAAGAATTCGACGAGTCGTTCTACAAAGAATCGTTGGGTATAACCTATTCATCGTACGGAACCCAGTATGTGGTTACAAATGCCGGGGTGTACACCTACGACAAAGAGAAACACGAATACTCAAGCGACAACATCTTGTTTAAATTAACTAAGAACATGTATGTCCGCTCACTACATATCGATTCAAGAGGACGTTCCTGGATTGGTTCTATTGACTCTGTAGTTGTAAAGAATGCCGACGGTTCTGCCGCATTTACCTATGCGCCTTCAGGTGAGGGCGGAAGTTTCGTCCGTTCAATCATTCCGTTAGGCGGCAACAAGTTAGCGATTGCCTCTCAAAAAAATGAGATTTGGATTTTCGACGAATCGGCTGAACACATCAGCGACCCAGTCATAATAAAGACACCGTTCTCGTGTATCACCACCATTATTAGAGACAAGAGCGGCAGATATTGGCTTCCAACCGATGGTAACGGACTCTGGTACGCCAACGAGTTGTCGCAAAGCACCACCTTCACAAAACTGATACCGTACAACGCCACATCTGACGAAGTAAACAAAATTTACTCCATCATTGAAGATAACAACGGAGAGATTTGGTTTAGCACGCAGAATTCGGGTATCTGGCGCTACCGCAAGAACAACTCCTCAGGCATCTACACATCTGCAGACTTTGGTTTTCCACCCGCAGTTTGCACCTCCTTTATAGAAGACGACGAGCACAACATCATTGTCAGTGTCGACGGCGGCGGTCTGTACTCCATATCCCCAAGAAAAAAGACAAAGAAACTAATCAGCCTACCCAACAACAACATTTCGAACCTAAAGCGTTCGAAAGACGGTGCATGCTATGCGGCAACCTGGGGTGGAGGCCTTTTCCGTTACAATCCGAAGACAAACAATGCCGAAATAGAAAAATTTGCAGGCATCAACAATCCTTGCAACAGTTTCTTCGGAATTAATATATTAAACGGCAACGACTTGTACGCCTGCACAGCCGGTGACGGCCTCTACCGCAAGCGCCACGACGAGAATAAATGGAGCAGAATCATATTGAAGGATTCTATAGAAGAGTTCAACAACAAATGGATAATGTTCTCGTATTCCGACACCCCAGACGTAACATGGGTGAACACTTCTTCCGCCCTATGGCTGCTTAAGGGAGATGGAACGAAATTGGTGATAAAAGACAAAAACAACGAGAAGAAACTCATTCCGTTACAAGTTTTCGATATGAAAGGCGATGGCAAAGGTTACGTTTTTGCAGCATCGAATAACGGAATAAAACGAATATCGCCCGACGGTGCGATTGAAAGTCTCGACTTTGTTCCCATCTGCCGCTACCGCATCCTTTTAAAAGACGACAATGGCAAGTACTGGGCGGCAGGCGACAGTGGCATCTATTCGTTCGACTATAACAGTAAAGTTTGCACAAAACTACCAGGTAACTTTTCGGCAGTGGCTACCAACTATTTCTATTACAGATCTGGTTACAAGGCCTCTGACGGGAAACTGTATTTTGGTACAAATGTAGGATACATCTGCATAAACCCTAAAGAATTATCATTAGAAGCCACTATCGACTACCTAGCGTTCTCGTCAATGTCTATCGGCAACAAAAAGGTAGCGGTCTCAGAGTCTCCGCTTAACGGCACCAACCTTTCACAAAAAGACGGAATTGAATTACCATATGGTCTGACAGACATTGACTTCACAATTCAGATTGCAGACTTCGCTTTAGTAGACAAGGCAAAGTGCCAATACCGCCTTGTAGGTTTGCAAGACGAATGGAAAGATGTGGGTTCCGACCGTGTAATCCGATTCTCATTCATACCAACAGGGCACTATACATTAGAAGTGAAGGCGTTCCGTTCGAACGAGAAGTGCGAAGTGAAGACCACATCTTTAGACATCACCATTCTGCCACCATTTTGGCAAACCTGGTGGTTTATCGCGCTTTCAATATTGGTTCTTGCGCTCATCGCACGGTTCATCTACAGACAACGGGTAAGACGACTCATAGAGATGAAGAACGAACTCAACGAGCAGGTTACCCTACGCACTATGGAGTTGCAAAGTGCATTGAAAGACAAAGACAGCCTTATTTCGGTAATAGGACACGATTTGCGCAATCCGATGTTCGCTATTGTTGTTGCTTTAGAAAACTGGCTTAAGAAGGAAAACACCATGAGCAACGAAGACAAGCATCATTTGGTGGAAGAGGTCCTTAAATCGGCAAAAACACTCCAAGGCGAAATGCTGAAACTGCTGAACTGGGCACACTCAAAGCAAGACGATATGGCTTGCAAGCCACAAGATATCGACATTGAGAATATTGTTAAAGACGCCCTTCAATTGAGCGAGGAGTTGCTGAAAGAGAAAGAAATCAACTGTCAGAAAAAACTATCCCTTACACACAAAGCCTTTGCCGACAGCCGTATGATCAGCACGGTTATCCGCAACATTTTAGGCAACGCCATTAAATACACCAACCATGGTGGCAACATTACAATAGAGGGCTGGGAAGACCAACGCGAAGTGCATATTTCCATTCGTGACAATGGCGTGGGTATGCCAGCCGATGTGTTGGCTAAAATACAGACTAATGACCAAACCGAAATGAGCAGCCGAACAGGAACGGACAGCGAAGCCGGAACCGGTTTAGGCATAAACATCTGCAAGCGCTACATTCAACGAAACAACGGCACGCTGCAAGCCGAAAGCAAAGAAGGAGAAGGAACTTGCATCACTATTAATTTGCCAGTTTCGGCTGTTGCGGCAACCGCACTGCAAGAACCTATAAATATTACCGTTGAAAAGAAGCAGAAGCCTGAAGAGGTTATTGCGGGCAATGTCATCTTAATTGTCGACGACAATCCGCTCATTTGCGAGAATATGAAGACTTTGCTTTCTGACCTTTGCGAGGTAAAGATTGCCAACAACGGACAAGAAGCGTTAGACATTGTTGCTGAAAACGAGATAGACCTTATTTTGAGCGACGTGGACATGCCGGTTATGAACGGTATTGAACTCTGTTCGCGCTTACAAGAAGACGAGAGCGCATCGCACATACCTTTATTGTTCGTATCAGGACGAATTGAGGAGAGCGACCGTTTACAAGGTTTGTCGAAAGGTGCCATCGACTATATAACCAAGCCGTTCAACCAAGAAGAACTGCTGATTAAGTTAAGCAGTTTGTTCAACCACCGAGCCCTTTTGCGCAGTTACATCTATGCGAAAATCATGCAGAACAAGGATTTCTCGCCTAATGCAGAAGCGCAAGAAGAGGAACCAAGCATTGCGATTGAGAACAATCCATTCCTCAACAAGTTTATGGAGGTTATACGCGAAAAGTACACCGACCCTAAACTTTCGGTTGAAGACTTGGCAGACGATATGTGCGTAAGCTGCTCAACGCTGCTCCGTCGCATTAAAACCGTTGTAGGCAAGTCACCAGGCCAAATACTTGGTGAATACCGTCTGAACGAAGCCATGAGGCGTTTAAAGAGCAACGAGAACGAATCTGTTAGCGACATTGCCTACACCGTAGGATTCTCAGACCTTTCTTACTTTAGCAAGAAATTCAAGGCCTACTTCGGCTACAGCCCTACATCGGCAAAAACAGGCGAAGAACAGAAACCCGGACAACAATAATGTGTTTGAGGGAATAGGAACTGTAAACGCTTAAGAAAAGTCCTTGTCTTCCGATTTAGGTTTGAATGGTAGCGACACGGCACAGGCATTAGTTGTCAATAGAGGCATACCGTCTTAACTTCAATGCCCGTCAGTTCGCTAATGTTCCTACAGGTTTCTTCCAATATAGCGTAATATAGAAATCCCCATTGCCAAGACTTTATAGTCCTAACAATGGGGATTATCTTATGTTATAAATCTTGCCCTAATACCCGTTATCGGTATCGGCGGCAGATTCATTACTCCCACTCGATCGTGCCCGGAGGCTTGTGAGTTACATCGTACCACAGCGAGCCAGCGCCATCTGCCACGAATCTACCCCAAAGACCTTCCAACAACTTTTGGTCTATCTCTGCGAAATTAGCAGTCATAGCCTCAGAGCTGTTTACAGGACGCATCACAATACACGGTTTATTTGCCACGGTCAACGGAACAGAAACAACCGGCATCTGCCAAATTGATTCATACAAATTATTCTCTTGCAAGAACTCTGTACAAATGTTGTCGAACTTACGCAAAGTGTCGAACTTATCTTTGGTAGCGTACTGGGCAATTAACTTAGGCTCTTCATCAGAGGCAGCACCTACTTGCCAGATAACACGGTTAATTACTTTGAAACGGTTTACCAATTCAGTAGAGAACTTCTCGCACTGTTTCCATGTAAGGCTCTTAGTAGTCAACAAGAATGGCTGTGCATAAGTACGGCCGTCACCTTGTACGCCTACACTCTTAATAGGAAGGATTCTACCTTCAATGTTGTTTTCCTTCAAGTAGTCCAACAAGCCAGGTACTTCTTCTGCCTTTGCAAAATCACCCTTACCATCGGTGCAAAGCAAACGGACACCAAGACCCGGACCAGGGAATGGGTGACGCCATACCAAATTATGAGGAATACCCAATTCTTCGCCCAACATACGAACCTCGTCTTTGTATAGGTCGGCCAATGGTTCCAACAACAAGCCCTGCGCCATCAAATCCATCACTTCCTGTACGCGGTTGTGGTGAGTCTTAATCAAATCAGCGTTCTTCGTACCTCCACTTTCAATAGTGTCTGGGTAGATGGTACCCTGTGCAATCATCCATTCTTTAGGATCCAAGTTCAACTTGGCCATTTCTTCGTCTTTTACAACCAAGAATGTTGCACCAATACGTTTACGTTTTTCTTCAGGAGCAGTAATGCCTTCCAACTTACCCAAGAAAGTATCGGTTGCATCCACAACTCGAAGATTGTGCATACCTTCTGCTTTCAAGAAGTCGATGATCTTTGCAGATTCATCCATACGCATCATACCATTGTCGATGTGTAAGCCCATCACACGGTCGGTGCCCAACACACGGTTCAACAACACGAATGCAACGGTACTATCTACACCACCAGAAACCAGCAAGAACACCTTGCGGTCTCCTACCTCTTTCTTAATCTTTTCAGAAATCAGTGGCATGTAGCTCTTCATGTTCCAAGTACGTTCACAACCACAGATGTCGATGAAGTTGTCTAAAATCTTCATACCGAACTTACTGTGAGTAACCTCTGGGTGGAACTGAATACCATAAATCTTACGTTCATCCAAGGCAACAGCAGCCACCTCGCAATCTTTCGTAGAAGCAATAATCTTATATCCTTCTGGAAGTTTTTCCACAGCGTCGCCGTGGCTCATCCACATTGGAGAAGAAGCAGGAATACCCTTCAACAACGGATGCTGTTCATCTTTCAACAACAAATCAGAGATACCATACTCCTTTACCTTACCAGGACGAACAGTTCCACCTAATTGTGAAGCCATCAACTGATGACCATAGCAGATACCCAACTTTGGAACAGGAATATTCAAGATTTCCGGATTGTAATCAGGAGCATCTTCGGCATATACGCTTGAGGGGCCACCACTATAGATAATACCCTTAGCGCCAGCCAACTCTTCTACAGATGCTGTAGGGGAACAGATTTCAGTGAAAACGCCCAAGCGGCGAACTCTGTTTGCTATCAAGTGAGCATATTGCCCACCGAAATCCAATACGATAATTTTTTCTTGCATCTTCTTTATTTAAGAGTTATGAATTCAAAATTAAGAGACATCTCTTAACCTTTCTTCTATGCTTATATTTTTTTCAAAAAACAATCTGGTCTCAAGTCTAATTTACTCAACCAAATCAATTCAATAATTCATCAAAGAGTTTGTCGCTCAAGTCATCAGAAGCCATGCTGTGTTTAGCCATTTCATAAAAAGGCTCACGTTTGGCCAATGTGGTGCTTACATACTCGAACAACTCTTCTGGAGTTTTGTTTGCCACCAATGGGCGCTTAGCAGTACCGTTCATATTCAGATAACTGCAAAGCATTTCTGGGGTTGCCTTCAAGTAAACGGTTTCGCCAGCCTCGTTCATAATGTCCATATTATTGAAAAAGCAAGGCGTTCCGCCACCAGCGGCAATAACAACGTCTTCGAAACCTGCAACTTCTTGCAACATATTGTGTTCGATGTTGCGGAATCCTTCTTCCCCCTTCTCTGCGAAAATTTGGGAAACGGACTTATGATAGCGGTTTTCGATATACACATCGAGGTCAATAAACTCGAGATTATACTTTTTCGCTATACGTCTTCCGGTAGTGGTTTTACCACTTGCCATGAAGCCTACCAAGAAAATTCTCTTCATTAAACGATAAATGGGTTTTAATCGAAAAGTGTGAATATTTCTGAAGCCTTCTTAGGCCTTACATCCTGCTGCCATGAGAAGCCCTTTAGGAACATAACTTCCTTCGGTGCCTCGAACGGAGGATACATAGTACCCTCGGTGCCTGGTTCAAGCATAATTTTGTCGAGTTTGCGCTGCTCGTTGAGCAATATGGTCATCATACTGCCCATATTGTGGTTAACACCTATCAAGTCGCCCTTTTTGTCCTTAGGGAAGTACACCGACATGGCATTACCCTTCATTACAACTTTACGCAAATTGCTGTCAACAAAAAAGCCTTCCAAGTCGTTACCCTGAATTTGGTTGTAATTCACCGAATCGTCTCGCTGGATAACCAGGGCGTTTCCCTTAATGTTAAGGAAGTCGGGGCGTTTGTTCTTCATATACATTCTCACAGTATCGCCAGTCATCTGGTTAGCGTCAGACCACAAAACCGGGGTACCGTACATAAGTACCAAAGAATCTTTAGTGAACATGCGCATCTGCTGGCTCTTACCCTGGAAGTCGCTACGGTAGAAACGGACATGATTGCGACCCTCTACAATGCGTGAACTGTCGGCATTGGTCAACATCGTCAGCGTATCGGCACGCAAGAAAAGAGTGTCATTGGTAGAATACTCCTTTACATATGCGTTTTTGGTCAAATAGCCAAAAGAAACCGGTTGTTGGCTCAGTTCGGCCTTATCACCATACATAGACATATGCTGGTTTAAATCATCAATGATGATTTTTCCGTACAATTTGGCATCGCCACTCGAGCGGTTGTAAAGAATGGTGTCAGCCACAACGTGGCGGGTCAAGCTCTCGTTATCGACCTGAGAACGGCGATAAAGTTTGAATTCACCTATTGCATTGTTCATATAAGCCTGTTTAGTGCTAATGATGAACGTATCGCGGTAAATTTTAGAGGGACCTAAAACCCACGCTTCAGAAGTGCGGGAATTGTAGGTCAAAGTGTCTGTGGTAATACGGTAATCAAGACCATTGAGGTTGACATTACCCCTAAATATCGCCTTTTTAGAATCAGGATAGTAATACCCTATTTGCGAAACAAGTGTAAAACCAGGATCGTTGATGGTTGCACCACTATCGTAAAATGCGTAGTTCTTGTCGCGGAAGAAGTCAAGTTTCTGCGTAGTCAGTGTCATACGGCCAGAAGTCATATGAATGTCCTCGCGCACACGCATCAATTTAAGGTTCCCATCATAAAACATCTTGTTCGCGGTGAGCGTGGTAGAGTCTTGCACCACACGCACGTGACCAAAAGCATCGAACGAGTTCTGACCACTATAGAAGTAGGCGCTGTCGCAAAACATTACCGTTTGATCTTGGCGGAAACGGACATTTCCCTTCAAGACCTGACAGTCGACTGTCCCCTTGTTAAAGGTCAGTTTGTCGCAGCCCTCAAGTATCACGTTAGCGGCAAAAGAGGGGCCCGCTAGGAAAAGGAATAATATGCCGATTAAGAACCTGTTCATTTTTACTTATTAGAATTATCTTTAATCCAACCTGGATATTGGAAATTACAATTTCTCCACTTTTCGTTGACTAACACATAAACAGTTTTCTGTTTTTCAAGAATCCAAGCGCTGATTTTCTCTTCTGTCTTTTTAGAGATGTACAACTGCTTGAGGAGTTGGAAATCTTCTGTCATGTTAGCCTTGTGTGCAGGAATACGGTTGCGCAACTTAACAATAGCATAAGTGTCGTCACCATTATTGTCCTTCATTGCAAAAGTACGAGAAATTTCGCCCACATTCATAGGTTTGATAATGCTCGAAATTTCAGGATGAACATCCTGCAACTGGAACTTTGTATCGCCTGTGCGCGGGTTAGTGAGCACACCCTGGCACTTGTTGGTATTTTTATCTGTAGAATACAGATTAACAGCCTGTTCGAATGTAATTCTCTCACGGCGAATAGCATTCGCAATACTGTCAGTTGCCAACTTCGCAGAATCTCTGTCTGCTAAAGAGATAGCAGGCTTTAAAAGAATGTGGCGGGTATTCACTCTTTCGTCTTGTCTTTCGATAAGTTGAATAATATGGTACCCAAAGTCAGACTTTACAATACGTGAAACACGTTTAGGGTCTTTCAACGAGAATGCCACTTCAGCATACTCAGGCACCAATTGCCCCTTACCCATAAAGCCAAGTTCGCCACCCTGACGGGCAGAGCCAAGATCTTCAGAATAGAGGGAAGCCAGAGTAGAGAAAGAAGACTCGCCCTTCTCTATACGGTCTTGGAATTCGTGAAGACGGTTCTTTACCTTATCGATAGCCTCTTGCCGAATTCTCGGTTGAACAGAGATAACCTGTATCTCGACCTGTTCAGGAATACTAGGAAGGCTGTCTTTGTTGATCTGGTTGTAAAAACGGCGCACTTCGGCAGGAGTTGGCTTTATATCGCCCACAATCTTCTTCTGCACTTGCTGTATGATTATCTGGTTGCGGACCATTTCGTTCAGTTCGTCACGGATTTTGTCCATTTTCTTACCGAAATAAGTCTCCAAACGGTCTTCGTTACCAATCTGGCTCTTCAAGTAACTGATACGCTGGTCCACTTGCTGCTGCACCTGTTTTTCATCGGCAGAAATACTGTCAAGAATGGCCTGGTCAAGAAAGAGTTTTTGGGTAGCCATCATTTCAGGAATCGTGCAATAAGGGTCACCAACAGGTGAACTGCCGTCATATTGAGCACGCATACGCTGTTCTTCCACATCAGAAAGAAGAATAGCCTCATCGCCTACAACCCAAACAATTTCATCCACCACATTTTGTGCAAAGACACCCAAAGCCATTGTTGCCAAGAATGAGGTAGTAGCAAAAATCTTATTCATAAAATATACCGAAAAACTTGTTCTAACATAAAACAGACAAACCCGCATGAGAAAACATACGGGTTTATCGCATTAGTATTCTTAATAAATCAACAACATTTGCGTCTGTTTATTGCACAAGTCAACAAATAAAAATCAATTATTTAATAGAGTTTAATACCTCTCGGTTAACAACCACATTGTGTTTTTCACGAAGTGATTTTACCCAATCAGCATCAAGTTTGTTCTGGTAGTCAGCCACAACAGCACCACGCACTTCTTTGTAAGAGATTGGTTCAAGTGTTTCGTTACCATAAATCAACACCTCTGGCAAAGACTGGCGTTCAACTTCATAACGTTCGCCAACCTTAAAGACATAGAAGTCAACAGCCTTGTTCTGACCCTTTACAAAAGTTCCGCTTTTAATGGAAACTTCAGGATTCTTAGGGTCTTTGTTGAACTTCTGGCGGATAGCCTTGTCAAGCGAGTCGCTTGGAAGTGTCTTATTCTTCGCATAGAACTTGTCGACCTTGTTCTTAACCTTGTTTGAAGAGCAGTAGTAAATCTTACCACGGAAACGAGGTTCGCTCCATTTATACTCAGACTGGTGTTCCTTAAAGTATTTGTCCAAGCCCACGCGGTCTTTCGAAGCAACATTCCAAACTTTCTCGTTGCTGATAGCGAACAAAAGCAAGCCATCGCTATACTCGTTCAACAGGTTACGATAGTCAGAATTGTTCTTTTCGAGGTCAACCAACGACATTTCGAACAAACGCGCTTCAAGGAATTTTGCGAAAGCATAGTCTAAGAACTGCTTGTCAGAAGAAAAGCGTCCGTACTCTCTCATCTGCTCATCGCCGGCATGCTTTGTAATAACAGCATTCCAGATGCCACGTTCTTTATCGAAAGTAGAGAAGAACTCAGACTGCGGATAAGTTTCGTCAGCACAAGTATACAACGGCTGGTCCAACTTTGCCAATTCTGCCTTCAAATTCAAATCTTCGCGGTCGTGGATGAGAGGGAGGAACTGGTTTAAAGCCTCGTCGTTAATAGTTACGGCATACTTGTCGTAAAGGCCCTTCACATAGAGCGTGTTTACATTTGAAGCGCGGTCTGACTGCATAATCTTCTTTTCAATCTCCTCCTTCATTGCAGAATAAGGGATGTCGAGATTAGTACTGTCAAGACGGAAGAGGTGCCAGCCTAAGCGCGACATCATCTTCTTAACTTCGCCAACCTTCTCCATAGAAGAGATGCCCGATACCAATTCAGGCGGCATCTTAGAATCACCCTTTATGATCCAAGGCATATGTCCATCGGCAGTACCATTAAAGTTAGACTTGCTGTATTGCAATGCAAGTTTGTTGATATCTGCGCCATTATTCACCAATTCTAACAAAGAGTCGATTCTTGCTTCAGCCCCTGCAACAGATATAGGAATAAAGATCTGAGACGTCTTAAACCGGCTCATGTTCGGACGAACATCCGAAACCTTTACAATATGGTAACCAAATTTGGTTCTGAACGGTTTGCTGATTTCACCTGGTTTGGTGTTGTAGATAACGTTTTCAAAATCGTAAACCATTTTGAAACAATCAACATAACCCAAATAGCCACCTCTCTTACCAGAAGGACACGTAGAATACTTACGTGCCAAATCATCAAATTTAGCACCCGCCATCAACTCATCATAAATCTTTGAGATGCGTACATATGGAGGGAGGGAGTCTCTTGACTTATAATCAATCAAAATGTGGCTACAAGACACCTGTTTTCTCATGCGCTCGTAGGCCTCATTACGCAATTGTTCAAGGCTCTCCGAGTCGAGAATGTACGGATTAGCCAACTGATCGCGATATTGACTGAACTCTTTTATATAACTTGCCTGCTGGTCGAAACCTTCTTCCTTTGCATCCAGCACCTTGAGTTTATAGTTGATAAACAAGTCGCAATACTCCTCAACCGACTTTTTGTCGAGGGTTGAAGTGGTATTGTTCTTATTATAGACATACTCGAATTCTGACTTATAAACGGGTTTATCGTCAATAGTCATAACAACGGGATCTGACGCCGCATTGCCTGAAAATGCACCCAGCACAAAAGCCGGCAGAAGGAAACAGTGTTTAAAATTCATGTCTAAAATACTATGTACTTAAAGTTAGAAAAAAGGTAACAGACACTAGCAACAATTAGTCACCACGGCTGTAGTTCGGAGCCTCGCGAGTGATAGTAACATCGTGAGGGTGGTTTTCAGTAACACCAGCAGATGTGATGCGGGTGAACTTAGCCTCGTGAAGGATATCGATAGTTTTAGCACCGCAATAGCCCATACCAGAGCGGATACCACCGATAAGCTGGTAAACCACTTCGTAAAGTGTACCCTTGTAAGGAACGCGTGCAGCAATACCTTCTGGAACAAGTTTCTTAGCATCTGCAACATCGCCCTGGAAATAACGGTCTTTAGAACCCTTTTCCATTGCTTCGAGCGAGCCCATACCACGATAAGACTTAAACTTACGTCCGTTGAAAATGATAGCCTCACCTGGAGCTTCTTCAACACCAGCGAACAAAGAGCCAGCCATAATACAGCTTGCACCTGCAGCCAATGCCTTAACGATATCGCCAGAATAACGGATACCACCATCACCGATAAGAGGTACTCCTGTACCTTTTAACGCAGAATATACCTCATATATTGCAGTAAGTTGTGGAACACCCACACCTGCAATGATACGAGTGGTACAAATTGAGCCAGGACCGATACCAACCTTAACACCGTCAGCACCCGCTTCTACCAAGGCCTTTGCAGCAGCACCAGTAGCAACGTTACCTACGACAACGTCAAGATTTGGATATTTCTGTTTAACTTCCTTAAGGATGTCGATAACGCCTTTTGAGTGGCCATGAGCAGTATCGATAACGATAGCGTCAACTTGTGCGTCAACGAGCGCCTGAATACGCTTGAAAGTGTCGGCAGTTACACCAACACCTGCAGCACAACGCAAACGACCCTTGTCGTCCTTACATGCAATTGGCTTGTCGTTAGCCTTGGTGATGTCCTTATAAGTAATCAAACCAACGAGTTTGTTGTTTGAATCTACGATAGGAAGTTTTTCGATTTTATTTTGCTGAAGGATGTCAGCAGCTTCCTTCAAAGAAGTGTGAGGGCCAGCGGTGATAAGGTTTTCCTTAGTCATAACTTCGCTGACAGGACGCTTCATGTTACGTTCGAAACGGAGGTCACGGTTAGTAACGATACCCTTCAAGTAACCTTCTTCATCAACAACAGGAACACCACCAATATGGTATTCGCGCATGATGTTCTGCACCTGCTTTACAGTTGCGTCTGCAGTGATAGTGACAGGGTTATCGATCATACCATTTTCAGCACGCTTAACGGTCTTAACCTGACGAGCCTGCTCCTCGATAGTCATGTTCTTGTGAATAACACCAATACCACCCTCACGAGCAATGGCAATAGCCATTTTTGCTTCTGTTACCGTATCCATGGCAGCAGAAACAATAGGGATATTCAACTTGATGTTTCGGGAAAAACGGGCACCCAAATCAACATCCTTTGGGAGCACTTCAGAATAAGCTGGTATTAACAATACGTCGTCGAAGGTAAGGCCTTCCAAAACGACTTTATCCGCAATAAATGACATCTGTGTAAACTTTTTAATTTATTGCGTGCAAAGTTACGAATTAATTTTTGGTTTGCCTATTAGGCACAAATATAAATTTTGAGGTTTTGTAAAGAAAGAAGACAAGTGGCAGGAAACAGGGTATAGAAAAAGAGAAAGGAGGACAAATTTGTCCTCCTTTTTCCTAAAGCTATATTTGGAACGGGCATTAAGCCTTTTTAGCTTCCTTAATCTTAGCCTTCTTACCAGTAAGCTTACGCAAGTAGTAAAGCTTAGCGCGGCGAACTGAACCAACCTTTTCAACCTTGATGCTCTCGATGAATGGAGAGTTCATAGGGAAAATACGTTCAACACCAACGCCGCTTGAAATACGACGTACAGTGAAGTGCTTCTTGCCTTCGTGACCAGTGATGCTGATAACATCACCTCTGTACAACTGTACACGTTCCTTGTTGCCTTCCTTGATCTTGTAAGCAACAGTTACAGTATCACCGCTCTTGAATGAAGGGATTTCCTTCTCTACAGCGAATGACTGTTCAACGAGTTTAATTAAATCCATTTTAGTTTTTATATTTTTATGTGACACACACGCAATGTTGCCTCAACAATAAAGGGTTTGGGCAAGAGATTGCGCAAAAACTTCGCAAAAGTAAATAAAATTGACCGAATGTCAAAAATTAAAGTACAATATTTACGATTTTACCAGGAACGACAATCAACTTCTTGATTTCCTTTCCATCCATGTACTTCTTAGTCTGTTCATCGGCAAGAACTGTCTGTCCTACAGTATCTTTGTCCATATCGGCAGGTAATTCCATTGTGAAACGGACCTTACCGTTGAATGACACCGCATATTTAGCAGAACTTTCCTTCAAATACTTTTCATCGAACACTGGCCATTTTGCATCGCATACCGATGTGGTATTGCCCATCAAATGATACAACTCTTCTGAAATATGAGGAGCAAATGGAGCCAACAACGACACGAACAATTCAAGCACCTTCTTGTTGTTACACTTCAACGCTGTCAATTCGTTCAAACAAATCATGAACGCAGACACTGAGGTGTTGTATGAAAGGTTCTGAATGTCTTCGGTCACCTTCTTAATGAGTTTGTGGATTGAACGGAGTTCCTTTTCATTTGGTTCGGCATCGCTCAACGACAATTCGTCGCCCTTAAAGAATGCTGACCAGAACTTACGCAAGAAACGGTGTACGCCGTCGATACCATTAGTATCCCAAGGTTTTGATGCCTCAATTGGGCCCAAGAACATTTCATACAGACGAAGGGTATCGGCACCAAAACGCTCTACAATATCATCTGGATTTACAACGTTGAACATAGACTTAGACATCTTTTCAACTGCCCAACCACAAATGTATTTTCCGTCTTCCAATTCAAACTCAGCGGTGTTGAATTCAGGACGCCATGCCTTGAACTTGTCGATATCAAGAACGTCGTTCTTTACAATGTTAACATCAACGTGCAATGGAGTAACCTCGTATTTATCCTTCAAACCAAGAGATACGAACTTATTGGTATCCTTAATACGGTATACGAAGTTAGAACGGCCCTGGATCATACCCTGGTTCACCAACTTCTGGAATGGCTCTTCGCTAACGCTATAGCCATAGTCGAACAAGAACTTGTTCCAGAAACGTGAGTAAATCAAGTGACCAGTTGCGTGTTCAGTACCACCAATATAGAGGTCTACATTTTTCCAATATGCATCAGCCTCTTTGCCAACCAACATAGAGTTATTAGTTGGATCCATATAACGGAGGTAATATGCAGATGAACCTGCAAAACCTGGCATAGTGTTCAATTCAAGAGGGAAAACTGTCTTGTTGTCGATTAACGACTTGTCGACAATCTTGTTTTCCTTTTCGTTCCACGCCCACATCTGCGCGTTACCAAGAGGAGGTTCGCCCGACTCGGTAGGAAGGAAGTTATCTACTTCTGGCAACTGCAATGGCAAACACTGTTCAGGAATCATGCAAGGCATACCGTTCTTGTAATATACAGGGAACGGTTCACCCCAATAACGCTGACGGCTGAAAATAGCGTCGCGAATACGGAAGTTCACCTTAACACGGCCAAGGTTGTGCTCTTTCACATATTTCTTGGTTGCCGCAATAGCCTCTTTAATGGTCTTGCCATTCAAGTTGAAATCGACATAAGGGGTAACGCCTGGTTTTGGAGAGTTGCAGACAATACCTTCCTTTGCGTCATAACTCTGTTCTGAAACGTCGCAGCCTTCAATTAGCGGAATGATTGGCAAATTGAAGTGTTTAGCGAAAGCATAGTCACGACTATCGTGAGCCGGAACAGCCATAATAGCGCCTGTTCCATAACCAGCCAACACATAATCGCTGATCCAGATAGGAATTGCCTCACCTGTAAACGGATTAACACCATAAGAACCTGAGAAAACACCAGAAACACGGCGGTCAGACTGGCGTTCACGTTCAGTACGTTTCTTTGTAGCGGCAAGATATGCTTCTACCTCTTCTTTCTGTTCAGGAGTAGTCAATTCAGGAACCAACTCGCTTTCTGGAGCAAGAACCATGAAAGTGACACCAAACATGGTATCGGCACGAGTAGTAAAGATGGTGAAGTGCTTGTCAGAGTCTTTTACGTTAAACTCAACTTCAGTACCTTCAGAACGGCCAATCCAGTTACGCTGGGTTTCCTTCAAAGAATCGGTCCACTCTACAGTGTCCAAACCATCGAGCAAACGTTGTGCATAAGCAGAAACGCGCAAGCACCACTGCTTCATCTTTTTCTGAACAACAGGGTAACCACCACGTTCTGAAACGCCATCTACAACCTCGTCGTTAGCCAACACTGTACCCAACTTAGGGCACCAGTTAACCATAGTTTCGCCAAGATAAGCGATACGGTAGTTCATTAAAGTCTGTTGCTTTTCCACATCCGACATGTTCTTCCAATCATCGGCAGAGAACTTCAAGTCTTCAGAGCAAGCAACGTCAATTCCATTAGAACCATTTGCTTCGAAAGCCTTCACCAAATTTTCAATAGGTTGAGCCTTTTTAGCAACATTATCGTAATAACTTCCAAACATTTTTTGGAAAGCCCACTGTGTCCAATGATAGTAGTTAGGTTCGCAAGTACGAACTTCACGGTCCCAGTCGTAGCAGAAACCGATTTTGTCTAACTGTTCACGATAACGATTAATATTTTTTTCAGTAGTTATAGCAGGATGTTGTCCTGTTTGGATAGCATACTGTTCAGCAGGAAGACCATAAGAGTCGTAACCCATTGGGTGAAGAACATTAAATCCCTGCTGACGTTTGAAACGGCTGTAAATATCAGACGCGATATAACCAAGAGGGTGACCAACGTGCAAACCTGCACCAGAAGGATAAGGGAACATGTCGAGAACATAGAACTTTGGTTTAGAAGCATCGACACTCACCTTATAGGTATTGTTATCTTTCCAGAACTGTTGCCACTTCTGTTCGATATCCTTAAAATTATAATCCATGAATAGTAAAAATGATTAATCGACGGCAAAGTTAATAAAACTTGGCGATAATATGAACAAACAACTAAAGAGCATAAAAAAAGGCATCTTATTCAGATGCCTTTTTTTATAAATGATTGTTAAGAATTAGTATTCCCACAAATCGTTCTCGAAGTTAATGATGTTAGTCTTGATACGAGCCTGTTCCTTGTGAACTGATTCGAAATCGTTATTGTACTCGAGCAAGTTTCTATCCTGAATGTTAGATTCACGGAAGATGTAGCCAGAGAAACGACGTTTCATAAAGACGTCATCGAATGAAGGACGAGCACCATTGTTCTTGTCAGTGATAAGGATTTCATGCTGAGCAAGGAATGGGCGAAGTCTTTCGAAAGACACCCAGAACAAAGGATACTTTTCAATACCAGTTTCACCGTCAGTTACCAAGATAGGGCAAAGACCGATGATACGGCAGTTGAAAGTAGAAGACACTTTATCGAAGAACCAAACTTCCTTCAAGTAATACTTGATAACCTTTGGTGCAGGGATATCAGACTCTTCAACCTCAAAGATTGTATCGTTTGTGATAGAATCTAAACGAGGAGTGAAAGCGATATCTTGCTGACGGAGGATATCTTTAAACTGGATCAAGTGCTGATCGTCAAAGATTTCCTTTTTATCCAAGTATTGATAAAGCTTGATTTTACCCTTAGAAGCCAAGTCGAAAATCAAAGAGAAAAGATTTCTACGATTGTCGGTAGCTTCAGTTGGGAAATAGAACGGATAGTTGAACTTCTCGCGAAGGTCAATAGTTCTATAAATCACCTTTGACCAATAGATATCGTCAGCACGCGGATTAAGCATCTCGATTGGTTCGAGACCCTCAAGCGGAGCGCCTGTTGGAAGGTCAGTTGCGATTGAATCGTTGAGGTTACCTGTTTCATCAAAGAATGAATTGCTATCATCCTGAGCTGCAGCAGAACCTGCAATGAAAAGCGCAAATGCTGAGATTAAAAACTTAAGTTTCTTCATTTCTTTAATTTTTCAGATTACTGAATTGCAACCTCGACTGCAGGCAACTTGTGCTGCTTGCCGTCAGGACCCTTAGCTACAGTACCAGAGATGTAGAAAGTCTTACCAGGAGCCAAGCTCTTCATCTTAGACTTCATCTGATC
>JAKSKS010000040.1 GCA_024401615.1 Paludibacteraceae bacterium
CGGGTACTGTTACCGTGTGGAACCTGATGAAACTGACACTTTGGGTTGGGACAGCGGATGGCGTTTTTTTGCGGTTGACGATGACGAGGAATACCGTAAGAATCCTAAAAACATCGGTAACTTTGAACTGAACACGTTGTGTAACGTCGACTCGCTAATACTACCCCTGTTGCACGCTCCATTTGGTTCTGCCTTCCGCCGGGAGGTGGGTGGCGATTTTGTATTCGAGGCCGGCCCTGTGGCTCCTAAACAGCAACCGATAATGACGGAGGGGGTTCGCAAACATTTGGAATCGCTTCCTAAAAACACATCAGAAGACTTTGTTGAAATCATAAAATTCCTTCGTGAGTTTATGCATAAGGGCATCGATAAGGGAGACTTTACTTTAGATGATGTCCGTTTAGACATTGAAATGTCGCTTTGGTATGGCTATGCCTGTATTAATACCGACAGTTACGAGCAGAACTTCGAGGCTACGGTGCTGATGCCGTCGGCTGAAAACTATGCGTTTGGAAACGGCGCCTGGTTCTATCGCTATTCTTGTGCGCTAACCAACTGCGGACAACTGAAAAAGGCGTTGCGCTATGCCGAATATGGCGCGTTGCAGCAACCCGAATATCCTTGGACCTGGCTGCAGTTAGGAAAACTCCGTGCTCACTTTGGAGACAAAGATGGCGCGTTGGGTGCGGTTGCCAAAGGTTTGGAGTTGGAACCTGGTAACTATGAGTTCATTACGCTGCGTCATGAAATTATGTCTGGGGCTTCGCTCGAGAAAATGGCCTTCCATGTGATTGATCCGGAATCGGACCAACAACTTCAAGAAGGAAAATTACCTAATTACGAAAAGAAAAAGCGTTTGGTGGCGGGTTTGGTCTGCGATGCGAACGCCATAAAACAAGTGAAGGCAATGTTCAAACCGATGTCCGACTGGTCGGCCGATGCGCCATATTGCAGTTTCACTTGGAATATAACCGAAGAACCTTTGGTTATAGGGTTTGGTATGAACGAGGCGGCGCTCTCTAAAATAGATTTGGCTTGGTTGTGGAACCTTCGTGAGAAGTTAGACGGACAACGCTACCGCCGCCAAGTAGATAGCAAGGGCGTAGAAACCAAACTGGTTACAGTGATGATTGGCTGGGACAAGAAAGTGGACCTTATTTACCAATACCCCAACAGCAACAAGTTGGCGAAATTAGCAATGAAGGTGTAACTGCCGCTTATTTGAATAAGTGGTCGGCAGTGATGTAGTAGGCAACACCTCCTACTGCCATATAACAGTCGAGTATTTCAAGACGCTCGTAGTCGAAACCGTAGTGCTGGAAATAGAGCTCGGTTTCGTGAAGGGTAAACGGCGAAACAAGAATAGTGTGTGTGACCTACCTAAAAAGTCGAGATTGCGCCAATATATAGCGTGTCTATTCGCATAATCTTCTCACTTTCCACGTCCTTAGTTCATTTCCATTGCTAAAAGTGGTGAGAATGTAAGTCTTGTTGCAATGTAGTAGTGGCATAACTGTTCCATAGTTGCCTTGGGCGATGACTTTGCCCGAAAAATCGTATGCCTTAAACGAAAGGTTGCTGGCATTGATGGCGTCGGTAGTTGAACAATCGTATTTCCTTATTTGAGCAGATGTGGCGCCTTGCGGAATAACCCAGTCAAGGTCTTGGTCGGTGTATAGTTCAGTAAAAAGGCTGTCTCCTTTCACGTATTGGATGGTCCATTGTGTACCTGTAATAGTAGGAATGGCAAAGTCGCTTTCCCGCCAGCACTCGTCGATGCGGCCAACTGTTTTTGCGACGAAAGTTGATACTGTATGCCGGTTGTGAAAGTCAGAACTTTTAAAATTGGGAATTGAGTCTGTCGCAAGGTGTATTCTACGACCAGTAAAGAAACAGCCATTGAAGCAACCGTTGGAGAGCGGTAAATTGTTGAAATAGGTTGTGCCTTGGGCGTTGATTGTTAGCGGGACGGCTGCTCCTATTTCGAAGAAACGGGATAAGTCGCCATAAAAGTAAGGGACCCTGTTCTTAATCCATTCTTTAAGTATCTCTACTGAGCAAATCCAATCTAATTCGTCTTTTTTTCGCGTTTCAGCAAAGAAGGGTATTTCATACTCTATGTTTGTTGCGAGGCTGTCTATTAGGGCGGTTAGGTTCTTAACGGAAGCGAATGTTCCCATATAGATTGCTGCCCTGTCGATATAAGATTGGCGGAATTGTGGAAAGGACATCATTTTCTGGAACAACGCGCAGTTTTGTTCTGAATTAAACACACCGCGGTCGAGGTAGGGCGGTTTTCGCAAAATATAGTTCAGATAGTTTAACGAGTAAGAAGACTTCACCACGCCCATTGCCGCGTCGAAGTCTTTGGCCAACCAGCGCCATTTGGTTTGTGGCGTTTTCCACATCAACACATTGTTGCCTGGAAAGTCGGTGTTGCAATAGAGAGAATTCAGCACAAAATAGTCCATGAATTCGTTGATATCCATTATGGAGTCTAATTGTTCGTAAGTGGTTGTGCTGTCGGAATAGATGTCTCTGAATCTGCAAAAACCGATAGAGTCGCCGTGTTTAACCAAACCACAAAACCCCTCTATTAAATCGAATTTGCTGAGGTAGGGGTAATTTGCCTTTAAGTAATCGTCGGTGCTTCGTTCGCGGAGGTTGCGCAACCCCATATACTCTCCATTGAGGAAAAGCATAACGGGTTGGTAGGCGTGGAAGTCTATGGCCGTATTATGGGCGAACGAGAGTTGTGCGAACGCATCGCGGAAAAAAGTGTAGGGCGCGTCTTGTCCCGAATTGCGGAGGACGATGGACTTGTTTTCTGTTTGCCATGGTTTGTCCTCAAAAAAGGCGTAGTTGAGTCGGTTGCCTCCAAAGTTTTTGTCGGCTTTCAATACCAATGACTTTACATTTTGTCTGCGTCCCGCTTTACCGCTAATTTTTGTCTGTACCAATTGGTTTATGTAGGCCGTGTCGCATTTAACAGGAATGTATTCTACATTAACTGGACGTGACCAACCGTAATAGTAGTTCGAACGTCCGAAAACTGTTACTTCCGGTGTGGTTTGGGGGTGGGTAAGTCCGTAGGTTCCCTTTGTATAGATGCCAATTTCGTTATCGAAAAAGTAAGCGCTGTCGGTTGCCAACGATACGATAGGCAAAGTTTGCTGGCGTTTTAAGAACAAATAGCTGTTCGTGATGGTGCGACTGCTTGCCATGCCTTTCGCGAACGCTTTGGCGCGTATAACCAGTGTGCTGCAAATGGGTATTGGTTGGTTGTACCGTTTCGACTCGGTTGTCGGTTCTGCCCCATTGGTGGTGTAACAGATGAACGCATCGTTCGGGGCGTTTGGCGGAAGCAGCAAACGCAAGCAGGCAGTGTCGGTTCTTGTGCCTCCTTTAACAGAGAAAAGCGGCTCCCCCAGCACACCATTAATGCTGTCTCCCTTATTTGTAGTGGAAGGAGTTGCTGTTTTGCAGAATTGCCATTCTCCTTTGCTAAAGCGGTTGTACGACACGTTTGGTGCCAACATGGAAGGGAGCATAACGGAATCGGCAATAGAGCCGTTGGTATGGAAGAGGTAAAGGGTTGAAGGTTCGTCGGTGGTTAAACGGAAGTCGGTGTGTAAACCGGTTGCTTCTTTGTCGCAATAAACAAGCAGATAGGTGTAGGGCTGTACGTCGATTGGAGGAAGGCGGTAGGCTTTTGCCGGTTTCCTCTTTTTTGCGATGGAGTAGTCGCTTAAACGGATGGTTGTGGCGCCATCGTTGAAGAGTTCAACCCATCCGTCGGGAAATTCATTCAGGTCGTCCATAACACCATTGATATTGCTCTGCATCACCTCGTTTATGCGGAGTCCCGCATAAGATAGCGATGCATAGCACATCAATAGGAATAGGAAAAATGACCTCATGCCGAATCATTTAAACAACACGGCAGACACGTCCTTTGCCGCTAAAGAAATTAAGGATGTTGTTGGCGGCGAAGCGGGCCATTTCTATACGGGCGTCAATCGTGGCAGTGCCACAGTGTGGCGACAACACCACATTGTCGAGGTGATAGAGAGCCTCGGTAACCACTGGCTCGTTTTCGAACACGTCGAGGGCCGCACCTCTGATGGTATGGTTCTGTAAGGCTTCAACCAACGCTTGCTCGTCGATGACGGCACCGCGTGCAGTATTCACCAAAATGGCAGAAGGCTTCATCTTGGCAAGTGCCTTGGCGTCGATCAGGTGACGAGTTTCGTCGGTAAGCGGTGTACTTAATGCAATGAAGTCAGACGTGCTTAAAAGTTCGTCGAAAGAAACGTATTCTGCGTTGTAGTCTTGCTCTATTTTGTAATGCAGACGGTGGCGGTTGTAGTAAACGATGCGCATACCGCCAGCGATGGCACGGCGGGCAATGGCCTGGCCGATGCGGCCCATTCCGATAATGCCTAACGTTTTTCCGTACATACCCACGCCCAAATTCTCGAATGTTCCCCACTTCAAACCGTCGGGAATGCGGATTTTTCGGTCGTCTTCTGCCAAACGGCGCGCCGCGCTACCCATAAGGGCGTATGCTAATTCGGCTGTCGGCTCAATAACGGGGTCGGGCGTATTGCAAACAGCAATGCCTTTCTGTTGGGCGTAGTCGATATCGATATTGTTAAAGCCTACGGCGTAATTCGAAATGATTTTTAATCGGTCGCCCCCAGCGTTTATGATGTCCTTGTCAACAGTTAGCGAAAAGTTGGAAAGTAGGGCGTCGTATTGTGGAAGCAGCGCCGTTAGTTCTTCCTTGCTGAAAGAGCCCGATTCAGGCATTGTTACGTCGCACTTTTCACGAAGTTCCTCCAACCCCTCGTCAAGCAAACGGTAGGAGATTAAAACCTTCTTTTTTGTCATTGTTTTTTGTCGAATAAAAAAGAGGGTGTTTGTGTCACCCTCTTTATGTGTTACGTCGAATAAGACGTTACAAGTTATTTGTTTTCTGTACCACCAAACTCCATCAAGTAGGCCTTAATGAAGTCGTCGATGTCACCGTCCATCACGTTCTGCACGTTACTGCTCTGGTAGTTGGTGCGGTGGTCTTTCACGCGGCGGTCGTCGAAGACGTAACTGCGGATTTGAGAACCCCACTCAATCTTCTTTTTAGCAGCCTCAACCTTGTCGCGTTCTGCCAAACGGTGTTGCAACTCTTTGTCGTACAATATAGAGCGCAACTGACGCATAGCGTTTTCGCGGTTTTTAGGTTGGTCTCGGGTTTCGGTGTTTTCAATCAAGATTTCTTCTTGTTCGCCGGTATATGGGTCGGTGAACTGGTAACGCAAGCGCACACCAGATTCAACCTTGTTCACGTTCTGACCACCCGCACCACTTGAACGGAAGGTATCCCATGAAATTTTGCTGACGTCTACATTCACTTCAATACTGTCGTCAACCAACGGAACGACGAACACAGAAGAGAATGAGGTCATACGCTTACCTTGTGCATTGTAAGGAGAAACGCGCACCAAACGGTGAACGCCGTTCTCACTCTTCAAGTAACCGTAAGCCATATCTCCGTGAATTTCGATAGAGGCGGTCTTCACACCAACGGTATCACCTTCTTGGAAGTTAGAGATGCTGTAGGTGTAGCCACGGCGTTCGCACCAGCGCTGGTACATGCGGAAGAGCATGTCGGCCCAGTCTTGTGCTTCGGTACCACCAGCGCCGGCAACAATTTTAAGTACGGCGTCCATGTGGTCTTCCTCGTTACGGAGCATGTTGCGAAGTTCGAGGCCTTCGATGAGGGTAAATGCGTGGGCATAAGCCTTGTCTACCTCTTCTTCGGTAACGATTTCTTCTTTGTAGAATTCGAAGGCATTCTGTGTTTCTTCTGCAGCAGCGTGCACTTCGTTGTAAAGTTCTACCCAGCGCTTAAGGTCTTTCACCTTCTTCATTTGCGCTTCGGCAGCCTTTTGGTCGTCCCAAAAACCTGGGGCTTGGGTATGTAATTCTTCTTCTTGTATCTGGATTAACTTGGCATCGATGTCAAAGATACCTCCTCAACGCGCCCTCGCGTTCCAACACATCTTTAAGTTGGTCTATCGTAATCATATTTGTTAATAAAAGGGGTTAGTTATTTGTGGGTGCAAAGTTATTAAAAATGTGTGAAATAATAAAGTAAAACGCAACTGGACAAAAAGAAACGGGAGTAAGTCCTGTTTGGCTTACTCCCGCTATTCATTTGTTGCAGGCAATTAGTGCTTGTACATAGCTTCAATTTCTGCTTCGTAGTGTTGGTTGATGACCTTGCGCTTCATCTTTAAAGTGTTGGTCAACTCGCCTTTGTCCATTGTGAATGGGCTTGACAATAAAGTGAAATACTCCACTTTCTCGTAAGCAGCCAATTTCTCAACGGCAGCGGCGATGTTCTTTGTGAACAATTCCTGAACCTTGGCGTTAGCCAAAAGTTCTTCTCTTGAATTGTAGGTGATGCCGTTTTCAGCGGCAAAGCTTTCAACCATTTTGTATTCTGGAATAATCAAAGCGGTAACATACTTGCGGCCGTCGGCAATAACGCAGCTCTGGTCGATGTATTTGTCACCTTCCAACAGCATTTCAATCTGCTGAGGTGCGATGTACTTACCGTTTGAAGTCTTGAACAATTCCTTGATACGTTCAATAATCACCACTTCCGGATGGCGTTCACCCTGGATAAGTTTACCGGCGTCGCCAGTGCGGAAGAAACCGTCTTCGGTGAAGGCTTCTTTGGTGGCTTCCGGTTTGTTGTAGTAGCCTGGGGTGATGGTCTTACTCTTCAACAAAATCTCGTTGTTGGTAGGGTCTATCTTGGCTTCGATATCGTCCATCAACTCACCTGCGGAGTTGAGCACGTAGTTGCCATTCTCAACTCTGTAGCATGAAACGGTAGCAAAGGTCTCGGTCAAACCGTAACCTACAACGAAGTTAACGCCTACGCTGTGCATAAACGCGTTCACCCTTTCGCTACATGCGGCACCAGCCACAGGGAACATAATACCACGGTCGATACCAACAGCCTTGCGAAGAATGTGGAACAACGTCTTGTTGTAGAAGTTATAGCGGAAGGTCAGCCAAGCAGATGGCTCTTTACCCACCATTTTATGACCTAAATGGTATTTTTCGCCAACCTTAATAGCGTGGAATGCGAATTTGCGGACAATGCTTGGGAATGCGTCTAACTTTTCGTGTACGCCAGAATATACCTTTTCCCAGAAACGAGGCACTGCACACATGTAGTTCGGACGAACCTCTTTGAGCGTGCTCTGTATTTCTTTAGGATTTCTATTCACGTAAATAGGAATCTGGCACATCATGCAGACGTAACTCCAACCACGTTCGAAAATATGGCTCAAAGGAAGGAAACTCATAGAGACGCCGCCTTTCTCGGTCAACAAATCACCCATACGCTGCTTGTGGATAACCAAAGCCTGGTGTGCGTTGCCTGCGGTAAGGATAACACCCTTTGGTTCGCCTGTCGTACCGCTGGTGTAGATGAGGATGGAAAGGTCTTCGAGGTTCAACTGTTTCTGTCTTTCCTCAAATTCGGCTTTAAGTTCGTCTTTGCCTTCTCCTTTTTTTAGGAATTCGCTGTAGCGAACAGCCTGTGCCAATCCTTTGAAGTCGATAGAAGGGTCGATGCCGACAACAGTTTTAATCAAATCGTTGTTGGCAACCACTTTAACGGTTTCGTCGAACTGGTATTGTTCGCCAGTGAATATGATGTTGATATTAGCGTCTTTAACAATGTAGTCAACCTGTTCTGCAGTTTGTGTTGCATACATAGGAACAGAAACACATCTGATAGCCTGCAATGCAAGGTCTACCACGATGATTTCAACCATGTTTTGAGAAAAAATGCCGACCTTGTCTCCTGGTTTTAAGCCATAAGCAAGGAATGACATCGCCATTTTCATCACCTGTTCGTTGGCCTCGCGCCAAGTTATAGGTAACCACTCTCCTTTTTCATTTCTATTATAAAAAGCGACTTTGTCGCCAAAACGACGGGCATTTTCAGAGGCGAAAGTACCCAAGTGCAAATTTTCTAACATCTTTAAATATGTGAAATTGAAACAAAGTTAGGAAACTACTGACAAAAAACCAACAAATTAGGCGTTTTAGTTGTATTTTCAACAAAGTTAACTTGTACAACAATTGAAGGCGCTAATCACAAAAAAGGATTGTAAATCGTCTTTTGTCGTGACTTGAAACTACGAAATTCCATCAGGAGGAAAACATTTAGAGCGAATTGATTAAATATATGGCAAGTTTCGTGATTCCCACTATTAGTGCGATTAGGACGAACAAGGCCGAAATATATAATACCTTGAAAACTTTTTCTAATGTTTTCTCAAAACGCTCGTTTCTAAAACTCATATAATTAAGAATTAATTAGTTCGTGTCTTTTGTTAAGGCAAAGTTATGTGCTTTGTTCTCTTTATAAAAGAGCAGAAGAGCGTTGAAAGTGTGCAGTTGTTCTTAAAATTTATTGAGATAATGATGTGTCTTGTATTAGGGGATGCAAACAAAAATAATGGCGTTACAAGAGGTTGCCCTTCGTGTAACGCCATTAAGTGTCAGTTCTTGTCTTCGGCAGGTGGCCACTGTTGGTCAGAAGCGTCAACTGCCTCGTCAGTAGGTTCTTTCTTAAGTACTTTCGCACTTAAATAATGCATCTTGTTAGTTCTAACTTTCGCCAATGCTTTTTGAGCGGCTTTCTGCTGGCTGTCTCGTTTCGTGTAACCAATACCCGAACCGGCAGGAATGCCATTAATCATAATCATGGTTTGGAACAAAGGATTTCCTTGCTCGTCTTTTTTAGAATCCAGTAGGTTGAAGTCTACTTGTGCCTTGTTTTTTTGACACCATTCAATCAGTTTTGATTTGAAGTTGACTTCTACACTGACCGCCTTCTCTAAATTCAGGTAGCGGGCAAGAACAACATCTTGGAAGAAAGCACGGCATTCTTCATATCCATAGTCGAGGAACAAGGCGCCTACCAGGGCCTCGAAGGCGTTGCCGTAAACGTTGATGTTGTGTGACTGGTTTTTGACAGGAAAGACGACCATTTTGTCGAGTCCCATGGCCACCGCTACTTTATTCAGAGTTTCGCGCTGTACTAATTTAGCGCGCGCATTGGTGAGGAAGCCTTCAGGTTTGGCAGGGTAGTTTTGGTAGAGAATGTCGGCGGCAACAGCGTCGAGCAGGGCGTCGCCCAAATACTCCAAACGTTCGTTGTTGACCTGCTTGCCATCGACCTTCTTACCCACAGATTTGTGAGAGAAAGCGACCTCGTAGTACTGAATGTTTTTAGGTATGATACCTATGCTAGTTAAAAAAAGATAAGGCTCTTTTCGGGGAACCCTCAAGAGCCTTATTTTTTGAATAAGATTGTTAAACACGTTCTTATTTTGCGAATTTCTTGACAATAACAGTTGAGTTATGACCGCCAAAACCAAAGGTGTTAGAGAGCGCAGCTCTTACAACACGCTTCTCGGCCTTGTTGAAAGTCAAATTCAACTTTGGATCGAAATGAGGATCTACATCACCTTCTTCGTGATTGATTGTAGGAGGAATGATGTCGTTAGCAACTGCCAATGTGCAGAAGATAGCTTCTACAGCACCAGTAGCGCCAAGCATATGGCCGGTCATTGACTTGGTAGAGCTGATGTTCAATTTGTAAGCGGCATCGCCGAATACTTCTTGAACGCCCTTAAGTTCTGCTACGTCACCCGCAGGGGTAGATGTGCCATGAACGTTGATATAGTCAATGTCTTCTGGAGTCATCTCAGCGTCCTTAAGGGCCGCTTCCATTACCAACTTGGCACCCAAACCTTCTGGATGAGGAGCGGTAATGTGATGAGCATCGCCAGAGCCTGCAGTACCTACTACTTCGGCATAAATTTTAGCTCCACGTTTCAAAGCGTGTTCCATCTCTTCAAAGACAAGACAACCAGAACCTTCACCCATTACGAAACCGTCGCGAGACAGAGAGAATGGACGAGAAGCGGTTGCAGGCGAGTCGTTGCGAGTTGAAAGCGCCTTCATGGAATTAAAGCCACCAACGCCAGCAGCTGTAATAGCAGCTTCAGCACCACCAGTTACAATTGCGTTTGCCTTGCCCAAACGGATAGTGTCGAAAGCGCAGCAAATAGCATTGGTTGAAGAGGCGCAAGCCGATACAGTACCGAAGTTAGGACCACGGAAACCGTACATCATTGATATCTGACCTGCGGCAATATCGCCAATCATCTTCGGAATGAAGAATGGGTTGAAGCGAGGATTGTGTTCAGGGTCAGTATAATAAGCGCCAACTTCCTCTTCGAAAGTGGAAATACCGCCGATACCAGACGCAAAGATTACACCAATACGGTTGAGGTCGGTGTTCTCCATGTCGAAGTTGGCATCTTTTACAGCTTCAGTAGCTGCTGCTACTGCAAACTGCGCGTAACGGTCGAACTTTCTTGCATCCTTTTTAGAGAAGTAGAGCAGCGGATCGAAGTCCTTCACCTCGCACGCGAACTGAGTCTTGTGCTGAGAAGCGTCGAACAATGTGATAGGTGCTGCGCCACTTACACCTTCAAGGGCGGCCTTCCATGTTTCTGGAACCGATTTACCGATAGGTGTAACGGCACCAAGGCCGGTAATTACAACCCTTTTTAATTCCATACTTTATGAAAAAGCTATGAATGAAATTTATTTAGCAACTGCTGATTCGATGTGAGCGATTGCGTCGCCTACAGTAACGATCTTTGTTGATTCTTCTTCTGGAATAGTGATGTTGAAATCCTTTTCGAATTCCATGATCAATTCTACAGTGTCAAGAGAATCAGCACCAAGGTCGTTAGTGAAGCTTGCTTCTGGAGTAACTTCTGATTCTTCAACACCCAACTTGTCAGCAATAATAGCTTTAACTCTTGATGCTACATCTTCGTTTGCCATAATTTTTATCTTTTTAATTAATGAATAAATTATAAAATGCTAATTTTGTGACTGAAAAGGGACCTCCCTTTCAGTTACGATTTTTTAAAATTGCACAAAATTACTAATTCTGAGCAATTAAAAAAGAAAATCAGCTATCAAAATTGCTTAAATACGCCTTTTATAACATATTTTAAGCACTTACAAACAGAATACAAAAATTGATTTAACATGATAAAAATTGCCATTTTTGCCTCAGGATCAGGCAGTAACGCTGAAAATATTGTTACAAATTTTGCTGGTGACAACGAAGTTTGCTTCCCTTACATCTTGGTTAACAAACAAGACGCTTATGTTCATGAACGTGCCAAGAAATTGGGAATCCCTTCTCAGACTTTTTCAAAGCAACAGTTGGAGGATGGTACAATTCTAAAGCAGTTGCAAAACGATGGCATCGATTTCATTATTTTGGCAGGTTTCCTCTTGAAAATTCCAGAAGCAATGGTTGAGGCTTATCCACGCCGTATTGTCAACATCCACCCTGCGCTTCTCCCTAATTATGGTGGCAAGGGTATGTACGGACACCACGTGCACGAGGCAGTTGTTGCTGCCAAGGAAACAGAAAGTGGTATTACCATCCACTATGTTGACAGCCATTACGACCACGGAAACACTATCTGTCAGGCACACTGCCCTGTGGCTCCGACTGATACTCCTGACGATGTGGCTGCCAATGTGCACAAATTGGAGTATATCTATTTCCCTGCTGCAATCAGACAAGCCCTTGCTGAAATCAAAAAGTAATGACGTGCGATGAAAGAAGGAAAAGACAGAACTGAAATATCTACTTTGGGCGAATTTGGTTTGATTAACCATTTGACCGAAAATCTGCCCGAGCCAAACGCTTCTACCATAAAAGGTGTTGGCGACGATGCCGCTATTCTCGATTACAACAACGGAAAGCGCACTTTGGTCACTACCGACCTTTTGATGGAAGGTGTACACTTTAATTTGGCCTATTGTCCGCTCAAGCATCTTGGCTACAAGGCGGCGGTGGTTAACTTCTCTGATATTTACGCGATGAACGGTACACCTAAGCAGATTACCGTTTCATTGGCTTTCTCGAAGAAGTTTGCGTTAGAAGACGTTGAAGAACTTTACGCGGGTATACGCATCGCTTGTGAACAATATGGTGTAGACATTGTAGGAGGCGACACTTCTGCCAGCCTTACAGGTTTGGCAATCTCTATAACCTGTATTGGTGAGGCGGCACCTGAAAAGGTGGTTTGCCGTAACACTGCGGGAACTACCGACCTTATTTGTGTGTCGGGCGACCTTGGTGCGGCCTACATGGGCCTGCTCTTCTTGGAACGCGAAAACCAGGTGTATAAAAAAACTGGTTTGGCTCCTGATTCAGACGGCGAAGAGTTCGCTTCGAAGAACTATATCATTCAGCGTCAGTTGAAGCCTGAAGCCCGTAAGGATATTATTGAAGCACTCGAACGCATCAATGTGGTGCCTACTTCTATGATGGACATTTCCGATGGTTTGTCTTCTGAATTGCTCCACATCTGCAAGCAGAGTAATGTGGGCTGCCGCATTTATGAGGAGCGTTTGCCAATCGACTACCAGACAGCGGTGATGGCAGAAGAGGTGAATATGAACGTCAGCACAGTGGCGCTACATGGAGGTGAAGACTATGAACTTTTGTTCACCGTTCCACTTGAAATGAACGATGTGTTCCAGAATTTGAAGGGTATTAAGGTTATAGGCCATACGACCAAACCAGAGATGGGTTGTTGCCTGATTGGCCGTGACGGACAGGAACACAACATTGTGGCCCAGGGCTGGAATGCTTTTACTGACGAAAAGAAAGATTGATATTATGATAAAGGACGGAACCGTTTGAGTCCCGTTCTTTTTTAGTTTTTATTTATGAGTACAACAGACAACAAGCAAACCAAAGAACGTATTGCTGTTTTCCCTGGTAGTTTCGATCCTTTTACTATAGGGCACTATTCAATCGTGAACCGTGCTTTAGCCTTTGTTGACAAGATTATTGTTGCAATTGGTGTGAACGGGGCTAAACACACTTTATTTGACTTGGAAACCCGTAAAAATATTATACACGAGGCGTTTGCCAACGAACCGCGAGTTATAGTTGACAGTTATGACCAGTTGACAGTTGACTATGCTAAAGAAGTGGGTGCCACCATTATTCTACGTGGAATCCGTTCTATTCAGGACTTTGAGTACGAGAAGACAATTGCCGACGCTAATCGTCAGATTTCAGGTATCGACACCATCTTGTTGTTTACAGAACCGCAGCATTCGTTCATCAGCTCGACGGTTGTTCGCGACGTGTTCCGTTATGGAAAGGATGTTGCCCAATTTATGCCCCCCGGTGTTGACATTTCAAAACTGAATAAGAAGTAAAACCATGCTGACAGGTAAGACCGACGAGGAATACATGCGCATGGCGCTTGAAGAGGCGCGTGTGGCCGGACAGAATGGCGAAGTGCCTATTGGCGCCATTATTGTTAGTGGCGGACAGGTTATTGCACGTGCGCACAATATGACGGAGGCGTTGAACGATGTTACTGCCCATGCCGAGATGCAGGCAATTACTATAGCAGAAGGCGAATGTGGCAAATACCTGACCGATTGTGCCCTTTATGTGACGGTGGAACCCTGCATTATGTGCGCAGGTGCGCTTGGTTGGGCGCAAATATCGAAAGTGGTGTATGGCGCGTCAGACCCCAAGCGTGGTTATAGCCAATTTTCGCCATCGGCCCTTCACCCTAAATGTGTGGTGAAGAGCGGCGTGCTTGAAGATGAGTGTGCCGATTTGATGAAAAAATTCTTTAAGAAGAAGAGATAAGGTTTTAGTGGAACCCTTTGGGTATAAAAAAGAGGATATATCATATCGCATTATGATATATCCTCTTTTTTACTTTTATAGACTGTTATATGGCTTTCGCTATTATGCGAGAAGTTCCTTAACCTTGTCGGAAATTGCTTTGCCTTCGGCCTTGCCTGCCAATTGCTTAGAGGCAACGCCCATAACCTTACCCATTTCTTTGACAGAAGTGGCGCCAGTTTCAGCAATAATAGCCTTAATGGCGGCAGTGAGTTCTTCGTCGCCCATTGGCTTTGGCAAATAAGCCTCGATAACAGCAGCTTCTGCCAATTCGTTTTCTGCCAATTCAGCGCGGCCGTTCTGTTTGTAGATTTCAGCGCTTTCCTTGCGTTGTTTCAACATTTTCTGAAGAATCTTCATACCAGTTTCGTCGCTCATTTCGCCATCAGAACCTTTGGCGGTCTTTGCTTCGATAAACTCTTTCTTAATGCCGCGGAGGGCGGTGAGGCGTACCTGGTCTCGGTCCTTCATGGCTTGCATGATGTCTTTGCTGACTTGTTCAAATAATGCCATAATCTTAATATGTTTTAATCAACGTTGTTGTCTAAAAAATCGTTGTGTACAATAGGGTTGTTAGGGTCATTGCTGACGTATGCCGTGTTGCGGTTTAACCCTGTTGTGCAACTCCAGTTTGGCGCCTCGTCTTCTATTTTGGTCAGATAGTTGTCATCATCGAAGTCTGTCAGCGAAACAGTCCTTTGTTTTGGCTGTTCTTCTGTTAGAGTGGAGACAACTTGTTGTGACGCTGTGTTTACAGACTCGGTTGCAGCCGCTGGCGCGGTTGGGGTTGGAGTTGTTGGTGCATTTGCCATGATTGAGAACGGACTTAGCGGAGATGTGGTCTCTACCGTTTTTTGTTCTTCTAACCGAGTGGCTGTTGGTTGTGTAGGCGGTAATGTCTGGTTACCTAAAGTCATTGCCTCGAGTTCTTCGTTGGTAATGCTCTTAATGCCTGTTACAACGATGGTGACCTTTAGTTTAGAACCAAGCGATTCGTCGAAAAGTGTACCCCAAATTTGGTCTCCGTAGTAACCAATTTGGTTTTTCAACTCGTCGTTGATGATTTCCATTTCCTCTATGGTCATCTCGTGTTCTGGCGACATTGCGTAGTTAATGATGATGCGGTTGCCGCCTTTAATGCTGTTGTTGACCAGCAAAGGCGATTCTAAAGCATTGCGGATTGCCAAAATCGCACGGTCGGGTCCGTCGGCAATACCCACTCCCATCATAACGTTTTGTCCACCTTTAAGGGTGGTGCGCATGTCTTCCATATCGGTGCAGACACCTTGGGTAGATGTAACTGCGCCAGTAATACCGCTAATGGCGGTAGCGATAATGTCGTCGGCACGGCCAAAAGCCTGGCTGCACTTCAAATTACCATATACACTTTTAATCTGCTCGTTGGCGATGATAAGGAGGGAGTCGACATGTTGGCGTAGTTGTTCCAAACCGTCGATAGCGCGGTGAACGAATTGTTTACCTTCGAATTTGAATGGAATGGTAACAACTCCCACGGTAAGAATTCCCAACTCTTGTGCAATTTTTGCCACAACAGGAGACGCGCCTGTGCCAGTGCCTTTCCCCATACCCGCAGTGATGAAAACCATTTCCGCACCTTTAATAGCAGAGCGGATGTCTTCCTCGTGTTCTTCGGCGGCCTGTTTGCTGACAGCCGGATTAGCACCGGAACCGTGTCTGGCAATAGGCAACTTGTGGGGGAGGTTGAGCAAAGCGAGTGACTTGGCATCGGTGTTAATGGCAACACAACTTACACCTTCAATGTCTTTATTGTAGATGTAGTTAACCGCATTGCTACCGCCACCGCCAACACCTACCACCTTGATGATGGTTTCGGCTGACGGCATTTCTGCCAGTTCAAGTGGCGCAGTATGTAAAGAACTGTCACTCATTGTATATCGGTTTGTTAAATTCTAAACGTTTGTGTGCTGTCGTCGTTATCGTTCTTCTTTGGTGAAGATGAACGTTCCATATCGTCGAGACTGTTGTCGTTGAAGAGGTCGTCGAGCGAGCGTCTTATTGGTGCTGGCTCAACTGGTTTTTGCTCTTCTGGAACTACTGGAGTTTCAGCAACTGGCGCCTGGGTTGGCGTTGCAGGGGTTGCGGGTGCTACAGGTGTAACGGGAGCAACTGGTTGCTGCTGAACGGGCTCGAACGGTTTTGGCTCCTCTTTCACGAATGTTGGTTTCGCAGAATCTTTGCTAACCACATCGCGGCCATAGAAAGCTTCGCTTAATTTTCTTTTCTGTTCGTCGGTCAACTTTTCAGGCTCGCGCTCAATTGGGCTGCTTGCCTTCTTTTCGGGCTCTTTTGGAGCGTTGTTGAAGAGCTTGTCGATGAAACTGCCGTTGTTGGCAGGTTTGCTTACTGGTTTTGTGCTGGGTTTAGACTCTTTCAACTCATCGTCGGTAAGGTGAAGACCTGTAACAACGATGGTAACCTGCAAGTTCTCACCCAAATCTTCTGAAGTGTTGCAACCCCAGATGATTTGTGCGCCTGGTCTTAACTTATCTTGCAAATAGTCGGTGATTTCGCTGATTTCGGACATATCTGCCTCGTACTCGTCAACACCTGATGAAATGTTCAACAATACGTTGCCTGAAGAACTGATGTCGCTGTTGGTGAGCAATGGAGATTCCAACGCGTCTTGAATAGCTTGGAGCGCACGGCCTTCGCCACTGGCAATGGCAGAACCCATAATAGCGTCGCCACTATTGGTCAAAACGGTGCGGACGTCGTTCATATCGACGTTGATATAACCGGTAACGGTAATCAACTCGGCAATACCCTTGGCAGCAGTTGCCAAAACGGTATCGGCTTGAGAGAACGCTTGCGAAATCTTCATGTTTCCATAAAGTTGCTTGATGCGCTCGTTGGTGATGGTGATGATGGCATCGACACTCTTACGCATCTCTTCCACGCCATCGAGGGCTTGCGACAAACGGTCGCGACCGTCGAATGCGAACGGAATGGTAACGATACCAACGGTAAGGACACCTTTGTTCTTAGCAGCCTTCGCAATAACAGGAGCGGCACCTGTACCAGTACCACCACCCATACCTGCGGTAACGAACACCATTTCGATGCCGTCTTCAAGCATGGCTTCTATTTCTGGGAGGGATTCAATAGCAGCCTGTCTGCCGACTTCGGGTTTGTTGCCGGCACCGAGACCTTCGTCTCCCAGGGTGAGTTTCCGCCGCATCCGCGAAAGCGCTAAAGCTTTGCGGT